>CADCMN010000068.1 GCA_902802575.1 uncultured Eubacteriales bacterium | reverse complement strand
CGTGCGCACGGTCATCGGCGAGATCGCCGATCCTGAGAGCTTCTTCGAGCTCCAGCCCAACTACGCCACCAACATCGTCACCGGCTTCGGCCGGATCGGTGGCCGGTCCGTGGGCTTCATCTGCAACCAGCCCATGATCATGGGCGGGTGTTTGGACATCAACGCCTCCGACAAGGCCTCCCGGTTCATCCAGATGTGCGACGCCTTTGGTCTGCCCCTCATCAACCTGGTGGACGTGCCCGGGTTCCTCCCCGGCACCAACCAGGAGTACGGCGGCATCATCCGCCACGGTGCCAAGCTCCTCTACGTATACTCCGTGGCCGAGAGCCCCAAGATCACCGTCATCATGCGCAAGGCCTACGGTGGCAGCTACCTCGCCATGTGCTCCAAGGACCTGGGCGCCGACATGGTGCTTGCCTGGCCCACCAGCGAGATCGCCGTCATGGGCGCTGAGGGCGCTGCCAACATCATCTTCGCCAAGGACATCAAGGCCAACATCATCTTCGCCAAGGACATCAAGGCCGCCAAGGACAACGCCATCGCCGCCGGAAACGACGAGGCCGCCGCCAAGGCCGCCGCCGAAGCCGTCCGCCAGGAGAAGATCGCCGAGTACACCGCCCAGTTCGCCACGCCCTATGTGGCCGCCTCTCACGGCTATGTGGACTGTGTCATCGAGCCCGCCGAGACCAGGGACTACATCCTGGACGCTCTGGAGCTCTTCGAGAACAAGAAGCGCGAGGGCCGTGTCCGCGGCAACATGCCCCTGTAACACATTCAGTCTGACGAATTCTTTGGACCCAAGGCCCGCCGTAAGGCGGGTCTTTTTTGTTTCCGACTCTTTTTTACAACTCCATGACAACTCTGTGACAGTTTGTCCGAATATGAGGCGTATTCTGTTGTTGAACCATAGGGGAAGGGTCTGCCCTTCCCGCAAAGGAGGCAGAAACGAATGAAGCGAGTATTGATCTTATTGCTGGCCCTCCTGCTCCTCGCCGGCTGCCAGCCCACGCCGGAAGCGGATGTGGTGATGAACAAGACCGAGGGACGGCTGGAGGAGCTGATCGTGGCCGCGCCCAAGGCAAGCGCTGCCCCGGAGCGGACCGTTCGGGAGCGGGTAGGGGCCCCGGAAGAGGTGCGGGAGGACCTGTCCGGCCATGTGTACGGGGGCCAGCTGATCGTCCATATCGACGCCCGGGTGGAGGTGCCCAAGGTCAGCCGGGTGCCCGTGTACACGGTCCGGTTCAAAACCTTCAGCACCCAGGAGAAGGAAGCCCTGACAAAGAAGCTGGTGGGGGACGGCCCCTACTTCGACGGGAACAGGGACAGGGCCATCTACAACCATTGCGACAACATGGTCCGCCTGTACGAGGCCTGGATCAAGGCCCTGGACGAGGGGTGCTACGGCCCCGGCCAGGCGGAAAACTACGAGTTCCATCGCACCTGTAACCTGATGGAATATATCAGCTTCGAGATGAAGGATATGCGGCGGCACAGTGACTTTCCCCCGCAGCAGCCCTGGACAGGCCGCTTCGAGGACGAGCGGTTCAGCGTGGAGAACAATGGGGGCCAGGGCCTCTCCGTGACCCCCTGGGAGCGGGGCGTGGACTTCTCCTACGGCACGGACGACGACGTCAGCTTCCAGCCCTCCCCCGGGCGGCTGTCCAGGACGGACCGGGAGAAAGAGATGTGGCCAGGACGGACCGGGAGAAAGAGATGTGGGCCATGGTGGAGGATTTCGCTAACGCCCTCGGGTTCACCGAGGCCCGGACGGACCTGATGTGCGGGGTGGACGACGACATTCGAAGCGAGCTCTTCCACAGCGAGACGGGCTTCGAGTACGACAGCTTCCAGTTCCGGCTGATCCCCTATTACGACGGCATCCCCTCCTACCCCGACAGCTACACCTGCACCGGCTCCGACGGGGTGAAGGAGCGGGTGACCCACGTGCCCTACGAGCAGGGGCCGCACCAGGAGAGCATCACCGTCAACGTGGTGCAGGGGGAGCTGACCAACTTCTATTGGCAGAACCCCCTGGAGATCGTCGCCACGGACAGCGAGGACGTGCAGCTGCTGCCCTTTGAGAAGGTCATGGACATCTTCCGGGTCCAGATCTTTCGCAGCGTCTTTCTGGGCACCTCCGACGAGGATCCGGCCCTGTGGAAGGATGAGCCGCCCATGACGGAGGAATGGACCGTTCACAACATCCGCTTCTCCTACATGCGGGTAAAAAAGCCCGACTCCTCAGAATTCTGGCTCCTGCCCGTGTGGGACTTCGATGACATTTTGACCGTCAACGCCGTGGACGGCAGCATCATCAATCGGAGCGCCGGATACTGAAGGGCCTCCTTTTGCGACTGTTTTTTAAGAGGACCGGCACGGGAGGATCAATACAACAATGACCGACCGGGCGCAGAGCCAGGTCGGTCATGGTAAAAAACCAGGGGAAGGATCAGGCGACAGAGGCCTTCTTTTCCTTATTGTGCATGAGGACGGTGAAGAGCACCACCACCGCCAGGACCACAAAGCCCACGATGTCGGTCTTCCAGTCGGAGTGGATCAAAAACAGCGCGCCGATAAAGCAGGGGATGCGCAGCCAGAGGGGCATGGGCCGGAGCCAATAGCCCTCGATGGAGATGGCCAGCATGAACACGCCCACCACCGCCGCGAAGCTGACCCACAGGCCCTCCGCAAGGCCCACGTCGATGAGCAGCAGCTGGGGGCAGTAGACGAACATGAAGGGGATCAAAAAGCCGGTCAGCGCCAGCTTCACCGCCGTAAAGCCCGTCTTCATGGGGTCGCCGCCGGAGAGGCCCGCCGCCGCAAAGGCTGCGAGAGCCACGGGCGGGGTCAGGTTGGCGAACATGGCGAAGTAGAACACGAAGAAGTGGGCCGCCAGCTCCGGCACGCCCAGCTGCTGCAGGGCGGGGGCGGCGATGGAGGCGGTGATAAGGTACGCCGGGATGCTGGGCACGCCCATGCCCAGGATGACGCAGGTGATCATGGTGAAGAACAGGGTGAGGAGCAAGCTCCGATCGCCGATCTTGATGATGGCGGCGGCCATGTTGAGGCCCATGCCGGTCTTGCTGATGACGCCCACCACGATGCCCACGCAGGCGCAGGCCACGGCCACGGAGACGGTATTGCGCACGCCCTCCACCATGGCGTTGAAGAAGTCGGTGCACATCTGCTTGAACCAGGCCAAAAGGGAACCCTTGTTCTTCAACGTGCGGACCAGGCAGGACACGAAGTGCAGGCCCAAAGTGCAGAGGATGGTGAAGAAGGCGGAGAAGATGACCGTCTTGCCCGAGAAGAACAGCATGCAGATGAGCAGCAGGATGGGCAGGATCAGGTAGCCTCGCTCCTTCATGAGCTGGCCCACGGCGGGCAGGTTCTCCTTGCTGATGCCCTTTAAGCCCAGCTTGCAGGCCTCCTGATGGACCTGGAGCATGATGCCCAGATAGTAGAGCAGGGCCGGGATGGCGCCGGACAGGGCGATGATGGAGTACCGGACGCCCATGAGCTCCGCCATGATGAAGGCTGCCGCGCCCATGACCGGCGGCAATATCTGACCGCCCACGGAGGCCGTGGCCTCCACGGCGCCGGAGAACTCCTTGGTATAGCCCGTCTTCTTCATGAGGGGGATGGTGAAGGTGCCGGTGGTCACCACGTTGGCCACGGCGGAACCGTTGATGGAGCCCAGAAGCCCCGAGGCCACCACGGACACCTTGGCGGGACCGCCCTTGCTGGCGCCGGCCAGGGCGAGGGCCAGGTCATTGAAGAACTGCCCCATGCCGCACTTGCTCATGACCGAGCCGAAGATGATGAACAATATGATATAGCTGGAGGCCACGTTCACAGAGGTGCCGTAGATGCCCTCGGTGTTGGCGAAGAGGTGGTTGACGAGATCCTTCCACACGTAGCCCCTGTGCCGGAACATGCCCGGGATATATCGGCCGAAGAGGCCGTAGAGCAGGAACAGGATGGCCAGCGTGGGCAACACCCAGCCCGAGATCCGGCGGGAGGATTCCAGCACCAGCAGGATGAGGATAGTGGCCATGATGGTGTCCATCAGATTGGCGTTGCCCGCCCGTTCCACCACGCCCATGTAGTTGGTCCAGATGTAGAGGGGGGCGGCGAAGGCCAGGGCGATGAGGATCCAATCGTACCAGGGGATCTTCTTCATGTTCTTGATCTTGCCGATGGGGTAGAGGGCAAAGGCCAAAGAGAGCATCATGGCCACGTGGAGGGACCGATGCTTCAATGTCAAAGGCGGCCCGAAGGCGGCGGTGTACAGGTGGTACAGGGCGATGAGGAAGCAGGCGGCCAGAAAGACCTTCTGCAGGACGCCTAAAAATTTGCGGGTCTTGGACTCTCGATCCACCTGCTCCAGGACGTTTTGCTGCTCCTCGGTCAGCTCGTCGCCGCCGATGGAGATGACGCCTTCCGCCACGTGCAGGCCGGTATCCTTATCTTCCATGGATGAGTCCCCTCCTTTCGATAGTCAATGTGAGGATGGTGTGGTTGGGGAGGTCGTCGCCGGTGGCGATGAGGGCGCCGTTGAGACGGATCTCCCGGGTGAAGGTGGAATTGAGCCAGCGGAATCGCGGGAAGGACTCCTCGATCTGCTCATAGTAGATGGTACCGTCCTGGACGCGAGGGACGCCCTTGTCGCAGGGGATGCCGGGGCCGAAGGCGGGGAAGCTGATGGTGTGCAGCGTCAGGGTCCCATCCTTCTCCACGGTGTACCACTCGTGCCAGGGGATCTTCTCCTGGGAGTGGAGCCAGGCCACGTACAGCTCATCCCCGGCGGTCACAGGGACCTCCCGGAGGACTTCCCCCGTGGCGTCCACCCTGATCCGCAGCACGGGCCCGGCTCCGTTTGCAACCAGAAGTGCCAGCAGCAGGATCGTCAATATAAGCAGGGCAGAGAGAGCGACGAGACGCCCCCTCTGCTCCTTGACAGGCTTTGGGCACATAGCCCTGTTCCCTTTAGGAGGCGGGTTCGTTCACGGTGAAGCCCCGATCCTCATAGAAGGCCTTGGCGCCGGGATGGACCTTGATGGGCACCACCCGCAGGGCCTGCTCCAGGGAAATGTTGGCCTTGGCGGTCTTGTGAGAGCCCTGGATGGTGGCCAGCTCCTGATCGAAGATACCCACCAGCATGTCGTAGACCACCTCGTCGGGCAGGGATTTGCTCACCAGCAGGATGTTCATGACGGCGGCGGTGGTGGTGTCCACGCCGGTGCCGTAGGTGTCGCCGGGGATGGTGCCCTCAAAGTAGCAGGGATACTTCTCGCACAGCCGCTTCAAGGCGTCGCCCTCCACGGGGATAAAGACGATCTTTTTGGTGACGCCCAGCTCCGTGATGGTGGCGTTGCCCAGACCCGAGGTGACGAAGGCCACGTCGCACTGGCCGTTCTTCATCTGCTCGATGGCTTCGCCGTAGTTGAGGTAGTCCACCTGGCAGTCGCTGTAGCTCATGCCGTAGGCTTCAAAGATCATGCGGGCGTTCAGCTCCACGCCGGAGTTGGGGGCGCCCACGCCCACCTTGTGGCCCTTGATGTCCTCAAACTTCTTGATGCCGGAATCCTCGGTGGTGACGATCTGGACGTAGTTGGGCCAGAGGCTCATCATGAATCGGAGGTCGGCCTTCTCCTTGCCCTCGTAGGCGCCCCAGGCGCCGGTGGCCTGCAGCACGGAGTCGGACATGGCCACGGCCAGCTCGCCCTGGTTGGTCAGGATGGCGTTGATGTTCTCCGCGGTGGCGCCGGTGGCGGTGGCGGAGGTGGTGTAGCCGTAGTTCTGCAGGGCGGTGGCGAAAGCGCCGCCGATGGGATAGTAGATGCCGGAGGTGGGACCGGTGAGGACGGTGATGAACTGATCCTTCCGGTTGACCTTGGCGGCCTTGTCCTTCAGGGTCTCAGCGGCAGCGGGCGCGGCGTCGGTCTTGGTGTCCGCAGCGGGCGCGGCGGCCTCCTTGCTGCCGCAGGCAGCGGCGGCAAGGACCATACACAGGACCAGCAGGATGGCAAGCAGCTTCTTCATGAATGGGTTCCTCCTTGACAAACTAAAAATGCAGGAATTCATTTTGATTCCTGCATTCATTGTAAAAGGCCCATGTATGAACGAAGTGTGGGAAATGTAATTTCTGTGTAAAGTCGCCGTCCTTTTTGCGGCGTCAGATGAGGGAAAAGTCGATACGGATGGTCGTCCCCCGACCCACGACGCTGTCCACGTGGATCGTGGCCCCGTATCGGTCGGCGATGGTCTTCACGATGGGCAGCCCGAGGCCCGTCCCTCCGGTCTCCCGGGATCGTGACTTGTCCACCCGATAGAACCGCTCGAACAGGTGGGGGATATCCTCCTGGGGGATGCCGATGCCCGTGTCCGATACCTCCACGAAGGATGGATAGACCCGGACCTGCACAGATCCTTGGGGTACGTTGTAGTGGATGGCGTTGGCGATCAGGTTGATGTAGATGCTGTCGATCCATTCGTGATCCGCCGTGAGCTGCCAGCTTTCTCCCGTCACCTGTACGGTCACGTTTCGGGCGCTGGCTTCAAAGGAAAGGGCGTCGGCGCATTCCTTGGCCTCGCAAAGCATGTCCACCTGCTCCAGGGTGTCGGGCACGTCCGATTCCATCTTCGCCTGGTACAGGACGTCGTTGATGAGGGAACGCATGCGCTGGGCCTCCCGATAGATGGCTTCGGAGAACCGTTTGCCCGTTTCCGGGTCCACATTGCCGCCCTTCATGATCTCCGCATAGCCGGAGATGGAGGTGAGGGGCGTTTTGAGCTCGTGGGAGATGTCCATGGAATAGGTGCGCCACAGCTCCGCCATGCGCAGCCGCTCCGCCGCCAGACGGTCCTTTTCCCTTCGGTTCTGCCGCAGCTCCTGGATGAAGGGCAGGAGCTCCCGGTACACCCGGCCGGACCGGGGAGACAGGTCCACCGTGTCGATCTCCGCGGCCAGGGACTTGAGCGGCGCCACCATCCGCCGGGTGATGAGGGTGGCCACCGCCACGGAAAGGACGATCACGATGCTGATGATGAGGATGGCCCAGCCGGTATAGGCCTTCAAAAACAGGCTGAACATGTTGGAGGAAGCCATGGATACTCTGAGGATGTTCCCGTCCCTCAGGCGCATGGCGTAGAAATACTTGTTCTCGTCCGTGTCCTGGGCCGGGCGCATGCTTTGGCCCGTGCCTGTTTCCATGGCGGAGCGGACTTCCGGCAGCTCCGATTGGTTCACCATGGCGTCCGCATCCTCGCCGCTCTCATAGAGCACGGCGCCGGAGGGCTCGATCAGGGTGATGCGCAGACCCTCCGTGGCATAGCGGGACAGATCAAAGATGGTGTCCATGTCCTCATAGGCGATGGACACGGTCTGCGCCGTGAGCTGCACATCCTTCTCCACCTGCCGGACGAACATGCCGTATACGGCCATGAGCGCCAGGGCAAAGGCCAATATGGCGGAAAACAGGCCCATGAGGATCAATCCTCGTCGAATACGCCATTCCATAGCTTACGGCAGCTCCAGCTGATAGCCCACGTTGTGGACGGTCTTGATGAGATCCCCGTAGGGAGACAGCTTGTGGCGGAGCTGCTTGATGTGCATGTCGATGGTGCGGGTCTCGCCCTCGTAGTCGTAGCCCCAAACCTTGTTCAGGATCAGCTCCCGCCGGAGCACGATGCCCCGGTTCACCATGAGGAGCCGCAGCAGTTCATATTCCTTATAGGTGAGGAGCACGGACGCGCCGTCTACCGTCAGCTTCCGACGGGCGTCGTCCATCACAAGGGGACCGCAAACGATGAACGCCTCCTGGGGCTTCTGATTCGAGCGGCGCAGCAGGGCCTTCACCCGGGCGTTGAACTCCATGACGCCGAAGGGCTTGCCCAAATAATCGTCCGCGCCGGTCTCCAATCCCTCCACCTTGTCCAGCTCGGCGGTCTTGGCCGTGACCAGCATCACCGGCACATGAGCGGTGCGGGGGTCGGTCCTGAGCCGGCGCAGCAAGCTGAGGCCGTCCACGCCGGGCAGCATGATATCCAGGACCACCAGCTCCGGCGCCTGTTCCGCCACGGCCGCTTCGAAGGCAGGGCCGGCGGAGAATTCCGCCACCTCATATCCTGCGCTTTTAAGCAGGTACACCTCCAGGGCTCGGATGTCCTGATCGTCTTCCAATACGTAGATCACGGCTGCCTCCCACTTCAACGGATACGCGTAGTATATCATATAGCACTTTTGCGTTACAACTGTTTTTCAGGACCTGTGCCGATGGTTTTTCCGAAAAAAGGGGTTGACAAAGGAGAAGAGGCCTGCTATACTGTGCCCTATGTTGTTTGTATATAATATATTGTCCCGGCGGACGCCGAGACGGACAACCAAAGAAGCGTGCCATTTGCGGCACAGAAGCGATGAACGCAAGGGCGTCCGTCCGTAGGGGAAACTCCCCGCGGACAGGCGCCCTTCCCCTTTTATGACGGGGAGAAGGAGAGCTGGATGAAGCACATTTTCGTGACCGGCGGCGTGGTCTCGGGCCTGGGCAAGGGCATCACCGCGGCCTCCTTGGGGCGGCTGCTGAAGGCCCGGGGATACAAGGTGGCGTCCCAGAAGCTGGACCCCTACATCAACGTGGACCCGGGCACCATGAGTCCCTATCAGCACGGGGAGGTCTACGTCACCGAGGACGGGGCGGAGACCGATCTCGATCTGGGTCACTACGAGCGGTTCATCGACGAGGATCTGAACCGGTATTCCAATCTGACCACCGGCAAGGTGTTTGCGAACGTCCTTCGGCGGGAGCGCCAGGGCGGGTATCTGGGCAAGACCGTGGGGAGCACAGCGACGCGGACATCGTCATCACCGAGATCGGCGGCACCATCGGCGATATCGAGAGCCAGCCCTTTTTGGAGGCCATCCGCCAGGTGGGCCGGGAGGTGGGCCGCAACAACGCCCTCTACATCCACGTGACCTTGGTGCCCTACCTGAAGGCCAGCGGCGAGCATAAATCGAAGCCCACCCAGCACTCCGTGAAGGAGCTCCAGGGCATGGGCATCTTCCCGGATATCATCGTGCTCCGCACCGACGAGCCCATTCTGGATGAAAGCATCTTCGACAAGATCTCGAATTTCTGCAACGTGGACCGGGCGGCGGTCATCGAGAATCTGACGCTGCCCGTGCTCTACGAAGCCCCCCTGTATCTGGAGCAGGCGCATTTCTCCGAGATCGTCTGCCGAAAACTGGACTTGCCCGCCCGGGACATCGACCTCTCCTCCTGGCGGGCGATGGTGGACCGCATCCATGCCTCCCATGAGGAGGTGACCATCGCCCTGGTGGGCAAGTATACCCAGCTCCACGACGCCTATCTCTCCATCGTGGAGGCCCTGCACCACGCCGGGTACGCCCGGGGCGTCCAGGTCAGGATCCGCTGGATCGACTCGGAAGCCTTCGTCCCGACGGACCTGGCGGGTGTGGACGGGGTGCTGGTGCCCGGGGGCTTCGGCAGCCGGGGCATCGAGGGCATGATCGAGGCGGTCCGCTGCGCCCGGGAGGGAGATTTGCCGTATCTGGGCATATGCTTAGGCATGCAGGTCATGTGCATCGAGTACGCCCGGAACGTGGTGGGCTGGCAGGACGCCAACTCCGGGGAGTTCGACCCGGAGAGCGCCCACAAGGTCATCGACTTCATGCCGGGCCAGAGCGACGAGGTGGATAAGGGCGGCACGCTGCGGCTGGGAAGCTACCCCTGCGAGGTCCAGCCCGGCACCACGCTCCATAAGTATTACGCCCTGGACGCCATCGCCGAGCGTCACCGGCACCGGTACGAGCTCAACAACGAATTCCGACAGCAGCTTTTGGACGCCGGACTCACCTTCTCAGGCCTGTCCCCGGACGGGCGGCTGGTGGAGGCGGCGGAGCTCACGGAGCGGCCCTTCTTCGTGGGGGTCCAGTACCATCCCGAATTCAAGAGCCGGCCCACCAAGCCCCATCCCCTGTTCTTAGGGTTGGTGGAAGCGGCCCAGGACCATGCACAACACAAAGACTAAATCGCCAGATCAGAAAGGAGCATCCCCATGAAATACACCAAGGAAGACATCGTGCGCATCGTCAATGAAGAGGATATCGAATTCATCCGCCTCCAGTTCACCGACATTTTCGGCCAGCTCAAGAACGTGGCCGTGACCAGCTCCCAGATCGAGAAGGTGGTCAACGACCAGATCATGATCGACGGCAGCTCCATCGAGGGCTTCACCCGCATCCATGAGAGCGACCAGTACCTGCACCCGGACCTTTCCACCTTCGCGGTGCTGCCCTGGATGCCCGCCAAGCGGAAGACCGCTCGCCTCATCTGCAACGTATACAATCCCGACGGCACCCCCTTCGTGGGCGACCCCCGATACGTGCTCCGGCGGGCCCTGGAGCGGGCGGAACAGCTGGGCTACACCTTCAACGTGGGGCCGGAGATGGAGTTCTTCCTCTTTGAGACCGATGAGAAGGGCCTGCCCACCACCCGGACCGCCGACGCCGCCAGCTACTTCGACATGGCCCCCATCGACCATGGCGGGGACGTGCGGCGGGAGATCTGCCTCATGCTGGAGGAGATGGGCTTTGAGATCGAGGCCAGCCATCACGAGGTGGCCGAGGGCCAGCACGAGATCGACTTCAAGTACGCCGACGCACTGACCGCCGCCGACAACATCAGCACCTTCCGCATGGCAGTGAAGACCATCGCCCAGGCCCACGGCCTCCACGCCACCTTCATGCCCAAGCCCGTCTTCGGCATCAACGGCAGCGGCATGCACGTGAACATGTCCCTC
>CADCMN010000067.1 GCA_902802575.1 uncultured Eubacteriales bacterium | reverse complement strand
TGATCTCCTGCTGGGCGGCGAAGCGGACCGCCTCGTCGTCGCTGATGCAGAAGCCCGCCATGTTCACGCCCATGTCCGTGGGGGACTTGTAGGGGGACTGCCCGTAGATCTGCTCGAACATGGCGTTGAGCACGGGGAAGATCTCGATGTCCCGGTTGTAGTTGACGGCGATCTTGCCGTAGGCCTCCAGATGGAAGGGGTCCACCATGTTCACGTCGCTAAGATCCGTGGTGGCGGCCTCATAGGCCAGGTTCACCGGGTGGTTGAGGGGCAGATTCCAGATGGGGAAGGTCTCGAACTTGGCATAGCCCGCCTTCACGCCCCGCAGGTTTTCATGGTAGAGCTGGGAGATGCAGGTGGCCATCTTGCCGCTGCCGGGACCGGGAGCGGTGACCACCACCAGGGGACGGCTGGTCTCCACATAGTCGTTCTTGCCGCAGCCCTGGTCGCTCATGATGAGCTGGGCGTCGGCGGGGTAGCCGGGGATGGAGTAGTGGTGATAGCACTTGACGCCCAAAGCTTCCAGCCGGTTGGAGAAGTTGACGGCGGCCCGCTGCCGGGCGTAGCGAGTGATGACCACGCTCCCCACATAGAGGCCGAAGTCCCGGAAGATGTCGATGAGCCGCAGCACGTCCTGGTCGTAGGTGATCCCAAGATCGCTGCGCACCTTGTTTTTCTCGATGTCGGAAGCGTTGATGACGATGATGATCTCCACCTGGTCGCTGAGGGACCGGAGCATCTGCATCTTGCTGTCGGGCTGGAATCCGGGCAGGACCCGGGACGCGTGATAGTCGTCGAAGAGTTTGCCGCCGAACTCCAAATAGAGCTTGCCGCCAAAGGAGCAGATGCGCTGGCGGATGTGTTCGGATTGGAGCTTCACATATTGGTCGTGGTCAAAACCGATGCGCTGCATGTACCATACCTCCCCAAATATACAGCACATTATATACAAGCTTGCGGTTTTTTGCAAGAACTTGTCATTATTTCGCGAAGGGTGTATACTGCTGTTATCTGTCTGATAAGGAGGAATGCTCATGCTGTTTTCTGACATGCCCTATGTTCGCCCGGATCTTGACTTTATTCGAGAGAAGATCGAGGAGCACACGGAGGAGCTGAAAAACGCCCGCAGTTTTGGCGAAGCGGACAAGGCCTTTGCCGCCTTGGAAAAGGTGTTTTCCGGGGTGGAGACCGCCGTAACGCTTTGCTTTATCCGCCATTCGGTGGACACCGAAGACCCTTTCTATGCGGCGGAAAAGGAGTATTTGGACGAAGCCATGCCCCATCTGCAGGAGCTTCAGCAGGGAGCGCAGCTGGAGCTGTACCATTCCTCCTGGCGGCCCGAGTTCGAGAAGAAATACGGAAAGCTGCTGTTCGTCAACATGGAGATCCAGCTCCGTTCCTTCGATCCCAAGCTGATCCCGGACATGCAGGAGGAGAACAAGCTCACCACCGCTTACGGAAAGCTCATCGCCTCCGCTCAGATCCCCTTCGAGGGCCAGGTGCTGAATCTGGCTCAGCTGGGTCCCTACAAGGAGAGTATCGACCCGGCCATGCGCCAAAAAGCGTGGCTGGCCCAGGCGGGCTTTTATACGGAGCACCAGGCGGAGCTCGATGACATCTACGACAAGCTCACGGCGCTGCGCACCAAGATGGGGCGGGCCTTGGGCTATGAGAACTTCGTGCCCCTGGGGTACGACCGCATGGACCGCAACTGCTACACCGAGGCGGACGTGAAGAAGTTCCGCCAGGCCATCGTCGACTATGTGGTGCCCGTGGCGGATCGGCTCTTCCGGGAGCAGGCGGATCGGCTGGGCGTATCCTATCCTCTGAGCTACGCCGACACCGCCCCCATGTTCCTCACCGGCAACCCCAAACCCCAGGGCACGGCGGACGACATCCTGGCGGCGGGGAAGAAGTTCTATCATGAGCTGTCCCCCGAGGCGGCCGCCTTCATCGACGTCATGTTCAAGAACGAGCTCATGGACGTGCTCAGCCGCAAGGGCAAGGAAGGGGGCGGCTACTGCGCCGGCATCCCCGACTACAAGGTCCCCTTCATCTTCGCCAACTTCAACGGCACCCAGGGGGATGTGGAGGTGCTGACCCATGAGGGCGGCCACGCCTTCGCGGGCTACACCGCCCGGGATATCTTCCCCATGGAGCTTCAGAGCCCCACGTTGGAGAGCTGCGAGATCCACTCCATGAGCATGGAATTCTTCGCCTGGCCCTGGGCGGAGGACTTCTTCGGCGATCAGGCGGACAAGTACCGCTATTCCCATCTGGCGGGGGCCCTGACCTTCCTGCCCTACGGCACCATGGTGGACCACTTCCAGCACATCGTCTATGAGCAGCCGGATTTGACCCCCGAGCAGCGCCATGAGAAGTGGGCGGAGCTGACGAAGATCTATATGCCCTGGATCAGATTGGGCGACATGCCCTTCTGGGGCGAGGGGAAGGCCTGGCAGCGCCAGAGCCACATTTATGAAGCGCCCTTCTATTACATCGACTACTGCCTGGCCCAGTCCGTGGCGCTCCAGTTCTGGGCGCTCATGCAGGCGGACAGGGAGGACGCCTGGAAGCGGTACTATGAGCTCGTCAAGCTGGCCGGCACCCGGACCTATCGGGAGCTGGTGGCCGCCGCCGGCCTCAACGATCCCTTTGAACCAGAGGGGCTGAAGGCCGCCTGCGAGGCGGCGGCCAAATGGCTGGACGGCTGCGACATGACCAAGATCCAATAAGGAGGACCCTATGCGCGCTTACGAACGTCTCATCACCTACGCGAAGATTCACACGGCCAGCAGCGAGGATTTCGTCAGGAACCCCTCCACCGAGCGGCAGTTCGACCTGGCTAATCTTCTGGTCCGGGAGCTGAAGGAGCTGGGCGTTGCCGACGCCCGGGTCAGCGACAAATGCTATGTCTACGGCTCCCTGCCCGCCACGCCGGGCTATGAGAACGCGCCCAGGCTGGGCTTCATCGCCCACATGGACACGGTGCCCGACTTCTCCGGGGAGAACGTGAAGCCCACGTTGGTCCATGATTACGACGGCGGCGACATCCCTCTGGGTGACTCCGGCCGCATCCTGTCTCCCCGGGATTTTCCCAGCCTGCTGGACCTGAAGGGCAAGACCCTCATCACCACCGACGGCACCACCGTTTTGGGCGGCGACGACAAGGCGGGCGTGGCGGAGATCATGACCCTGGTGGAGAAACTGCAGCAGAGCGATATCCCCCACGGCTTCATCGGCGTGGCGTTCACGCCGGATGAAGAGGTCGGCCACGGCCCCGACGGCTTCGACGTGAAGGGCTTCGGCTGCGATTTTGCCTACACCCTGGACGGAGGCAAGGCGGGGGAGATCGAGTTCGAAAACTTCAACGCCTGCGCGGCCAGGGTCACCATCCACGGTCGGAACGTCCATCCCGGTTCCGCCAAAAACGTGATGATAAACGCCCTCCAGGTGGCCATGGCGTTCAACGCCCTGCTGCCCGGGGCGGAGCGGCCCGAGCATACGGACATGTACGAGGGCTTCTTCCATCTGACCAATATGGAGGGCAGCGTGGAGAAGGCCACCCTGTCCTACATCGTTCGGGACCACAGCGCCGAGCGGTTCAACAGCCGCAAGGCCACGCTGCGGCAGGTCGCGGCCTTCCTCAACGAGAAGTACGGCGAGGGCGTCTGCGAGCTTGCGATCCGGGACCAGTATCGGAATATGGTGGAGAAGATCCGCCCCGACAACTATCACCTCATCGAGAACGCCGTGGCCGCCTGCGAGGCCGCGGGCGTCAAGCCCCTTATCCAGCCCATCCGCGGCGGCACCGACGGTGCCACCCTGTCCTTCATGGGCCTGCCGTGCCCCAATCTGGGCACCGGCGGCTACGCCTTCCACGGGCCCTTTGAGCACGTCTGCGTGGAGGAGATGGACCTCTGCGTCGAGATCGCCCTACACCTGGTCAAGACCTACGCCCGCTGATTTTTTCTCCTTTCCGTTTCTGCTATGCATGGATCGCCCCGATACGGCTGGAAGATTCTCCCGCGCGACGCCAGGGGCATACAGTTGCGCTGCTTCTGACGTTCACGACGGAGGGACGGTTCGCAAAACCGCCCGTCTGTAAGGCTTTTTCTTCCTTTTGTGTTTTTCTTGACAGAAGGGTCAAGGAATGGTATGAATACATCAAGGAAGTTCGGAGCCGTTTTGCTGGCGATCCGTTCCCCTTGAAAGGAGATCCCCCATGAAGAACTGGAAATCCCTGCTCGCATTCCTGGCGGCCTTCGCCGCTCTGGCAGCGGTGAATCGCTTCCTCTTTGCCCATCCTGTCATCGAGGTGCTGGCCATGGCGGCGTTGGTCCTGTTTGCCGCTCGCGTCCTGCGGCTTGTGCTGAGCTTTGTCAAGCCCAAGGAGCGCAAGAGCCTGACTTTTGTATCCCTTCTGTCCAGCCTGATCCGGTATGTGGCGGCCCTGGTGATCCTCTGCTGGGGGCTCTCCATCCTGGGGGTGAACGTGAACGCTATCGTGGCCAGCGTGGGGATCGTGGCCCTGATCGTGGGCTTCGGGGCGGAGAGTTTGGTGGCCGACATGGTCACGGGCCTCTTCCTGCTCTTTGAGAACCAGTACAACGTGGGCGACATCGTGGAGGTCAACGGTTTTCGCGGCACGGTGAAGGCCATCGGCATCCGCACCACCTCCATTGTGGACGCCGGCGACAACATCAAGATCATCAACAACTCCGAGATGAAGAACATTCTGAACCGCTCCGACAACATCTCCCGGGCGGTCAGCGATATCGCTATCCCCTATGAGACGGACCTGGAGGCTTTGGAAGCCAAGCTCCCCGGCCTGCTGGAGGAGATCTTCGAACAGCGCAAAGACGTGATGCGGTCGGTGCCCCGGTATCTGGGGGTCCAGCAGCTGGCGGATTCGTCCGTTCTTCTGCGATTCGTGGTGGAGGTGGCGGAAAAGGATATCTATTCCGGCGCCCGCATCCTGAACAGGGATCTGTGGCTGGGCTTCCGCAGGCTGGGCGTGGAGTGCCCCTTCCCCCAGGTGGACGTCCACAGCAAGTAAACCGCCATGCCTCTTCTTCAGAACGACGGCGAATACTATCGTCCTCCGGAGGAATTCCCCCTTCCGGCGGCCCAGTCTGCGCCGCTGCCTCCTGAATTCGGCAGCGGTGGGGAGGGCGCGCCTTCTGCAAAGAAGAAAAAGAAGTATCACTGGCTGGCGGCCGCTTTGGCGGCGGGCCTGCTCTCCACCGTGGCTATGTTCGGCAATACGGAAAAAGTCATTCTGGAACCCTTTGTGTCCCCGACGCCGGCTTCTGCAACGTCCGTTGCCGCTGCGCCGTCGTCCACGCCGGATCATACGCCGTCCCCCAGTCCCGTGCCCCCAGGGGATGGGACCCCATCTTCCGTGCCGACCGACACGCCAAAGCCCACGCCCGGGCAATCTCCCGCCGTTCGGCTCACGTTTTACCGCACCTCCCAGGTATATCATGTCGTGGTGGCCCTGGAGGCGCGGGAGAAGATGGAATCTGTTTCCGTGCGATTGTACGATCCGATCCTGGAGGAAACGGTCTGGGAATACTCCCTCACGGATGAAGACTTGGCGAAAGGCATCTTCGTGCTGGAAGACTTCGATCTTTCACAAACCGAGTATGCGCACCGTCATTTCGATCGGCTGATGGCCGGCTATGAGCCCGATCCCATATTGGAGGTCGTCTACACCGCCCGTACCGACGACGGCGAGCAGACCTTCACGGAGCAGGCGGAGGCCGCCGACGAGCTGTAGGTCAGCGCCCGCTACGATCTTAAGGACCCCGAGGAGGACTTCCTGTACACATTCCTGGAGCGGACCACCTACCCGGACTGTTTCGTAGTCCGCATAGATCCATCGCCCTACGGTGAGCTGAACATACGCTACGGGGAGAGCGGGGAGCTGCAGCCCGGGGACGTGTACGTGACCCTGTCTGTGAATGGGGAGACGCTTTCCGGCGACGGCTGGCACCTGGAAAAAACGGAGACCGTCTACGATGAGGGCATGCTGTATGCCTATGCCCTGGTGATCCCCCGGCCCGCCTCCTGCCCTGAGCACGGCACGGTCCAGGCGCATATCGTCCAAAAACTCCTTCACGCAAACTTCACCGTTATAAAAGACTTTCCCATCGAATACTGATCTGCCGACACAGCATGGATCCCCGGCTCTTTGCCGGGGATCGTTTTATATCATAGATGACCGTTCGAGACATATTTACTACCGCTTAAGCCAAATCCGTTGACACAAAATGGGCGGATTGATATCATCCAAATGGCGTAAGGCATGCCTGAATGGAAGGGTGCGCCATGATCCGAAATCGAACGGGGAAGGATTGGATAGTATGAAAAAGAGAGTTCTGTCCCTGTTGCTTTGTCTGGCGTTTTTGCTGGTGCTCCTGCCTGCCGCCGCCCGTGCGGACGGCGCCTGCGGCGATAACCTCGCATGGTCTTTCGACGATACCGCCGGGAAGCTGACCATCACCGGCACCGGAGACATGTGGGATTGGTCCTACTCCAACACGCCGTGGGAAGCCTATATGAACCGAATCACCAGCGTCGAGCTGCCGGTCGGCCTCACCACCATCGGCGGCCGCGCCTTCTGCGGCACGAAGATCACCGGCATCGAAATCCCCGGCACCGTCACCGCCATCGCAGGCAGCTATGCGTTTAGCGAATGCACCGACTTGACGCATATCACCTTTCCCGGCAGCCTAACCAGCATTGGCCAAGATGCGTTCAGCGGCTGCACGGGGCTCACCACAATCGATGTGCCCAACAGCGTGGAGATCATCGGCGAAGGGGCGTTTTCGGGTTGCACCGGCCTCACTTCCTTCGTTTGGCCGGAGCCTGCGAATACGGCGAAAATGACCGCCGTGGCCCAGCAGATGTTCATGGACTGCACGAATCTTGCGTCCATCACCCTCCCCGCCCGTGTTCACGAGATCGACAACAGCGCGTTCCTCCGCTGCAGCAATCTCAGGGATGTGTACTATCTTGGCACCCGAGAGCAGAAGGAAAACATGCTCATCCGCAGCAGCAACGGTCCGCTGAACGACGCCACCTGGCACTTTGTGGAGCCGGCGCTGACCATCCTCACCCAGCCCAGGAACGTCACGGTGAAGAGCGGCGTAAGGGGCACGTTCAGCATCAGGATGAAACAGACGGAGGTCAGCTATCAGTGGTACACCCGTCTCGATGAGAATGAGGCGTGGACCTTGATGGACGGTGAGACCCGGGCAACGCTGAGTGTGGTGGGCGCCAGGGCCAACAACGGTTCCCAGTATTATTGTCGGGTCGAAAACATGATCGGGAATCATATCGATTCAGACATCGTCACCCTGACGGTGACGCCCCAGCCGCCGGTGATCAAGACCCATCCCAAGGTGACGATGACGGTGAAGAGCGGCACCAAGACCAAGATCAGCGTGAAGGCTACGGGCCCGAACCTGAAGTATCAGTGGTATAAGCTGGCCAACGGAGCCGAGGACTGGGAGGCTATGGACGGCCAGACCAAGGCGGACTGCACCTTCGTG
>CADCMN010000066.1 GCA_902802575.1 uncultured Eubacteriales bacterium | reverse complement strand
GTAGACGATGATGTCCGCGTCGGACCACTTGGCCAGCTGGTGCTGGACCACGGTCTTGCCGCTGCCGAAGGGGCCGGGCACGGCGGCCACGCCGCCCTTGGCGACCGGGAAGAGGGTGTCGATGACCCGTTGGCCGGTGACCATGGGCTCCGTGGGGGGCAGCTTCTCCTTATAGGGACGGCCCCGGCGCACGGGCCAGCGCTGGAGCATGGGCAGCTCCACTTCCTTGCCGTCCTTCTCCAGCTTGGCGATGGGGGTGACGATGTTGGCCTCGCCCTCGAAGATCCAGGTGAGCCTGCCGGACACGCCGGGGGGCACCATGATCTTGTGGGTGACGATCTCCGTCTCCTGGACGGTGCCCAGCACGTCGCCGGCGGTGAGCTCGTCGCCCACCTTGGCCACGGGCGTGAAGGCCCACAGCTTCTCATGGTCCAAAGCGTCCACCATGACGCCGCGAGGGATCCTGTCCCCCGCCTGCTCCCGGATCTTGGTCAGGGGCCGCTGGATGCCGTCGTAGATGGACTCGATGAGGCCCGGGCCCAGCTCCACGGACAGGGGCGCGCCGGTGGTGAACACGGGCTCCCCGGGGCCGATGCCGCCGGTCTCCTCATAGACCTGGATGGAGGCCCGATCTCCCCGAAGCTCAATGATTTCGCCGATCAACTGCTGCTTCGACACGGACCACGTCGAACATCTGCACGTCCGCCATGCCGCTTGCCACGATGAGGGGCCCTGAAACTTTTACGATCGTACCTTGCATATGGTTTGCCTCTCTTTAATTATTGAATAGAATATCCACGCCTACAGCCGTTTCCACGTACTCCTTCAGGTTCCGGATGCCCGTGCCTTGGGAGCCATGGACGTCCGGGATGGGGATGATGGCGGGATAGGGTTCGGTTTGAAAGGTCTCGACGGCGTCCGCGCACAGGGGGTACAACGTCTCGGTGAGGTAGATCACCCCGTAGCCTTCCCTGGCGAGCTGCTTGATCTGGCGATTGGCCTTTTCGCCATCGGTCTCGTAGAACACGTCGATGCCCACGGCTTTGAAGAGCATGACGGAATCCTTGTCGCCGATGACGGCCACCTTTGCCTTAGCCATAGAGCTTCACCAGCCTTTCCGCGATCACGCTCTCATTGAGTCCGTTGCGCTTCACTGTCAGAATGAGCCGCACGTTCTGGGCCTCCCGCTCCTTGGCCAGGATGTAGCCCACCACGGGATACAGGCTCATGGCGTCGTGCCGATGGGCGGCGATCAGCGACATCAGATAGTTGTCCCTGGCCTTCTCCACCTCGCCGATGTTGCCGGTCCCGTACATATGGTCCAGGGCTGCCGCCAGGGGACGCCGACAGACGGAGCTTTCCACGATCTTGCCGAAGCCTTCCACCGAGAGATCGTATCCCTCATAAAAGGCTTTGAAAGGGATGCCCCCTTCCACCAGCAGCACGTCCCGCAGCATGCCGCGGCCGCCGCCCATGGCGCGGACCCGCAGGAAGGTGAGGACGTTGTCGAAGTCGGCCTTGGCCTTGAAGTAGTGGGAAAAAGCCTTGTTCTTTTCCGTCGTCTTCAGGGCATGGCGAAGATAGGCGCGATCAAGGGCGATGCTGATGAGCTGAGGCTCCACGCTGGTCGCCAGCCGCTTCTCCAGAGCGGTGAGCTCCGGGACCATGTCCGCCGGCAGGAGGGAATAGTCCTGCTCGCTGACGGCCTTCTCCAGCGCCTCCCGCTCATAGAGCCCCCCCGCCTGCCAGGTGACGTCCTTCTGATCGAGGAGCCGGGCCTTGATGAGGGTCTTCAGGTTCATGACGTCGGATTGGAGCAGGAACAGGTCCGTGATCGCCGGTTCGGGGGACAGGCTCTTGATCTCCTCCCGCATGGCGATCAGCTCCCGTTCGATCATCTTCTCCCCGTCGCCCTCGCCGGCGTCGGGCAGGTTGCCGTAGCGATCGTCGATCAGAATGCGCAGCGCGTCGCCCATGGACCCTTCCGTCATGCGCTTGAGGGCCGTGTCGTCCAGCAGACGCTTTGAGAGCGCGCTGACGCGGGCACAGGCGTATGCGTAGCTTTTTTGTGCCATAGGGTCGCCTCCCTTAGTTAACGGAACAGTATGCGGGCCGCGTTGGTCTCTTCGGACAAGCGCAGCTCGGCCATGAGCGCGTTCAAGGAGCAGTCCTTCTCATAGCTGCCGCCCATGAGCAGGAACCCGCCTTCACATGGGGCGTCCTTCTCACTGAGGGTCAGCTTGAGGGGGATTTGGGGCAGGAGCCCGGCAATGAGGGCTCGATCCCCTTTGGCCGGCATCACCACGTCGCCGGAGGCCGCCTCCTTCTTGAGCAGGGACAGCAGGATCGCTTCCCGACGGGGACCTAAGAGGGCGTTGAGCTCCTTGGCGGCGGCGGCAAAGGCTTCGTCCAGGATGCGCCGGCGCACGCTCAGCGTCTCCTTGCGCCCGTCCAGCTCAGCCCGGGTCCGCGCCCCGTCCAGCACGCCCTTGACGGCTGTCTCCCGGCCGGCAGCGGCGATTTGAGCCCGCTCAGCAATTCTTTTTTCGCAGTCAGCCTGAACGGCGCGGCAGCTTTCCTCCGCCTTGTTCCGGGCCGCCGAAGCGTCGTTTTCGGCCTCGCCCAGGATGCGCTCGATCAGTTTGTCCGCGCGATTTCCCGGATTCTCCATGGGTGCTTCCTCACAGCTGGACGCCGAAGATCAGCAGCATGGAAATGAGCAGGGAGAAGATGGCGTAGGTCTCGACCATGATGGCCATCAGCATGCAGTGACCGAACTCCTCCGCCCGCTTGCCGATGGCGTTGATGCCAGCCGCAGCGACCCGGGCCTGATGGATGGCGGATACGAGGCCGCCCAAGGCCATGGGGAACGCGGCGAAGAACAGCTGCCAGCCCTGAGAGACCGCCACCTCCACGGCGCCGCCGGGAAGCAGGCCCGCGCGCATGGCGATGAACACCGCCACCACCAGGCCGTAGATGCCCTGGGTGCCGGGGAGCAGCTGCAGCACGAGGGCGTTGCCGAAGCGCTCGGGCTGCTCGGAGACCAGACCCGCGGCGGCTTCGCCCGCGATGCCCACGCCGATGGCGCTGCCCAGGATGCCGCCGGCTGCGGCGACGACGGCGCCGACCGTGGCCAGGATGAGACCCAGATTTGCCTTGATGAGTTCCAACATGTTGTTATCCTCCTATTGTAATCACTTTGATATCTGCACGTGTTTGGTCTTGTACTGCAAAGGCTTGAAGGCTCGGCCGCCTTCCTCATAGAACTTGCCGAAGAACTCCACGTACTGGAGCCTGGCGCAGTGGACGAAGGTGCCCAGGGTGTTTATGGCGATGCTGAACACATGCAGAGCGATGAGCAGCACCACCGCGATGATGAATCCCACGAACTTCATGACGCCGCTGCCGCCCATGAGCATAGAGCAGAGGGTGTTGAACACCATGGCCAGATACCCTGTGGCGATGCCCAGGGCCAACAGTCGGGCGTAGGAGAGGATGTCGGAGAGGTAGCTGGTCACCCCGTAGAGGCCGCCAAGACCCGACGCCAGGCGGGAGATGGGGTTCTTCTTGTCCCGGCCCTTGAAGAGGAGGACCATGGCCGACCCCAGGACGATCAGCCCCAGGCCCACCTTGTCGAGATAGAGCGCGTGATACCAGCCCAGCTCAAAGGGGGGATCGAAGAAGGTGGAGGCCATGGGCAGGGCCGCCAGCACCAGGCCCACCAGCACGAACACCCAGGAGAGGTTGTCGAAGACGGCGCTCTGCCAATCCTTGTCGGCAAAGCACATCTTCATCTTGATGAGATGGCCGCAAACGATGTGGATGACGCCCAGCAGCAGGCAGAACAGCAGCATGCCCACCGGGTTCCCCGTGGGGTCGATGAGCAGAGGGAACTTGTCCGCGGTGCCGAGGATCGCATCGAAATCCAGGCCGAAGAAGGTGCCCACCAGCACGCCCCACACCATGGTGGAGATGCCGCCCCAGAAGAGGACCATGGCGAGCCCCCGAAGGCCGCCCGTGGGTTTCTTCAGCTTCAAAAACAGCCAGGCGCCCAATGACAGGACCAGGCCGTAGCCCGTGTCGGAGAGCATGACGCCGAAGAGGAAGATGTAGAAGGGCGTCATATAGGGCGTGGCGTCGATGCCGCGGGCGTCGGGCAGGGAATAGAGGGTGATGAGGGACTCGAAGGGGGTGTTGAACTTGTCGTTCTTCAGCACCGTGGGGGGCGTCTCGTCCTCCAGGGGGTCCCGATACTCGGTGTAATAGGCCTCGGTGACGGAGCGAAGGGCCGCCTCCACCTTGTCCACCTCGTCGGACCGGACCCAGCCCTCCAGGCGGAAGACGGAGGTGTCCTTCTCCACCTGGGTCTCGGCCACCATGCTGTCCCGCTCGATCAGCAGGGCGTCCGCCGCGTTCTCCAGGATGTCCGCGTTGACGCCGCAGCTTTCCAGCTCGCTTTGGAGCTCCGAAAGGCGCTTTTCGCCGGCGGCCATGTCCTGCTCCAGGGCCAGCATGGCCTCCCGGGGCGTGCCCTGCATGCGCGGAAAGACCACGTCGGTCCAGTTGATGGTCTTGAGGAAGCCGGCCACCAGGCGGGCGTCCTCCTTGAGGCAGGCCAAAATGGCCGCCCGGTTTCCCCCCTCCCCGTAGAACTCCGCGGAGATGGCCTCCTGCTCCCGGATGGCCGCCTCCGCCGCCCCATCCACCAGGCCGGCGAAGCAATGGGTGTATTTGGTGGGCGCCACGGAGGACATCTCCTGGTCCATGTCGGCCCAGGGGATCAGGGACGCGTAGGTGGACTTATCCTTTTCCAGGCGCCCTTCGATCTGCTTCTTTTCCTCCAGGATGCCCCGGATGCGGTCGGAAGCCGCCTGGGCCTCCCCCACGTCCTGCCGCATCTTTTCCAGCTTTTCTTCCCGGGCGGGCGTCAAAAAGCCGGGTTTCTTGGCGTAGGGCTTGATGGCCGACAACGACTCGGAGAAGCGGCTGATCCTCTCCGCGGCCTCGTCCAGCCGCCGCGCGCCTTCGCCCCCGTCATCATCGGCGGTGACGGAGATGAGCTCCACGGCGCCGGCCTTTTGCAGCGCCCGCAAGATGTCCGTCTCCTCCTGGCGGATGCCCACCAGGGTGAGGCGCTTCATGGATACGATCATACCTGTGTATCGACCCTTTCCATAAGATAGGCCACCGCGTCAGGGAGCTTAGCGCGGGCCGCTGCCTCCTCCCGGGCCACGGTCTCCCGGGCCGCCGCCAGGACCTGGGCGGAAAGGGCTTTGCCGTCCTCCTCCGCCTGGGCAAGGGCCTCCCGGGTCTTCTGCCGCTCGGCTTCCGCCGCCGCGGCCAATCGTTCAGCCGCCTCTTCCCGGGCGCGCGCCGCCATGTCCCGAGCGTCCGCCACCGCCTGGGCGCGGATGTCCTCGGCCTGCTTCTCCGCCGCACGGATCTTGTCGATCATGGAATCCATGTTCCTTCCTCCTTTCGGGGTTAGGTAAGAAAAAAAGGGGCGCAGCGACCCCTTTTCCCGTATTATTTCGTTCCGAACAGACGATCGCCCGCGTCGCCCAGGCCCGGCACGATGTAGCCGTGCTCATTGAGCTTTTCATCGATGCTGGCCACGTAGATATCCACATCGGGATGGGCCTTCTGGATGGCGTAGATGCCCTCGGGCGCGGAGATGAGGCACACGAGCCGGATGGTCTTGGCGCCTGCGTTCTTGATGAGGCGAATGGCTTCGATGGCGGAGTTGCCCGTGGCCAGCATGGGGTCCACGATGATGGTGTCCCGTTCGCCGATGTCGTCGGGCAGCTTGCAGTAGTACCCCGTGGGCATCAGGGTGTCGGGATTGCGATAGAGGCCGATGTGACCCATCTTGGCATGGGGGATCAGGTTCATCATGCCGTCCGCCATGCCCAGGCCCGCCCTGAGGATGGGGACCACGGCCAGCTTCTCATTGGCCAGCATCTTGAAGGGCGCCTTAGTGATGGGGGTCTCCACCTCCACCTCCTGCAGCGGCAAATCTCTGGTGACCTCGTAGCCCATGAGCATGGCGAGCTCGCTCACCAGTTCGCGGAAGGCCTTGGTGCCGGTCTCCTTGTCGCGAAGAAGGGCCAGCTTGTGCTGTACGAGAGGATGGTCGATCACAGTTACTTTGCTCATAGATACTCCTCCTATATTAACTTTCAATGTATCGCTTCATAGGCGCTGATCTTGTCGATGCGGCGCTGATGCCTGGGCGCCTGGGAGAAGGGCGTCTCGAGCCAGGTGAACAGGATCTCACGGGCCAGGTTCTCCCCCACCACGCCCGCGCCCATGGCCAGGGCGTTGGTGTCGTTGTGCTCCCGGGTCATGCGGGCGGTCACGGTGTCGGTGCAGAGGGCGCAGCGCACGCCCTTCACCTTGTTGGCGCAGATGCTGACGCCGATGCCCGTGGTGCACAGGAACACGCCCCGATCCGCTTCATGGCGGGCCAGCGCCTCGGCGGCCGGCAGGGCAAAATCGGGATAGTCCACGCTTTCGGTGCCGAAGCAGCCGAAATCCCGGACCTCATAGCCGGCTGCGGCGAGCCAGCCCTTGACCTTCTCCTTCAGGGCGAACGCCCCGTGGTCGCATGCTAACACGATTTTCATACTCATATATGAAAGTATAGCATACAATCAGGCCCCTTTCAACCAATAATTTGGAGAAAGGGGCTTCGGTTTACAGATATTCCACTCTGAACCCGGCGGAGCGAAGGAGCCGGTTCATGAACGCCAGGCCCGTGCCTTCGGTGCCGACGCCCTCGCAGAGGATCACGTCGGCCGCCTCATCCAGCTCCCGAAGGAGGGCGAACAGGCGGCTGCAGAGGGTCGTGGGGTCCTGCCGCGTGCCCAGGAGGGCGCAGCGGCGGCGGTCATAGAAGGGCAGGGCCTCCGCCGTGGCGGCGATATAGGGCCGCTTGCCCGCGGCAATGCACTCGTCGTAGAGGGCCGAGAGGCGGCCGGCGGCGGCCGGCGCCTCCCCCACCACCACCAGCACCTGGGCGTTGGGGGCGTAGTGCTTGTACTTCATGCCCGGGGACGCCGCCTTCTCGCCGGCACCGAGGGGCTGGAGGATGCTGGGGGCCAGGGCCACTTCGCCCAAAATGGCGGCCAGCATCTCCTTGGTGACGGCGCCGGGGCGCAGGATGGTGGGGACGCCGACGAGGGAGAGGACCGTGGATTCCACCCCGTAGCGGCAGGGCCCGCCGTCCAGGATCAGAGGGATGCGGCCGTCCATGTCCTGGAGGACGTGAGCCGCCGTGGTGGGGCTGGGCTTGCCCGACAGGTTGGCGCTGGGGGCGGCGACGGGCACGCCGGCGGCGGCGATCAGGGCCCGGGCGGCCTCGTTGTCGGGCATGCGGACCGCCACGGTGTCGAGGCCCGCCGTGACTTCGTCGGGGACGATATCCGAACGGTAATAGATCAGTGTCAGGGGCCCGGGCCAGAAGGTGTCCATGAGCTTACGGGCAAAGGGGGGCTCCGCCGCCCAGAGGGGGAAGGCGTCCTCCTTCTCGGCCACATGCAAAATGAGCGGGTTGTCGTTGGGACGGCCCTTGGCTTCGAATATTCGATTGACCGCCGCCCCGTCGAGGCCGTTGGCCCCCAGGCCATAGACCGTCTCCGTGGGGAAGGCCACCAGGCCCCCGGCCTTGATAAGGTCTGCGCCGGCGGATACGGCTTGCGTATCTTGCGTTGACAAAATAGAGGTAATCATTTATATTTGCAGCTTTTCTTGAAAGAAAAGGCGTCCAAAAGAACTTTAAGAAGATAAGATACTTAGGGTAAGATCGATATTTCCCTTCTATGCTTCTCTTTTTTCGGTTCCTTTTTTTCTTCTCATGAAGAGAAAAAAGGAACATAAGAAAAACTAAGCATCCTCCCCGGACAGCTGCCTCGTCCGCTCCGTCAGAATGAGAGCGTCGATGAGCTCGTCCATATCCCCGTCCATGAACTGCTCCAGCTTGTAGAGGGTCAGATTGATGCGGTGATCCGTGACCCGGTTCTGGGGGAAGTTGTAGGTCCGGATCCGCTCGCTCCTATCCCCGGACCCCACCATGCTCTTGCGGGCGCTGGACACGGCGGCGTCCTGCTTGGACTGGTAGAGATCGTAGATGCGGGAGCGCAGGACCTGCATGGCCTTGTCCTTGTTCTTATACTGGCTCCGCTCGTCCTGGCAGGCCACCACGATGCCCGTGGGGATGTGGGTGATGCGGATGGCGGAGGAGGTCTTGTTCACGTGCTGGCCGCCGGCGCCGCTGCTGCGATAGGTGTCGATCTGGATGTCCGAATCCTTGATCTCCACCTGCACCTCGTCCACCTGGGGCATGACCGCCACGGTGGCGGCGCTGGTGTGGATGCGGCCCTGGCTCTCGGTCTC
>CADCMN010000065.1 GCA_902802575.1 uncultured Eubacteriales bacterium | reverse complement strand
CCGCCTGCCTGCTCGGCATACTTGCCGGTCTCGACGATGAGCTTGCGATCGCCGATCATGGTTTCGAACTGTTTGAACATTCCTCTTTATATCCTCTTTCTTTATTAATTCCTGTTTTATAGTGCACCCGCTTTTGAAGCGCAAGGAGGAAGGAGCGCCCAAAAACGGAGGCGGGTTCTTCGCCCGCCTCCCTGCCTTGTCGTTACTTTCTCAGATTCAATGCTGCCAGGATGGCACGATACCGCTCGATGTCCTTCTCCTTCAGATAGTTGAGAAGGCCCCGGCGCTGACCGACCATCTTGAGCAGTCCGCGACGGCTGTGATGGTCGTTCTTGTTGTTGGCAAGGTGCTCGTTGAGGTGGTTGATCCGCTCGGTGAGGAGCGCGATCTGCACTTCGGGGGAACCGGTGTCGCCCTCATGCAGGGCGTGCTTGGCGATGATTTCCTGTTTGGTCATAGTATATATCCTCCTTTTATTGTAGCCCCGCAAACTGAGAAGAAGTGAAGGCCAGACGGCCCGGAGACACGCTTAGACCCAGTATGCGGTTTAACCTTCGATACTGTATCACAAACCCTGCTGGTTGTAAACAGTTTTTTTCTCAGAATCAAAAACTTTTTTGGCCGCCAGAACGTCCTGTCCGATCTGCTCGGAAAGCGCTTCCAGCGTTGGGAAGGTCCGCTCCTCCCTGAGCCGGGACAGGAACGATACCGACAGGTCCGTTCCGTAGAGGGACAACTCTTCGTTCAGGATGTAGGTCTCCACGGTCCGCCGCCGGCCCGCCACGGTGGGGTTCCGGCCTACGTTGGTGACGGCAGGGTAGGCGACGCCGTCCGCCACGGCATAGGTGGCATAGACCCCGTCCGGCGGCAGCAGCTGCTCCCCCGCTTCCACGTTGGCCGTGGGATAGCCCAGCCTATGGCCGATGCGCCGGGCCGAGACCACCGGCCCGCTCAGGGTATAGGGGCGGCCCAAAAGAGCTCCGGCACGCTCCATCTGCCCCTCGCTCACCAAGGCGCGGATGCGGGTGCTGGACACGGGCTCCCCGTCCAACAGCACGGGGTCGGCGATGAACACCTGAAAGCCGTGCCGTCCCCCCAGCTCCTTCAGGGTCTGGGCGGTGCCGGCGCCGAATTTGCCGAAGGTATAGTTGAATCCGGCTGCCAAAGCAGCCACATCGTACCTTGCCTGCAGGTAGTCTATAAAGCCCTCGGGGGAAAGGTCCGCAAAGTCCTGGGTGAACGCCACCATGTCCACCCGGTCCGCCCCGGCCTCTTTCAGCCAGCGGGTGCGCTGTTCAGGGGTGGAAAGGCTGGTCACCGGCAGGTGCAGGAGCTTTCCCGGGGCGTCGATGAAGGTGAAGGCCACGGCCTGCGCGCCTAACGCCCGGGCCGCCTGAGCCGCCTGCCGCACCAGCGCCTGATGCCCCATATGGACCCCGTCGAACATGCCCAGGGCCAGGACCGATCTATGTTGTTTCGTCTGTTCGCTCATATGCTTCTATTCGTACAGGTGCACGGCGAGGCGTACCCGATTTTTCTCCACCCTGCCTACGCCCAGGAACCGGCCGCCGCAGTAAAGGCGCACGGTCCCGTCGGGCCTCCGGTCAGCCCCATGCAGATCCGTGAGGAGGCCGTTTTGGGTGGGGATCCGCCGATCCTCCGGCAGCGTGAGAGCCGGGAACTGCCCCAGCGCTTCCTCGCAGGAAACCAGGGCGGCGGCAAGATCGCCCGTTTCTTTCAGGGCGTTGAGCTCCTCCACGGTGAAGGAACGCTCCACGGTGAAGGGACCGGAACGGGTCCGAAGCAAGGCGCCCATATGGCCGCAGGTGCCCAAAGCGTGGCCGAGATCATGGCACATGGTCCTGACGTAGGTGCCCCGGGAGCAGGTCATCTCCAGGAGGAACCGCCCCTCCCCCGTCTCCTTCAGGAGCGTCAGCTCGCTGATGGTCACAGGGCGGCGCTTTTCCGGCACATCCTTCCCCTGCAGGGCCAGGTCGTAAAGCTTTTTCCCGTTGCTCTTGAGGGCGGAATAGGCCGGGGCCAGCTGCTCGATCTCTCCCCGAAACCCGGGCAGAACGGCCTCTATTTGGGCGAAGGTCACATCCTTCGTCCCCGTTTCTATCACCTGGCCGAAGCTGTCCTGGGTATCCGTAGCCGAGCCCAGAATGAGCTCAAAGCGATAGGTTTTGTCCTTGTCCACCAGATAGTCGAAGAGGCGCACGGCCCGGCCCACGCACACGGGCAAGATCCCCGCTGCGCCGGGGTCCAGCGTGCCCAGATGCCCCACTCGCTTTTCGCCGAACAGCCGTCGCACGTCCACCACGCAATCGGAGCTGGACAGGCCCGGGGGCTTGAGGAGCGGCACGATCCCTTCCCTGCTCATGCTTCATCGAAGGCGGCCAGCAACGCCGTTGTGATCTGCGCCTCTGCTGCCGCTACATTCGTGTACAGTGTGGCGCCTGCGGCCCGCACATGGCCGCCGCCGCCGTAGGCTTTGGCCAGGGCCGCGCAGTCCACCTTCGCTTTGGAACGCAGGCTCAGCTTCACTTCGTTCTCCCCCTCCTCCCGAAGGAAGGCGGCGACCACAACGGTCTCCACGTCCCGCAGCCGGTCGATGATCCCATCGCAGTCCGCCTTGAGGCCGTCTGCCGCCGCCATTTCAGCTTTGGTCAGGACGCCCACGATGACCTGTCCGTCCCGGTAGAGCTTGGCGTTCTCCACCGTGCGGGCGGTCAATCTGAGCTTTTGAAGCCGTTCGTTCCGATACAGGAGCCGGTTGCATTCCGGCAGATCGAAGCCGCTCTCCATGACCTTGCTCATGAGCAAAAAGGTCCGGGGGGTCACGCTGGAATAGGCGAAGTTGCCTGTGTCCGTGGCGAAGGCGGTGTAGAGGCACACCCCTGCCTCCCGGGAGATGGGCTGTTCCAGGGCCTCATAGAGCAGGCAGACGAGCTCCCCCGTGGCGGCGCAGTCCTCGATATAGTTCACCTGGGCAAAGCCCCGGTTGGTGATGTGGTGGTCGATGCACAGGCTGGGCTTGTTTCCCACCCGACTCCACTGGCGGCCGGTACGGCCCACGTCGGCGCAGTCCACAGCCACAAACGCCTCAGCGTCGGCCGCGGCGTCGGGACCCAGCACCCGGTCGGCGCCGGGCAAAAAGGCATAGAGATGGGGCACGGGATCGTCGCATATGACCCGCGCCCGCTTGCCCAGCTGTTCCAGCAGCATCTTCAGCGCCAGACAGGAGCCGAAAGCGTCCCCGTCGGGGGCCACATGGGCGATCAACAGGAAGTCGGTATGCTCTTTGAGAAAGGCGACGGCGTCACTGATCATCCGTCTGGTTCTCCCCATCCAGATTGAGCTTGTTCAGAATGTCAGCGATGCGGACGCTGTAGGCGATGCCCTCGTCCAGGACGAATTTGAACTTGGGGATGGCCCGGATCTGCATGCGCTTGCCCAGCTCCCAGCCGATGTGGCCCGAAGCGTTGTTCAATGTGGCGATGGTGTCCTTGCGGGCCTGCTCGTCGGTATCGTATACGGACACGCTGACCTTGCAGTATTTGAGATCACGGGTCACATTGCATTCGGATATGGTGGTCATGGGAGAGATCCTGGGATCCTTCATGTCGAAGATGATGCCCGACAGGGTCTTTTTGATCTCCTCGTTGAGCCGTTCGGTTCTGTTGTTTGACATGGTATTCTCCTTTTGTGAAAAAGCGGGCGCCAACAGGACGCCCGCGTCGGTCGGTTTGTTATCGCTCCACCTGCTCCATGGTGTAGGCTTCGATCACGTCGCCCTCGTGGACGTCGTTGAAGTTCTCGAAGGAGATGCCGCACTCGTAGCCCGAGGCCACTTCCTTCACGTCGTCCTTGAAACGCTTGAGGGAGGAGATCTTGCCGTCGTAGACCACCACGCCGTCCCGGACCACCCGGACCTGAGCGCTGCGCGTGACCTTGCCGTCCTGGACATAGGCGCCGGCGATGGTACCCACGCCGCTGATCTTGAAGGTGTTGCGGACGGAGATGCGGCCCATCTCCACCTCCTTGAACACAGGCTTGAACATGCCCTTCATGGCGGCCTCCACGTCCTCGATGGCGTTGTAAATGACGCGGTAGGTCCTCACATCCACCTTCTCCTTCTCCGCGGTGGCGCGGGCGGCGGCGTCGGGCCGGACGTTGAAGCCGATGACGATGGCGTTGGAGGCAGAGGCGAACATGATGTCGCTCTCGGTGATGGCGCCCACGGCGTTGTGGATGCAGCGGACCCGGACCTCGTCGTTGGAAAGCTTCTCCAAGGACTGCTTCACGGCCTCGGCGGAGCCCTGCACATCGGCCTTGACGATGATGTTCAGCTCCTTCAGGTCGCCCTCGGCCATCTGGTTGAACAGCTCGTCCAGAGAGACCTTCTGCATGGCCTTGATCTGGGCGGCCTTGATCTTGTCCTTGCGCTCCTCCGCCACCTGGCGGGTCAACTTGTCGGCGTCGGCCACGTTCATGACGTCGCCGGCTTCAGGCACCTCGTTGAAGCCCAGGATCTCCACGGGCGTGGACGGACCGGCGGTGTTCACCATGCGGCCCTTGTCGTCGATCATGGCGCGGATGCGGCCGTAAGCCGTTCCGGCGATGATGGTGTCGCCCTTCTTCAGGGTGCCGTTCTGGACCAGCACGGTGGCCAGAGGTCCCCGGGCCTTGTCCAGCTTCGCTTCGATGACCGTGCCCTTGGCGAGCCGGTTGGGGTTGGCCCGAAGCTCCAGCACGTCGGCCTGCAGCAGGACCATTTCAAGGAGCGTATCCAGGTTGATGTTCTTCTTGGCGGACACGGGGACCACGATGGTGTCTCCGCCCCAGTCCTCGGATACGAGGCCGTACTCGGTCAGCTGCTGGGTGACCCGATCCGGATCGGCCCCGGGCTTGTCGATCTTGTTCACCGCCACCACGATGGGCACATTGGCGGCCTTGGCGTGGTTGATGGCCTCGATGGTCTGGGGCATGATGCCGTCGTCGGCGGCCACCACCAGAATGACGATATCCGTGACCTGGGCGCCGCGGGCCCGCATGGAGGTGAAGGCCTCGTGGCCCGGGGTGTCGATGAAGGTGATCTGGCGGCCCTTGCACATGACGGTGTAGGCGCCGATGTGCTGGGTGATGCCGCCGGCTTCGCCCGCCGTCACGTTGCTGTGACGGAAGGCGTCCAGCAGGGAGGTCTTGCCGTGGTCCACGTGGCCCATGATGGTGACCACCGGGGGCCGAGGCTGAAGCTGATCCTCCCGATCCTCCTCCTGGGCGTTGTCGGCCAGCACGTCCTCATAGGACTTGGCGATCTGCTGCTCCAGGGTGATGCCGTAATCGTTGGCGATGAGTTCGCAGGTGTCGAAGTCGATGTCCTGGTTGATGGTGGCCATGATGCCCACCAAAAACAGCTTCTTGATGATCTCCGCGGCGGGCTTGCCGATTTTCTCCGACAGCTCCTTCACCGTGATGGTCTCGGAGGTGATCACCGCATGGTCGATGACCACGGGCGCGGGCTTCACCGCTTCCTGCTTGCTGCTCTTGCCCTTGCGGCGGCTGCTCATGGAGCCGTCCTCGTCCCACACCAGGTCGGGCCCGTTTTCCTTCTGCATGGCCTTCTTGTTCTTGGCCTTCTTGTCCTTGTCGTAGTTGTTATTGTTGTTCCGATTCCGATTCTGATCCCGGGATCCGGCGCTGGGATTGATGATCACCGCGCGGCTGCCGCCCTGGGGTGCCTGGGGTCGATCGGGCCGAGAAGCGGCGCCATCCCGCCGGGGCCGATCCCCGGAGGGCGCCGGACGATTGTCCCCGGGCCGACGGTCCCCATTGGCGCGTGGCCCGTTGTCCCGACGAGGACGGTCCTCCCGGGCCACATAGGCCGGCTTCTGGGCAGCAGGCGAAGACTTCTGCACAGGCTTTGCCGGGGATTCCGCCTTAGGCGCAGGCTGGGCCGGGGCAGGCGCAGGCTGAACCGGAACTTCCGGCTGAACGGGTGCGGGCGCTTCCGCCGCAGGGGGCTGCTCCGCCGGGGGTTCAGGCGCGTCCTGGGCCGCGGCGACCTTGACCTGGTCCGCCTCATCCGCCACATAGGCGTTGCTCTCGCCGGATTCCAGGAACTTCTTCAGCCGCTCGGCCTTCTCCTTCTCCGCCTGCTCCCGCTGCTCCCGCTGCTCCTTCTCGATGAGCCGGCTTTCCGCAGCCTTGGCAGACGCAAGGAGCTGGGACAGAGCCTCCCGGTTCGTTTTGATACGATCCAGCAGGTCCTGTGCGCCGGTCCTGACGCTCTTCGCCGTGTCAAAGAAATTAGATGCCATACGTTCAACCCCCTACTTCCGTTTCGGATGCCACTGCACCCAGTATCATGTTCATAAACTGTATATCCGTCACCGCCATGACCACATGGCCTTCCCGGCCAATGGCCCGCCCCACCTCGGGGACGATCTTCAGCGGTATCTTCCTTCCTTCGCACAGGGAAGCAAAGCGCGCTCTGGTGTTCTCGGAAGCGGCCCGCTCCAGCAGGACCAGCTTCGCCTTCCCCGCCTTCACCGCCCGTTCCGCGGCAAACTCCCCGCTTTGGCACTTCCCGGCCCGGCGGCAGAGGCCCAAGCTATTGAACAGCTTCGTTTCCGCCACCGATAATCACCTGCCTGAGATGGTCTGCCGCCTCCTGGGAGAGAGGCTGCTCCAGCGCTCGATCCAATGCGCGGGTCTTCAAAGCCTTGTTGAAGCACGCCTCCGCCCGGCACAGGTATGCCCCACGGCCGTTTTTGCGGCCGGTCTCGTCGGCGACGATCTCGCCCTCGGGAGTGCGCACCACCCGGATGAGCTCCTTCTTGGGCTTCATCTCCCGGCAGGCCACGCACATGCGCATGGGGACTTTTTTCATCAATGCTTATGCCTCCGTGCCGGACATGGCGCTCTCCGCCTGAGTCTGGCTCTTGATGTCGATCTTCCAGCCCGTGAGCTTGGCGGCCAGGCGGGCGTTCTGGCCCTCCTTGCCGATGGCCAGGGAGAGCTGGTTGTCGGGCACGATGACCCGGGCCGCTTTCTCCTCCTCATTGATGTACACCATGAGGACCTTGGCCGGGCTCAGAGCTTTGGCGATATAGATGGCGTTGTCGGGATCCCACTCGATGATGTCGATCTTCTCGCCTGCGATCTCGTTGCAGATACGCTCCACCCGAGCGCCCCGCTGGCCCACGCAGGCGCCCACGGCGTCCACCTGGGGATCGGTGGAGAACACGGCGATCTTGGTGCGGAAGCCCGCTTCCCGGGCGATGGACTTGATCTGGACCACGCCGGACATGATCTCGGGGACCTCCATCTCGAAGAGCCGCTTGATGAGGCCGGGATGGGTCCGGGACACCACCACCTGGGGCCCCCGGTTGTCCTTGCGGACCTCCAGCACGTAGACCTTGATGCGCTGATTGTTCTCATAGGTCTCGCCGGGGATCATCTCGTTGGGCGTCAGGATGCCGTCGGTCTTGCCCAGCTCCACATAGGCGTTGCCCTTCTCCACCCGCTGCACGATGGCGGTGAGGATCTCGTTCTCCTTCTCGGCATACTCCTCATAGATGTTGCCGCGCTCGGCCTCCCGGATGCGCTGGACCACCACCTGCTTGGCGGTCTGGGCGGCGATGCGCCCGAACTTGCGGGTGTCCGCCTCTTCCTCCATGACGTCGCCCACTTCATACAGGGCGTTGACCTTCTTGGCGGCGGCCAAAGAGATCTCCACGGTGGGATCGAAAACCTCCTCCACCCTCCACGGTGGGATCGAAAACCTCCTCCACCACGGTCTTGCTGGCGTAGATATGGATCTCGCCGGTGGTGCCGTCGATCTCGGCCCGCACGTTGCCCTGAGAGTTGTAGTTGCGCTTATAGGCGAAGATCAGGGCGGATTCCACCGCGGAGAGCAGCACGTCCTTGCTGATTCCCTTCTCCTTTTCCAACGCGTTGAGAGCCTCGATAAAATCTGCGTTCATTGTCGTGTCCTTTCCCTTAGTCCTTCTTAAAATTCAATGTATGGGCGGATGAGCGCCGCGTCCTTCTTTTGGATGATGTGCTCCTTGCCCCCCTCGGTGCGGAGGGTGAAGCTGTCCTCGTCATAGCTCGTCAATGTCCCATGAAGCTGTTTCAGACTCTTTCCCGAAGCCATCTTCAGCGGCGAATAGAGCTTCACCTCGATGGGCTTGTTGAGGTTCCGGGCGTAGTCCTTTCCGAGCTTCAGCGGCCGGTCCAGGCCCAGGCTGCTGACGGACAGGGTGTAAGCCTGCTCGATGGGGTCCTTCTCATCCAGCACCGGCTCCAGAGCCCGGCTCACGGTCTCGCAGTCCTCGATGGTGACGCCGCCCTCCTTGTCGATGTAGAAAGTCAGCACCCAATCGCCGTATTCCTTCTGGAATTCCACGTCCCAGAGGACGAACCCCAGCTGCTCCACGGTTTCGCGGCACAACGCCTCGCACAGCTCTGTGGTCTTCATGGCCGTTCCTCCCCTCTCATAAGGAAAGAGTGGGTCGCCCCACTCTCCACTCTTGTTTCTCATTCCAACGGAGGCAGTATACCATAGTATGCCGAAAAGCGCAAGAGAAATTTCAAAGGAATTACGGCTGTCTGTTCATCCCCGATACAAGATACATGCTGTCGTCGGAAAGAACTTGATCCACGGCGACGAAGGGGGCCATCAGGGCGGCCAGGTCCCGGGCGGGCATGAGGCCGTAGGACACATGGCTGGCGCCGCCCCGGTGATGGTCGTTGATGCGCTCCCGGCTCATGCCGTGGGCCACGGTGAGGCGACCGCCGCTCTTAAGCTGGCGGGACAGGTTCTCGAACAGCTTTTCAGGCTCGGAAAAGTGAGGAAAGGCGTTGTAGATGAGGATGCAGTCGAACACGCCAAAGGCCGCCTCCTGGGCGTCGTCACAGAGGATGGTGACCCGATCATTTTGACCGAACTTGCTTCGGGCGATCTCCACCATCTTGGGGGAGATGTCCACCGCCGTCACATGCTCTACGCCCCGGCTCAGGTAATCCGGTATGAGCACGCCCGTGCCGCAGGCCACATCCAGCGCCTTTGCGCCGGGGACAACGCCTGCCGCATCCAGGATGGAGGCGATCACCGCCTCGTTGCGGACCATGCCCGCGTCCCAGGTAGGGGCCAGGCGGTCAAAAAATGCGATCACATCCCTGGTGTCTATCATACTATCTCCTTAGAAAAGGAGCCGCGACGTGCGCGGCTCCCATACATGCATGAGGGGGTCAGAGGGAGAGGTCCTCCACGTACAGCTCCCGGACGGCGGGGGCCGCGGGGGCTTCCTTCTTGGGCTCGGGCTTGGCTTCGGGCTCGGGCTTCACCAATCCGTCGCGCACGTCGAAGAACTTCTTGGCCACCTGGGGCAGGAGCGCGTAGCTGAGCACGTCCTCCTCCTGATGGGCCTGGTCGCCCAGCTCCTTCTTGTACTTCTCCAACTCCGGCTCGATGAGGTCGGCGGGGCGGCAGGTGATGACCTTCTCGTCGCCGATAGCCTTCTTGCGGACTTCCTCATTCACTTCGCCGGGGAGCTTGCCGTAGGCGCCCCGCAGCAGATCCTTGCTGTTGTTGGGGAAGGTCTTATACCGGCCCATGAGCACGTTGAACACGGCCTGGGTGCCCACGATCTGGCTGGTGGGGGTCACCAGGGGCGGATAGCCGAAGTCCTTGCGGACCTGGGGGATCTCCGCCAGCACGTCG
>CADCMN010000064.1 GCA_902802575.1 uncultured Eubacteriales bacterium | reverse complement strand
TTCACGGCCCTGGCCCGGGGCGCCAAGCAGAACGCCCGGGTCCATAACTGCCTGCTGGTGAGCGTGGGCACGGGCACCGCCTTCGTGCGGGTCTCCCCGGTGCATACGGCCCATCTGGGCGGCTCCGGCATGGGCGGTGGCATGCTCAAGGGCATGTGCCGGGCTCTGTGCGGCACGGAGAATATGCAGGAATTCTACGCCCTCGCTCAGAAAGGCGATCTCACCCGGGTGGATTTGGTCCTCAAGGACGTGACCCAGGGCAACATTTCCAACCTGCAGCCGGACACCACCGTCGCGAACCTGGCGAAACTGGATCCTCAGACCTCCAAGGAGGACATCGCCGCGGGCATCTACAATCTGGTGTTCCAAAGCCTGGGCGTCATGGCCGCTTTCGCCACCAAGGGACTGCTCACCCGAAAGATCGTCATGGTGGGCACCATCACCCAATATCCCGGCGCCGCCGCCATCCTGGACACGGTAGCTAAGCTCCATCGGGTGAAGTTCATCATCCCGGAGAACGCCGGCTTCATGACCGCCATGGGCGCCGCCACGGAATATTGACCCTTTGGGGGACCCATGAAACTTTTCTCTCCCGATTTTCAAAAAAAGCGCATTTTTGAAAAAAAAGACTTGCATTCCTTTTGTGTCTTTGCTATAATGCGCTTTGCAGCGCTGGTGTAGCTCAGTTGGTAGAGCGCGTCATTGGTAATGACGAGGTTCATGGGTCCGACTCCCATCACCAGCTCCAAAAAGAAAACCACCCCCCGCGGGTGGTTTTCTTTTTGGAATTTTGTTGGAAGGGAGTCGGAGGGCGGGCAGAGAAAGCCCCAGCGGGGCTTTCTCCCGCCCCTGGGAAGCGCAAGCAAGAGGCTGCGCCGTCCGTAGGACAAGCAGCCCTCAGATTGCGCGGAGACTCCCATCACCAGCGCGTGCACGAGCTTTGCCGTTCAGAGGTCCCTCCGCTCGCTTCGCTCGGTCGGGATGACAAAAAAAAGAAAGCCCGGTCGGGATGACAAAGGAAGAAAGCCCGGTGAGGATGACAAAGGGAAGAAAGCTCGGTCCGGGTGGCCGAAAGAAAGCATCCCTTTGACATCGGTACCGCGCAGAGGTATACTGTTATATATGGAAGAGAGCTTGCAATTACACGTCGTCGCCCGCATCCGCAGCGACTTCACCAGCAAATTCGGCATCCCGCGGCAAAGCAATCTGGTGCAGTCGCTGGAGGCCGTGGTCGTGTTCGAGGAAGAATACCGGGATGAGAACGCCCTCCGGGGCCTGGAGGGCTACAGCCATCTGTGGCTCCTCTGGGGGTTTTCAGAGGTCCATCAGCAGGGCTGGTCCCCCATGGTGAAGCCGCCCAAGCTGGGGGGCAACCGGCGCATGGGCGTGTTCGCCACCCGCTCCCCCTTCCGCCCCAATCCCATCGGCCTCAGCTCCGTGAAGCTGGTGCGTATGGAGAAGCGGCCGGGCCTGGGCACGGTGCTGGTGGTCTCGGGGGCGGATCTGATGGACGGATCCCCCATCTACGACATCAAACCCTACCTTTCCTTCACCGACAGCCACCCCGACGCCCGAGACGGCTTTGCGGCGGACCACGCGGACGAGCGGCTGCCCGTAGAGTTCCCGCCGGAGCTCCTCAATCGCATTCCCGAAGAGAAGCGGCCCGGCCTGTTGGCCGCCCTTTCCCTGGACCCCCGGCCCGGGTATCTGACGGGCCGCGACGACCCCTACGGCTTCCCCTACGCCGGCAAGGACGTGCGCTTTTTCGTGGAGAACGGGATCGTGAAGGTCTTTGATGTGGTGGAGTTATGAAGCGTTTCCTCTCCTTATTCGCAGCGGTGCTCCTGCTGCTGGCGGGTTGCCGCCAGCCAAAGACGGCCGCGGATCCGGCGGCGCTGTATCAAGGCGCCATAGAGCCGGACAAGGTGAATCTTATCTTTTTGGCCGTGGGCCAGGGGGACGCCTGCCTTGTCACATTCCCCACTGGCGAGCGGATCATGATCGACACCGGTCCCTTTGAGAGCCGTGACAGGCTGGTGGACCAGCTCCATGCCCTGGGGGTGGATCAGCTGGACGCCGTCTACGTGACCCACGGCCACGCTGACCACACGGGGAATCTGATGACCCTGGTCCGCCGATTCAACGTGCCGCAGGTGTACTGCGGCGGCAGCGAAGGGGACTACGGAGACCTGCTCCAAAAGGTCCGCCGCCGGGGCGTGACCTGCACGGCGCTGCTCGAAGGGAACGCCATCGCTTACGGCGACGCCGTCCTCACGGTCCTCAGCCCCTTTGGGAACCGGATCTACGACGATATCAACGGCTCCTCCGCCGTGCTGCGCCTTACCTATGGGGAGAACGCCGCCCTGTTCATGGCGGACGCCACGGTCCAGTCGGAGGAATACATGCTCTTTCACTACCATCGGGAGGACCTGGCAGCCGACGTGCTGAAGGTGGGCCACCACGGCTCCCCCTCTTCCTCCTCCCTGCGCTTCGTCAAAGTGGTCTCGCCGGCTTTCTCCGTCATCAGCGTGGGGCCCAACGAGTACGGCCATCCCGCGGCGGAGGTGCTGCTGCGGCTCTCCCTGGCAAAAAGCCGCATACTTCGGACGGATGAAACGCCCGCCGTGCAAATTACACTTGACGGCAGGGAAGCCCTGGTGGTAGAATAGGCAAAGTCAGTGCGGATGCACCGGGAAACTGTGGTTTTCGAGGGGATCGGCATACAGAACGCGAGGAACGGGAAAAGGTCCCCCAGGCGGCCAAAGAGAGCTCCGGTCAGGTGAAAGCGGGGCGCCGAGGAAGGGATGCGGTTCGCCCGGGAGCGGCGCGGGGGAAATGGAGCCCAAGCTCCACGGTAGTTCGCGACGGGAAAGCCCGATACAGCTTTTGAGGCCGTCCTTTGGGCGGCGAACTTGGGGTGGTACCACGACGCGCTTCGTCCCTTTGGGCGGGGCGCGGTTTATATTATCAGCAATCTAAAGGAGATACAACATGGAAAACGATCTGCAACGAATCCGGGAGGAAGCCCAGAAGAGGCTGGCCGCCATGCAGGAGGAATGCGATCTTGCCGCATTGCAGCAGCAGCTCTTCGGCAAGACCGGCGAACTCACCGCCATCCTCCGCACCATGGGCAAGCTCAGCAAGGAGGAACGGTCCCAGCTGGGCGCCAATGTGAACAAGCTCAAGCAGGAGCTGGAAGCCGCCATGGAAACGCGCCGGGCGGAGTTCAAGAAAAAGGCTCAGGCGCTGCGCTTTGAGCGGGAAGCCCTGGATGTGACCGAGGCGGGCGTGACTCCCGTTTCCATGGGCCATCTGCACCCGATGACCCAGACCTATCGGACCATCCGGGACGCCCTCATCGGCATGGGCTTCCAGGTCTTCGACGGACCGGAGATCGAGCTGGACGACAACAACTTCACGTTGCTGAACCTGCCCCTGGACCACCCCGCCCGGGACATGCAGGACACCTTCTACATCAACGACAAGGTGCTGCTCAGGACCCACACCTCCCCCTGCGAGATCCGGGCCCTGCAGAATTTCAAGCCCCCCTTCCGCTTCCTCATGCCCGGCCGCGTGTTCCGGGTGGACGAGGTGGACGCCTCCCACAGCCCCGTGTTCATGCAGATCGAGGGCTTTGTGGTGGATAAAAATCTGAACCTGGCCAATCTGAAGGGCACCTTGGACGCCTTCATCCGGGCCCTGTTCGGGGAGCATGTGAAGACCCGGCTTCGGCCCTCCTACTTCCCCTTCACGGAACCCTCGGCGGAGCTGGACATGAGCTGCACCATCTGCGGCGGCAAGGGCTGCCGGGTGTGCAAGGGCACGGGCTGGATCGAGATTTTGGGCTGCGGCATGACCAATCCCCACGAGCTCGAGAACTGCGGCCTCGACCCCAAGGAGTGGTCCGCCTTCGCCTTCGGCATCGGCGTCGACCGGGTGACCAGCCTGAAGTACGGCATCTCGGACATTCGCTACGAATACGAGAACGACGCCCGCTTCCTGACCCAGTTCTAAGAAAAGGAGGACGAACCTATGAGACTTCCTAAATCCTGGCTGCAGGACTATGTGGATTTCAACGTGACCGATGAGGAATTCATCGAGCGCATGATGTGGCGCGGCTTCGAGCTGGAGGGCGTGGAGAAGGAATTGAAGGACGTGTCCGGTGTCATCACCGGCAAGATCCTGGCCATGGAGAAGCACCCCAACGCCGACAAGCTCACCGTGTGCCAGGTGGACCTGGGCGGCAAGACGGCCCAGATCCTCACCAACGCCAAGAACGTGTTCGTGGGCGCCGTGGTGCCGGTGGCTTATGCCGGGGCCCGGATCGGCAACCATGACTTCACCGTGGCCAACATCCGCGGCGTGGAGAGCCAGGGCATGTTCTGCTCCGGGCAGGAGTTCAACCTCAGCGACGTGGAATACCCGGGCGCCGAGGTGGACGGCATTTTGATCCTGCGGGCGGACACCCCCCTGGGCATCCCCATCGAGAAGGCCATCGACCGGGACGACGTGATCTTCGACTTCTCCGTGCTCCCCAACCGGCCCGACTGCAACAGCATCATCGGCCTGGTCCGGGAGGCGGCTGCGGCCCTGGGGCAGAGGATGAAGGCTCCCCTCATCCCCCACATCGAGGGTGAAGGGAACGTGAACGACCTGGTGAAGGTCACCGTGGAGAACGGGGATCTGTGCCCCCGGTACACGGGCCGGGCGGCGGTGGATCTGAAGATCGGCCCCTCTCCCGCCTGGATGCAGCGGCGGCTCAAGGAGATGGGCATGCGGCCCATCAGCAACATCGTGGACATCACCAACTATGTTTTGGTGGAGTACGGCCATCCCACCCACGCCTTCGACCTCGCCTGCATTCGGGACGGGCATATCATCGTCCGGAATGCTGAGGAAGGTGAGAAGGTGGTGACCCTGGACAAGAAGGAGCGGGTCATGGACAAGGACATGCTCCTCATCAGCGACCCCCAGGGCGGCGTGGGCGTGGCCGGCGTCATGGGCGGATTGAACAGCGAGATCACCGAGAACACCAAGGCCGTGTTCTTCGAGTCCGCCGCCTTCAAGGCCAGCAACATCCGCCGCACCGCCCGCAAGCTCCGCCACGTGACCGACGCCGCGGCCCGGTTCATCAAGGGCGTGGAGCCCGTGAACGCCTATCTCGCTTTGGAGCGGTGCATCGAGCTGGTGAGCGAGCTTCACGCGGGGAAGATCGTGGGCGGCACCGTGGATGTGTGCGCCGCGGACCTCACCGACCGGGAGATCGACGTGGATGTGGCCCATGTGAACCGCATCCTCAACACCCAGCTCAGCGGGGAACGGATGGCGGAGCTTTTGGCCACCATCGAGGTCCCGGCCACGGCCAAGGGCAACGACCTGCACGTGGTCATCCCCCACTTCCGCACGGATGTCGAAAGCGGCATCGAGGCCGACGCAGACATCGCCGAGGAGGTGGGCCGGATCTACGGCTTTGAAAACATCCCCGCCGTGCTCATGAACGGCGACACCTTCCAGGGCTGCCTCGGGCGGGAATTCCAGGCCGAGGATAAGGTGAAGGACGTGCTGGTGGCCTGCGGGTGTTTGGAGATGTACAACTATAACTTCACGGGACCGAGCGCGCTCAAGGCCCTTTCCTTCGGCGCGGACGACGAGCGCAGCCGGGCGGTAAGGATACTGAACCCCTTCGGCGAGGATCAGAGCCTCATGCGCACCACCCTGTATATGGGCATGCTGGACTCCGCCGCCCGGAACATCCGCCGCAAGACCGGCTACGGCCGGTTCATGGAGGTGGGCAACGTCCACTTCGATTTGGGCGGCGAGCAGCTGCCTCGGGAGGAAAAGAAGGTGGGCCTGGTCTTCTTCGGCGAGCAGGAGAGCTTCTACACCCTCAAGGGCGTGGTGGAGACCCTCCTCAGCCGCTTCGGCGTGAAGGGCGCCCGCTACGTCAAGAACGATGTGGCCTGCTTCCAGCCGGGCCGTCGGGCCGACGTGATCGTAGGCAGAAAGAAGCTGGGCGAGCTGGGCCAGGTGCACCCGGAGGTGCTTTCGGCCTGGGACGTGCCCGGCCCCATCTACATGGCGGAGCTGTCCTTTGGCGACATCCTGGCCCTGTCCGTGGACACCCCGGCCTTCCAGCCCCTGCCCAAGTTCCCGGTGGTGAGCCGTGATTTGGCCATCGTGGTGCCGGAGAGCAGTGAAAGCGCCCATTGGATCGAACTCATCGAGACCGCGCCGGTGGACGTGATCGTGGAGAAAGGGCGGCTGTTCGACGTGTTCCGCGGGCCCGCCGTGGGCCTGGGCAAGAAGAGCCTGGCCATCACCTTCAATCTGCGGGCGGAGGACCACACCCTCACCGACGAGGAGATCAGGAAGGCCTTTGAGACCATCATCCGCATCCTTGCCGAAAACGGCGCGCCCCTTCGGCAATAATTCACAAAAAACGGCTGGTTTTCCCGTGAAAACTGTTGTATACTGTAAAAAGAATCTATATGGAGGTAATTGATTATGAAGTATTGTCCTCATTGCGGCGCCGAGATCGCCGATGACGTTCGTTTCTGCCCCACCTGCGGCAAGGAGACCGTGGTTGTTGTGAAGGAGGCTGATCCCGAGTTCGACGCCCAGGATATCGCCGACAACCGGATGCTGGCCATGCTGGGCTATCTCACTATGGGCATCCTGCCCATGATCGGCTGCCGGAACTCCGCCTTCGCCATGCATCATGTGAACCAGGCCCTGTGGATCTACATCGGCGCTATGCTGTGCTCCCTGGCCTCGGGCATCCTGGCCTTCACCGTGATCATCCCGATCCTGGGCGGCATCGCCCTTATTGTGCTGTTGGTGTTTGAGATCATGGGCATCGTCCGCGCTCTCAAGGGCAGCGGCAAATATCTGCCTTTCATCAAGAACCTGCCCGTCATCATTAAATAAGGAGCCGGTTCATGAAGCAGTGTCCCTATTGCAACAGCATGCTCGCCGACGAGGCTAAATTCTGCGTAGAGTGCGGCAAGCTCCTGCCCCAGGACGCGCCCGTCGCGGCAGCCGCTCCCGAGGCGGCTGCGGCGCAGGAACCTGTCGTTCTGGCGGAGCCCATCGAGGCGGATGCGGCGCCTGCCTTTGAAGCGCCGGCGGAAACGCCCGCCGATATGCCCGTCATCACCACGGTGCCGCCCAAACAGCAGATGCTGTCCACCTTCCAGTACGTCGCTCTGAGCCTGCTGTACGGGCTGCCGCTGATCGGTCTTGTCTTCCTCTTCCTCTTTGGGGCAGGCCATCCCAAAAACATGAGCCTGAAGCGGTTCTCCGCCGCCATGCTCATTCTGCGGCTGGCGTTCTGGATCGTGGTGCTGGCCCTGCTCATGGTGGCCATGATCAAGAACGGCCGCCTGCTCTCCGACGCCCTGGGACAGCTGGTCCCGGCGGTGACGAATCTGCTCAAGGCCATGTTCGCCTGAGCATCTGCACCTATAGCAAAAGCCGGAGGAACTTCCTCCGGCTTTTTCTTGTCCCCATCATTGAATCGACAGCTCCGGGGCCACGGGCACCCGTAAGTTTTGGATCATGCCCAGAAAGTCCGTGTCCGGGCTCAGCCACTCCTCCGCCCGGGAATAGGGCACCAGGACGGGCATGCGGGGATGGAGATCCCGGATGGTTTTCTCCGCGTCCTGGGTGAGGATGGTGAAGCAGGGCAGCCGATGCTGGTCCGAGGTGCGGATGTACAGGCCCGCCATATAGAGGGGCGCCCCGTCCTCGGCTCGGAAGGCGTACCGCTCCTTCCTCCTGGGGTCGATCTTCTTCCATTCATAGTACAGCGACGCGGGGACGAGGCATCGGCGGTCGTTGATGCTGCCCGCGAACATCTCTCGCTCCTGGGCCGTCTCCATGCGGGTGTTGAAGACCAGCATGCCCCTTTTGGGGTGAGTGAACCCCCACTGCATGGGGAACGAGCCCAGGCTCCGGTCCCGGCTGGAAGGCGCGATCACCGGCGCGATGTCCGTGGGGCGGATGTCGCCCCAGGTCTTCATCTTGGCATCCAGCTTCGCCGCGATGCGGATGGCCTGCCGGACCTGCTCCGCCAGCCTCTCCTCGTCTATTTTGTCTTCCAGCTTATACCGTCCGCACATACAGCGTCCCTCATTCCATGTGCTCTCTCATGGTCTCATTCAGGCTTTCATTCATCTGAACAACAGACAGGCCATATAAAACGATCGAAAGAAGAATCACAACCCCCAGTGCATGCCATTTCCAAACTGTCCTATGGCTGAACAGGCAGATGCAGACCGTCATCAATAGAAATAAAATGGCAAAATTGTTGGGAAAGACACGATACATCAGACAACAGCTGCTCTCGTCCACGGTCTGTATCTTTCCATGCAGGACCGTCTGTCCCCCGTTCCATCCCTGTACGCTGGTGGTGAGGTGAAACGTATCCTCTCCCACCTGTCCCAGCAGCTGATATGGCCGCCCATGGGCAAAAAAGTTATACCGTGCCAACGGAAACGAAATGACACGCCTTTTCAAATCGTCGATGATTTCCTCTCGACTTCCATTCAATTGTATGCGATAGGCCACGAATGGCAGAACCCCGCGAAAGTGTTTTTTCATGATCCCTTCTGCCATGCTCTCTTTCACCTCCCTTCCTCTTGCATTTTTAGTATATACCAAAACAAGGCAAAAGAAAAGAGCCACTCTGTTGAGTGACTCTTTGGGGTCCCGGCGGCTGCCTATCTTCCCGGGCCGTTGCCAGCCAAGTATTGTCGGTGTATGTGAGCTTAACTTCTGTGTTCGGAATGG
>CADCMN010000063.1 GCA_902802575.1 uncultured Eubacteriales bacterium | reverse complement strand
CGTGGACGCCGCCCCCGACGCCATGGTGGACGAGTGGAGCGGCGACATCGGCTGCGGCGTCAAGTATTTCTCCCAGGATTCCGTCATCAAGCTGGCGCCTCGGGCGGGCATCGCCCTGGACGAACAGCTCTCCCCCGCCGAAAAGCTGAAGGTGGTCCAAAAGCGCATGGAGGCGGACGATCCGGCCGCCGCGGACGTCTATGACAGCATCGGCGTGTACCTCGGGCACACATTGGCCTACTATTACGAGCTGTACGGCATGCGCCACGTGCTGCTGCTGGGCCGGGTCATGAGCGGCAAGGGCGGCGATCGGGTGCTGGCGGAGGCGAAGCGGGTCCTGCGGGAGGAGTATCCTGCGGTGGCGGACGCCATCTTGCCCTCCCTGCCGGATGAGCGGTTCCGCCGGGTGGGCCAGTCCGCGGCGGCGGCCAGCCTGCCTGCTCTGAGGGGATAAGAATATGAAGCTGACAAACGCCAAGGTGTTCCTGGATGGCCAATTCGTGACCGGCGGTATAGAGTTCAGCCGCGTCATCGAAGCCGCAGGACCGGCGGTGACCGGGGGAACGGACCTCAACGGCTGCTATGTGATCCCGGGGCTCATCGACATCCACACCCACGGCGCCATGAACGAGGACGCCAGCGACGGCAAGCCCCAGGGGCTCCTCGCCATGTCCCGCTACTACGCCGCAGGCGGGGTCACCTCCTGGTGCCCCACCACCATGACCTTGCAGGAGCCGGAGCTCACCCGAGCCATGGAAGCCATTCGCGGCTTCCGGCGGCCTGCCGACGGGGCCAAGGTGGCCGGGGTCCATCTGGAAGGCCCCTTCCTGAGCCTGAAGAAGTGCGGCGCCCAGAACCCGGACAATCTCCACGCTCCCGATGCCGAGATGTTCCACCGGCTCAATGACGCCTCGGGCCGGCTGGTGCGGCTGGTCACCGTGGCCCCGGAGGAGCCCGGCGCTCTGCCCTTCATTCGGGAGGTGAGCAAGGTTTGCACCGTGTCCCTGGGCCACACCACGGCGGACTACGACACGGCCGCGGCCGCCTACGAAGCAGGGGCGTCCCACGCCACCCATCTCTTCAACGCCATGCCGCCCCTCAATCACCGGGAGCCGGGCGTGGTGGCCGCCGCCCTGGACGCCGGCGCCACCGTGGAGCTCATCACCGACGGCTTCCACATCCACCCCGCCGTGATCCGCCTGGTCCACCGCCTGTTCGGGGAGAAGTTGGTGCTGATCTCCGACTCCCTCCGCTGCGCGGGCATGCCTGACGGGGACTACGAGCTGGGAGGCCTGCCTATCACCCTGACGGAAGGCGTAGCCAGGCTTCGGGGCAGCAGCACCCTGGCGGGCAGCTCCATCCACTTGATGGACGGCCTTCGCCGGGCCGTGTCCTTCGGCGTGCCCCTGGAGGCCGCCGTGTACGCCGCCACCGCCGCCCCGGCCAAAGCCATCCGCCGGGACAAGGAGCTCGGCGCTTTCATGCCGGGCCTGGCCGCGGACCTGGTGGTTCTGGATCGTGATCTGTCCCTGAAAGCCGTCTACATCGACGGCGTTCCGATCCATTGACCCTTGGACAGATTCTCACACTCGCTCACGCTCGCTCAGGGTTCGGCTCTCAGGCCACACTGTGGCCTGATTCACTACCGAACCCAGTTCGAATCTCCCTGGGCTGCGCCGAATAACAAAACAGACACCCCGTTGGGGTGTCTGTTTTGTTGGCGCGCCCAGGGAGATTCGAACTCTCGACCTACCGGTTCGTAGCCGGGCACTCTATCCGCTGAGCTATGGGCGCATTTTTGTTCCGGACAAATCCGGAACGCTTATCTATTGTAGCCATCCGGAGCTGAAATGTCAAGAGGAAAAACGGTATTTTCCGCCGGAAAAATAGGAAGATTCAGACGGTGCGATCCTCTGCCTGATTGATGACCATGGCGATGCCGGCGTTCTTGATCATCCGGGAACACATGACGCAGGGTTCCGCCTTTTCCAGGGGCTTGCCGTTCTCGAAGCCAAAGAGGTACAGGGTGGACCCCAGCATCTCGTTGCGGCTGGCCGAAATGATGGCGTTGCACTCGGCGTGGACGGCCACGCCCGCCAGCAGACGCCCACGTCGCAGCAGTTCTCGTCGCCCCGGGGCGCGCCGTTGTAGCCGGTGGCCACGATCTCGTCGTTCTTCACGATGACGGCCCCGTACTGCCGCCGAAGGCAGGTGGACCGCCGCGCCACCTCCGCCGCGATATCCAGATAGTATTGCCGCTTGCTGACCCGTTCCATAGCGTTTCCTCCAAAGGTTCTTGTAGAGGCGGACGGCGCCGGGGAGGCAGTTGTATTCGATGTTCTCGTTGGGGGCGTGCATGCCGGCCATCTGCTCGGGGCCGTAGATCACGGGAGCAAAGCGGACGCAGTTGGGGAATACCCGCTGATAGAACCGGGCGTCGGTGGCGCCGGTGACCACGAAGGGGATGGCGGGCAGGCCCGGGAAGGTCTTTTGGATGGCGGCCTCCACGGATTGGAACGCCTCGCCGTGGATATCGCAGGAGGGGGAGCAGTCGTCGCTGTGGACCACGGTCATTTCAAGATCGTGCTTCTTCGCCAGCTTCTCCAGGATCTCCAGGGTCTCCTTCTCCGCCTGATGGGGGATATACCGGATGTTGGCGCAAAGAGTGGCGGTCTCAGGCAGCACGTTGGGCGCCTGGGAGCCCGAGGACATGGTGAAAGCCACGGTGGTCCTGAGCATGGCGCCGGCGGTGGCGCTGATGGCGGGCAGGGCGATCTTGAGCAGGGGCCCGAAGAGCCACAGATTCCCCAGCAGGAGCTTCAGGGGGAAGGAACCGTAGGCGCTGAGGCGGCTGAACATGGCCGAGACCTCCGGCAGCAGCTTCCTTTTGAAGGGATACTTGTTCACGTCCAGAACAAAAGCGGAAAGCCGGTCGATGGGGGTGTTCTTCCCGGGGGCGCTGGCGTGGCCGCCCTTGCCGCGGGCGGTGAAGGTCACGTCGGCGTTGCCCTTTTCAAAGACGCCCATCATGGCGAAGTTGCCGGGGATGCCGCCGATGGGCTCCCGGATGATGCCGCCGCCCTCGTCCATGACCAGGAACAGGTCCACGCCCCGGCGGCGGATCTCCTCCACCAGCTTGGGGCAGCCGTCCCCGCCCCACTCCTCCGTGCAGGAGGAGGACAGATACACGTCGCAGTCGGGGGTATACCCCTCGGCCAATAATTCCTCTACCGCCTGCAGAAAGGCCATGACAGAGCACTTGGTGTCGGCGCTGCCCCGGCCCCAGACCTTGCCGTCCGCAATGGCGCCGGAGAAGGGCGGGTACTTCCATTCGCCGCCGGCGGGCACCACGTCCTGGTGGCTCATGAGCAGAATGGGCTTTTCCCGGCTCTTGCCCCGCCAATAGTACAGGAGGTTGCCGTCGATGTCCGTGACCTCCAGCTTTTCATGGACCAGGGGAAAGAGTTCGCGCAGGACATGATGAAAGGCTTTGAACCGCTCCGGATCGTTCTGACCTTCAAAGGAGGTGGTGTCGCATTGGACCATCTTCGACAGCTTCTCGGCCAGGGGCAAGGAGACCTCCTCCGGCTCGTCGGCCACATAGGCGCTCTTTTGGCCGGAGGTCAACAGGGCTTTGACAAGGGCGACCAGCAGCAGCAAAACAACGATCCCGAGGACGATGCCTGCGTACACCATGTCAGACTCCTTTCTTCTGCTTCCGATAGAGCAGCCAGGCGATGCCGATGGCGAGAGCGCCCGAGGGGATGATCATCATGCTGGTGGAGGAGATGAGGCTCGGCACCAGGATGAACAGCGCGCTCATGAGCACCAGGGGCGCCACGGCCACGTTCATATGATTGCGGTAATACTTATAGGCCATGGCCCCGAACAGGGCGGGAACCACGTTCTCAAAGGCGGGCTGCAGCGCTTCGCTCTGGAGGATGGGCTGCAGCGGCGTGAGCAGGAGCACCCCCAGGGCCAGGACCAGGATGGTCACCAGGGACGAGGTGGCGATGGACAGGGTGGAGATGATCTCATTCTCCGGAGTGCCGGTCTTGGCGCCCACGATGTCCCGGGCGTTGACGGCGCAGGGGATCTTCATGTTGATCAGATTGCCGGTGATGAAGGCGAGATATCCGCCGCCGGCGCCCAGCATGGGAGTGTAGATCAAAAACTCCACCACGCTGCTCACGGTCCAAACGAGGCCCACGGCCAGGAAGGCTTTGGCCACCGCCCCCAGATCGGGCAGGGCGCCCAGGTAGGTGCCCATGAGGAAGGGCGCGCCCACCAGCAGGATCAGGGTGATGACGGTGCAGATGCGGCCGATGCGATGGGTGCCCCGGGTATAGGCGGCCCATTTGGCGTTCCTGTTGTTTTCCATAGCTCTCCTCCTTATTTCACCAGCAAGCCCAGGACCACCGCCGCGGCCATGCCCACGATCATGCTGCCGGCCACGGAGAAGCTCTCCACCCAGGCTTTCTTTTTCTTCTCCGCCAGATACACAAAGCCCGGCATGACCAGGGCGCTGACCGCCGCCACGACGATAGGCGTCCAGTCGCCCATGAAGGTGAACCGGCCCTTCCCCGACACAAAGCCGCCGATGTAGCTGCCCATATAGGCGGAGACCAGGCCGATGAACATGGCGGTCATGGCCACGTCCCCGAAGCCGCCGCCCGTCTTGTTCTCCTTGACGGTGAGCTTCTGGGTGTATTTCTTATTGAAGAAGACGGACAGGATCATGCCCCACATGATGCAGATGCTCATGAGCAGGGCGATGGTGGCGAAGCTTCCCGGCGTCATCTCCGCCGCAGACAGCTTGCTCATGCCCATCTGTTCCGCCGCCGTCTGAGCCACCTGGGTCTCATAATGGAGAGCGCCGATGACCGACAACCGCAGCCAGGGCCAGGGGATGCCCAGGCTTCCGGAGAGGGCGATGACCCCCAGCAGGATCCCTACGCTGGGCAGAAGGGAGAAGGTGGCGCTGGCGGTAATGGCCCGCTTCATCTTGGTTTTATCCATGCCCAGGGCGAGGCCCGCCCGCCAGGCGCGGATAAGGAAGATCACGCAGAGGACCGCCACAAAGGCGATGATCCCGCCGCAGATGAGGTAGATGGGCGGGGCGTTGAGTTGGGATAAGATGGTCATATGGCCTCCTTTTTCTTTTGCGACTTTTTCTCTTTGGACGAAGAGAAAAAGTCGCGCAAAAAGAGAAACTTTAAGAAACAGTATAACTGAATTGCCGTAGCCTGCTTATCTTCTAAAAAGTTTTTGGTTGCACCTTATATACAAAAAAGGCGCAAGCTTAAGATAGATACCTCTATTCCTTAACCTTCCCACCAGCAGCCTCAACAGCTGCCCTTGCTAACAGCAAGGTGGGATCGATGAAGGGCACCCGCCCCCCGTCGTGGAAGACCAGGGGCAGCTCCGTGCAGGCCAGCAGAAAGGCTTGGGCCCCCTGCTGTTCCAAAGCCACGATCTCGGGATAGAGCCGCTCCGGGTGGGGCGTGCGGCCGGCCTTGATCTCGTCATAGATGAGATACATAAGGTTGTCGATGCCCACCTGGGTGGGATGGAGCAGGCGCATGCCCAGCGCTTCAAAGTAGGGCTCGTAGATCCGGGCGCGGACGGTGCCGAACGTGGAGAGGAGCCCCACGCATCCGAAGCCCTTTTCGGCGCAATAGCGGGCGGAGATCTCGGGCATGTTCAACACAGGCACGTCCACCGCCGCCTGTACGCCGGCGTGGAAAAAGTGCGCGGTGTTGCAGGGGATGACGAGCAGATCCGCCCCCTGGTCCACGAGACGCCGGGCCGATTCCACCATGGGCCCAAGAGGCGCGTCGCTGCCTGCCAGGATACAGGCGGTGCGGTCAGGGATATCCGTGTTGTTGTCGATGAGGACGTGCAGATGCTCCTGATCGGTTTTTGCCACGGTGTTCTCGATGATCTTCGTGAACAGGTCCGCCGTGGCCATGGGGCCCATGCCCCCGATGATGCCGATGACTTTTCTTCCGTGAATCAAGGGATTGCCTCCTGAATCGTTATTTAGAACCGATGTCCGCCGCCGCCGCCGGAGAAACCGCCTCCGGAGTGGCCGCCGCCCGAGAAGCCGCCGCCGGAACGCCCGCCGCTGCCGCCGGAGCTCTCCACATGCCTGGTCTTGCGCTGATTGAGCATGTGCATCACCACGCCGGCCACGACTCCTGCCTTCACAAGGGAGCCGGCGGTGTTCACGACCACCTTCACTTTGAGCGCGTTTTCGGGATTCACCTTCTTGCGGCGTTGAAGGCTCATGAGGGCATAGTTGCCCAGGAGTGCCAGCGCGAGAGCCAGGAAGGCGTTGGTCACGTACCGGAAGGGCGCGGCGATCCGTCCTCCCTCCAAAAGCCTGGTCACCTGTTCAAAAGCTTTGACTGCGCAGGTATAATACTCCTGTTGGGAAGCATACCGATAGATGTTGTCGGTGATCTCGTTGCAGCGGGTCTTGTTGACGGTTTTATAAACCGCCCCATCCGCGATGAGCTGGATGTACCGATTATGCATGTCGATGATGAGCAGGGTGCCGGAGGTGTCCCCAAAGAACTCCATGAACTTTCTCTCCGCCAGACGCTCGGTGGTGGTGTCATTCGTGTCCACGGACACAAAGGCAGCGTTGCCGTAGGGCAAGATCCGCTCCATGACCGCGTGCAGGGACTCTTCCTCTGCCGCCGTCAGCAGGTCCGCCTCATCGTCGATGACTGCACGATAGCCGCTCTCCTCCGCCTCCGACGCAAAGGCCGACAGGGGCAGGACCATCAGCAGCACGAGCAAACACAGGCAGGATGCTGAAAACCGTTTACGACCGCGCATTGTTGGCGCCCTCCCTTCTGAAGAAATTGGGGACCGGACGGGTGGCAAGGTCGTTATACCGGCTGATGGCAAAGAGGATGTTTATCAGCATGCCCACCAGGCACCCGATGGCCAGGGCGTAGTACCAGGCGTCGTTGGGGAACACCTCCGGATTCACGCCCACATAGCTCCCTAAGATAAGGATCACCGGCGCCGCCATGGCAGGCAGCATTCCCGATTTATTGTTCATGCCCGCTGCGTTGCGGATCAGCTTCACGGAAAGCACAATCTGTGCAATGAGGGCCAGGAAGAAGACGGGGCCCACGGTGCCGTCGCTGCCGGTGGTGGTGGTGAAAGCAAGGGCCGCCAGGATGCCGAAAAGCACATACCCGAGAGCGCCCGTCAGGCAGGAAGAGGTCATGGCCTTGGGCTTGCCCTTCTTTTTCTTGGGATCGTACCCGTAATCATATACGTGCTGCTCCTGCAGCCGGATCTTTTTCAGCTCCCCATTGAGGATCCGCCCGGACAGCACCAGCAGCACGGCGCACAAGGCCGCCATGGTCATGGGCTGGATGAAGGCAGGCAGCAGGCTCAGTACCAGGAACAACACCAGCGCGGCGATGGCGGAATAGAGGAAAAACTGTTTATGATCCACCGGCAGGTCCATAGTGATCTTTCCGGACTGGCCGTTCATCACCGAGTAGGCCACCCGATCGTTCCTGCGCCAGGTAAGGAACCACACGGGGAACAAGGACACCGTCTCCCCCATGACCTTGGCACCGACGGTCTCGATGCGTTTCTCCTTGGCGCTGGGCAGGGACACCGTCACCTTTCCCGCCTCGCGCTGGATGCTGTCAAACACCTTGTCCGCCGCCTGCTCGGCCGCCAGAGCCTTATAGACCTGGGGAGAGGCGGTCACCTTGTCCGCGTAGAAACCGGCCAAATACGCCTCGTCAAAAGGCTTGGCGCCCTTTTGATCGAAAGGCGCGATCTCTGCCGCCATGGTGTCGTCAAAGGCAGCGGAGGCGTCGTAGACGGCGCCTTCCACCTGGCCCCCTATCTGCGCGGTTACGTCATATGTCTCGTAGTAGTCGTATTTGCCCTGGGTATAGCTTCGGCTGCCCTTCAGGTTCAACTCTTTATGGGGGATCTCCACATCAATCCCCCAATAGGGCAGATAGACCCCCCGAAATCCCTCCAAAAAGGAGGCGTCCTTCAGCTCCTTCGGCACATAAAGGATCTTCTTCACCACGTTCTCGTAGGCTCGGATGGCCTCCTTCTTGGTCCGTTGGAAGGGAATGATCCGCTTGGGGCGGACGGTCTCGGTCTCCTTCTGCTTCAGCATGGCTTCGCCGCCGCAATAGGAGCAGTAGGCCACCGTCTGCTCCTCCGGGGCCGTCAGCTCCGCCCCGCAGTTCTTACAGCGGTAGCTGCTCACGATGTAGTTGTCGTTCACATATTCGGCGGCGTTGTTTTGGCGATACGCGTCCACGGTGCAAACGTTGTCGCAGTAGGGGCAGACCAGCTTTTGCTTGGCCACGTCAAAGACCATTCCCCCGCCGCAGTTGGGACACTTGATACCCAAAGGATGGCACCTCGCTTTCTTCCCAATATATATAATAGAATACCACGATACCCATGACAGCGTCAATAAAAAAGCGCCGCGTATACGCGGCGCCTTTGAAAGATCGGAAGAACGGTTCCTTCTCTACTCGTTCAACATCAGCTTGGCCTTCTTGAGGGCGGCCACCACCGGCGGGATCAGGACCAGCTGCAGAACGATGCCCGGCCAGGCGTTGGCAAAGGCACCGGTCCAGAAGGCGGCCAGAGTGAATCCCTTGCCAGTGGCGCCCATGAGGATCATCATGGCAAGGCCCCACACCAGCCGGCCGCCGATCATGGCGAGGATCAGGGCCACATAGAGATAGGGGGTCTTTTTGGGCAGGAGCTTATAAAAGAGGCCCGCCAGGAGCCCGTAGGCCGCCAGCTCGAAGGCCATGGCCGTGGCTGTGGGGAACAGAGGCGGCATGCCGAAGAGGAGGGAGCGCAAAAGGGGCGCCACCAGGCCCACGCCCAGGCCCCACACCGGCCCGCAGAGGAAGCCGCACAGGAGCACGGGGATGTGCATGGGCAGCAGCTTGCTGCCGATCTGGGGGATCTGTCCCGTTAAAAAGGGCAGCACCAGGCACAAAGCCAGGCAGACGCCGGCGTAGGTCAGCTTCAAAACGTTCTTGTTTTTCATGGGTTTTCCTTTCTTTGGACGCAAAAAGCACCGCCCTTCGTTCACGAAAGGCGATGCCTTCAAAGCATCCGTTCAAATGATGGTCTTGACGGGCGTGCAGCCCCTTGCCGACTTCCTGCCGACAGGAAAAGTATAGCAAAAAAGCGGGACTTCTGTCAATCGGCTTTTTGCAGAAGCTGCACGATCCGGCGCACGGCGTCCTCCACGAGCTCGCTCATGGGCTTGTCCGCCACGCCGGCCACCAGGGTGTCGCACCGGTTCATGGGGATCAGCACTCGCACGGCGTCGCTTTGGCCCACGGCCATGGCCATGGCGGGGGTCACCTCCCCCATAAGGGCGTCCGCAATGACGATGCCCAGGGGGCCCGCGATGATCTTCGCCCGGCGGGCGTTGACGAGGACGGCGTTCTCGCCGGTGGCGGCCCGATTTGCGCCGCCCTTCAACATGTTTTCCGTGGCGGTGGAGTTGGTGCCCACGACAACCATGTCCGCCTGAGGCAAGGCCTCCCGCAACCGTTTGGCGAGCTGCCGTCCCAGGTTCCCGCCCTGGCCGTCAATGATCAGGATATCCATAGTCGCCTTCCCCCTATCTGTCCAATCCCCGCCGGGTCAGCTCCTCCACGGCGAAGGAAGCCACGTCCTCGGCGAACTTGCGGGGACCGAAGCCTGCGTCGAAGCCCAGCTCCTTGGCGAGCTCGTGGGTGATCCGGGCACCGCCGCAGATGACCACGAAGCGGGATCTGAGGCCCTCCGCCTCCAAAAGCTCGATGAGCTCGGTCATATTCTGGATGTGCACGTCCTTCTGGGTCACGGTCTGGGACACCAGCAGCACGTCCGCGTTCAGCTCTACGGCCTTCTTCACGAACTCCTCGTTCTCCACCTGGGCCCCCAGGTTGTAGGCTTCGATCATCTCGTAGCGCTCGAGACCGTAGTGGCCCGCAAAGCCCTTCCGGTTCATGATGGCGTCGATGCCCACGGTGTGGGCGTCCGTGCCCGTGGATGCGCCCACGAACACCAGCTTGCGGCCGAAGTGGCTGCGGATGTAGTCGTTAACCTCCTCCATGGACATGACGCTGCTCTCCACGGTCTTGACCTCGATGTGCTCATAGTCCACCGTGTGGATGCAGGAGCCGTAGACCACGTAGAAGGTGAAGTTTTCGTCCAGCTTCACCGCCCCGGCCACGTTGGGCTCTTCGAGACCCATCTTCCGTCCGAGCTGCCGGGCGGCCTCCATGCCCTTCTCGTCGTCCTTCACGGGCAGGGTGAAGCTCACCTGGACCTTGCCGTCGTTCATGGTATCGCCGTAAGCCTTGACCCGGGTCAAATCAAGGGTCCGATCAAAGCTCTTGACGCTCATATCATAGAGTCCGCCGCTCATTTGGTACCTCCCTCCAACAAAGTCAGGAAGGGGTTATAGTACCCCTCCGCCCGCAGTACCACGCCTTTGAGGCCCTTGCCGCCGTCCCGCATGCGCTTGATGTCGGCAAAGGTGCCCCGTTCCAAGGTGGCGAAGAGCCCGTCATGCTCGATCTTTTCCAGGAGATCCGCGGCCTTGGAAAGCACCTCGTCCGCCCGATAGGCCATGATGCCGTCGGGCTTGAAGGTCATCTCCGCCCCCAGGTCCTTCATGGTGTTGAACACGTACCGGGCGTTCTCGATGGACAGAGCCCGATCCGACATAAAGGGGGTGTGGATGGCCTCGGTCATCATGCCGAGGAGGTGGATCTTCTGGCCCGTCAGGATGGTGACCATGTTGAACAGGGCGTCCTGAACGTGGCCCCGGAAGATGTTGCCCGTCATGAACTTGGTGGGCGGCATGTACTTGAGCGGCGCCTTGGGGAAGATCTCCCGGGCCATCTGGGCCTGGGCCAGCTCGTAGAGGAAGCCGTTCTCCCGGGCGGGGTCAATCTCGAAGGCATGGCCCAGCCCCTGCTGCTCCTCGGGGAGCCCCGCGCAGAGGGCGAACTGCTCGTTGAGGAACTGGCTCGCCAGGACCGTGTGGGCCTCCTCCACCGCGTCCGCCGTGGTCAGGTAGTTGTCCTCGCCCGTGTTGATG
>CADCMN010000062.1 GCA_902802575.1 uncultured Eubacteriales bacterium | reverse complement strand
CATGATCGTCTGCAATGACAAGAAGTACATGGACGGCCATGGCAACGGTCTCGTGATCAATATCCTGGGCGTGATCGTGCTGGCGGTGACGCTGCTCATCGCCTTCAGGAACATGACCGCCTTTACCGAATCCTTCATGAAGCTCATCAACGGATAACCAATCCCTCTCCTGACGATGCGACCCGGAGTTTGATTAGCAGGAACTCCGGGTCGTATTGGCTTTGATGTTTTTGTGCAGCCATCAGTAATCAAGTTTTTTGCAAGCGTTGTTTTCAACAGCCGGCGTTCCGGTTTTGAATCGGATGCTTCCGCTTTTTCTTGAAAACGGATTTCTTTAGCATAGGAGGTTAACGGCATGTCATACGCTTTCGAATCCATGGAGTTTATTGACTATTCCGAGCTTCCGCTTGAGCCCACCGGTCGTAAGGGGATCTCCCATTATGTGTTCGCCAGGACAGCGGATGGGGTTGGCCTCATCCATGTTGCGGAATTTGAACCATATGCGGACACTTCTTCCGAAGGCCCTCAGATCCATGATTTCTGGGAGTATGTGTATATTATTGAGGGCTCCATGATCGACCTAACGCTAAATCAAGAATTCAAAAAAGGATCCGTGGCAATACGAAATCCAGGGATGCGGCATGGCCCTTGGAAAATTCCTTCAAGCGGTTGTCGAGTATTTGAGATACGCTCAAAGAATCCTTTATAATGCCATTTTACAGTATACTCTTTTTCTATCTCTGGAATATGGTCGTTCGCCGCTGAATCCGTTATCACTACTCGTACCATCGAAAAAGCCCGGGTTCCCGGGCTTTTTTGTGTTCCGAGGTCTCTTGGCAGACCTCTCTTTTGCACCCATTTCGCGTTTTGACCCCTTTTTGACCCCGCGAGCATTTATTGGCGGTTCCAAAAAGCCATGTATAAACATCATTTGGCAAACTTTTTTTCGAGAAAAAATATGCTTTTCCGCGTATCTTATTCAAACATAAAGGGCCAATTGACGAAAAGAAGGCCAGAAACTGGTTATTTATCGTTGATTGTCGGTTACAAGCGTGTTACAATAAAGTTGATATCACATCGAAGGAGATTTTGTTATGGAAGAGATCAAGTTCCTTCTTTCTCCGAAGCGTTATAAAGAGGAAACTCAGGTGTTCTCCATCCGCATCCCGAAGGATATGCTGCGGGATGTGGATGTCGTGGCGCAAAAGACCGGGCGCACGCGGAACGAGATCATCACCAAGAGCATCGAATTCACGCTGGAGCATTTGGAGATCGCGGACAAAGCATAACGCTTATAGGAGAGAGGCGTTTATGGCCATTTTGAAGTGTAAGATGTGCGGGGGCGACATTGAGCTCTCCGCGGACAAGACCTTTGGGACCTGCGAGTTCTGCGGGAGCACCATGACCTTCCCCAAGGTGGACGACGAGCAGCGGGCGGCGGCCTTCAACCGGGGCAACCACTTCCGGCGGACGGGCGAGTTCGATAAGGCGCTGGCCGTGTATGAGCGGATCGTCCAGGAGGACGAGGACGACGCCGAGGCCCATTGGTGCTGCGCCCTTTGTCGGTTCGGCATCGAGTATGTGGAGGACCCCAACACCTTCGAGTATCTGCCCACCTGCCATAGGGCCAGCTTCGACAGCTTCCTGGAGGACGTGGACTATCTGGCGGCGGTGGAGCACTCCGACGGCGTGACGAAGCGGCAGTACCAGAAGGACGCCGCCAAGATCGCCGAGGTCCAGCGGGGCATATTGGCCACCTCCCAGAACGAGGAGCCCTTCGACGTGTTCCTCTGCTACAAAGAGACTGAGAACGACGGCAGCCGCACCCGGGACAGCCTCTATGCTCAGGATATCTACTACCAGCTCACGGAGCAGGGCCGCCGGGTCTTCTTCTCCCGGATCACTCTGGAAGACAAAGCCGGCACGGAATACGAGCCCTATATCTTCGCGGCCCTCAATTCCGCCAAGGTGATGATACTGGTGACCACCAGCGCAGAGCACGCCAACGCGGTGTGGGTAAAGAACGAGTGGAGTCGCTTTCTCAGCCTTATGCGCAAGGATCGCACCAAGCTCCTCCTCCCCTGCTACCGGGACATGGACCCCTACGACCTGCCGGAGGCCCTGTCCGTTCTCCAATCCTATGATATGTCCAAGATCGGCTTCATCCAGGACCTGATCCGGGGCGTGAACAAGGTGCTGGAGGGAAGCAAGCCCAAACAAGCAATCAAAGAGACCGTGTTCGTCCAGCAGCAAAGCGGCCATGCCGCCCCCTTGCTGGAACGAGCCTTTATGTTCTTGGAGGACGGGGACTGGGCCAAGGCGGACGAGTTCTGCGAACAGGTGCTGAACCTGGAGCCCAAGAACGCTCTGGCCTATTTGGGCAAGCTGATGGCTGAGCTGAAGGTTCGCAAGCGGGAGCAGCTGAAAGATCAGCCCCAGCCCTTCGATAATCAAAACAACTACCAGAAGGCCCTGCGCTTCGCCGACGGTAAGCTGAAAGCGGAGCTTTCCAGCGTCATATCTTTCATTATCGACCGAAATGAGACCGCTCGGAAGGAGAGCATCTATCAGCAGGCTTTGGCTGCTATGGAACGCGACGAGGAAGCCGATTATATTGAAGCAGCCCATCTATTCGAAACGATTTCTGAATATAAAGACTCGGCTCAGAAGGCAAAGGATTGCCGTAAGTTGGCCGTGGTCGCCCCAAAGGAAAAAATATATCGCGCCGCAATTGCTTTGATGGACAACGCTTCACAGAATGAAATTCGAAATGCAGCCGCAATATTCAGAAACGCTGCATTGAAATTTCAAATGATACCCTTATATAAAGACGCTGATGTCAAGGCGCAGGAATGCTTGGAAAAAGCAGAGATTGCACGCAAAGAAAACATATACAATACCAGCAGACAGATGCTGAGAGAAGGACAGTCGCCCTCACCTGAAAGCTTTTTTCATGCTATCAACGGTTTTGATAGTATTTCTGATTATAAAGATTCTTCCGAATTGGCTGAACAATGCCGTGAAAACCTATATGCCCTTCTGACCAAATCCTTGGAAACAGCCGCCGATCCTCATGAGTTCGATTCGATTCACATATCTTTTCTCAGGATGGGATCTTATAAGGATGCTTCCCAATTGGCTCAGACTTGTTTAGAAAAAAAGAAAGCCCATGAAAAGGAATCGCTCTATTCTTCTGCCATCAAGACAATGAATTGTGCGGGAACGGGCATTGCTCTGCTTGAACTTGCATTGCAGCGGTTCCAAAGTCTTTCCGGCTGGCGGGATGCGGACCAACTGGCTGAAACTTGCCGCCGACGCATCAAGCAGATCAGAGCCCAAGAGGAGGCCGCAAGGCAAGAGGCGGAGCGAAAAGCCGAAGCTTATAAGAGGTATCTGGTAAAGTATCCTCTAAAAAAAGAAGAGCAAGACGTCAAACGTCGTTATTCCGATGTGTGTAGTAATATTGAATCAAAGAGACGCATGAATAATGGGCCAGATGCTTCAATCATGTTAAAGATCTTAGGAGCAGTAGTGTTTGCTTTTGCTAGTTTGGGGTGTTTATTCGATCCGTTCGATGATGGACTCCGGGGAAAAGGCGCTGCAATCCTTATCGGCCTTGTCTGTGCGATACCGACCTTCCTATTTATTCGCGCAACTGTCAATGAAATAACCCCTAAAGAATTACGCGACCTAAACCGGGAGAAACGAGAGCTAGAAGGGAAGATTGCAAAAATCAAAAGAATACCTGAGTTTAGGGAAAGTGATTATATTGAATAAATATAGATCGAATATGTTAGTGTCGATTGTTATTGGTATGAGAGGCTGAGCAAGTATGACACAAAAACAAGAATCAATCGATACTCGCATTAAAATGGCGAGAATGCATGATACAATGTTGCAAAAGCTGGATGAGGCGATGGACAGACATGAATATGTCGAGGCATGTTGGCTTTGTTATGCAATTTTTGAGCAACGTATAACAAGAATGATACAGAAGCATATTCATAAATGTCCACGGCAAAAACGTGCCAAGAATGATCATCATGTCGGAATAGCCACGCGAATCAATTGTATATCCAAGTTAGCAAAGCAAAACTATGGAGCATACGCAACGATTGACAGAAAGGTTTTTAAATCATTATTAGATTGGTGTGACTCTAGAAATCGTTTGGTTCATGCTTTACTCGATATAAACATATATAAAAAGTACGATGCAGAGTTTCAGAAGCTCGCCAAAACGGGCTATGATCTTGTGCTTCAGGTGTATGCTGAAGCGGCAAAAGTAAGAAGTTGGTGTAATGACAATAATCATTTCGGGAAATTCCCTGATGTGAAATGCCGTTGTAAAAAGAAGCGTTGTATTGTTGAGGAGGAATAAAATATGTCCAAATTTGTCATCGAATGTCCCGTGTGCGGGAAGTATGTGGAAGCGAAGACCGGGTTCTTCGCGAAGAAGCGGATCGAGTGTTCCTGCGGGAACGTGATCAACGTACGGACGGACAAGCTGTCGAGCCGCCGCTGCGCCCATTGCGGGAACGACGTGGTGTTCGACCAGTCCAAGGGAGCCAGCGCCAAGTGCCCCGTGTGCGGCGAGCCCATCAACACCGTGGCGGAGCAGGACAAGACCGTCACCTTCACCTGTGAGCAGTGCGGCATCCACCTGCAGGCCGCCAAGGGGACGGCCTGGTACACCTGCCCCGTGTGCGACTTCCAGAACGACGTGGTCAAGCGGGTGGAGGCAGAGCGCATCCGCCGGGAGGGGCTGGCCAGCATCATCAAGTACGAGGGGGACAACAGCACCTTCGTCTGGAAGCATCCCGTCGAGGACTTCAACGCCCTAAGCCAGCTCATCGTCCACGAGAGCCAGGAGGCCCTGTTCATGCTGAACGGACAGGCTCTCGATTTGTTCGGGCCGGGCCGATACACCCTGGAGACCCAGAACATCCCGTTGATCGGCAAGGCCCTGAAGCTGGCCACCGGCGGAGAGACCCCCTTCCACTGCGAGGTCTACTTTATCAACAAGACCGAGCAGATGGCCATCAAGTGGGGCACGCCGGATAAGGTCCGCTTTATCGACCCGCTGACGGGGGTGCCCCTGGAGCTGGGGGCGTCCGGGGAGATGAGTTTGGCCGTTGAGGATTCCCGGCGGCTGCTCGTCAAGCTCGTTGGCACCATGCGGGGCGTGGCCTGGGAGGACGGGCCCGGGTTCACCAAGTCCCTGCGGGATTCCTTCCGGCCCCTGATTACCAGCACGGTGAAGGGGAACCTGGGCGCGGTCATCAAGGACAACGCCATCGACATTCTCGAGGTGGATGAGAAGCTGGACCTGATCTCTGAGCGGCTGGGCGGTAAGATCAAGGCCGGGTTCGAGGAGTACGGCCTCACCGTGCCCACCTTCTACGTGACCCATGTGGTGCTGCCCGAGGAGGACCCCAACTTCAAGCGCATCCGGGATTTGCACACCATCGTGCTCCAGACCCGGGTCATCCAGGCCGAGGCCACGGTGAAGACCGTCCAGGCCCAGAGCGAGGCCCAGTACCGCACCGCCCAGGAGCAGAGCAAGGCGGCCATCGAAGCGGCCCGCCGGGAGGCGGAGCTGCAGCGGCAGACCACAGAGACGGAGGTAGCCAAGCGGGAGGCAGAGCGGAAGGTCATCGCCGCCCAGGCCGAAGCCCAGGCGGCCCGCATGGCGGGGCTCACCGAGGCTGAGGTCATGGCCGCCAAAGGCTACACCCAGAAGGACGTGCTGCAGGCGGAGGTCCAGAAGGCCTACGCCGAGGGCATCGGCAACATGGGCCCGGACGTGGTGAACGGCGGAGGCGGCGGCTCAAGCGTGATGAGCGATATGCTGGGGCTCGGCGTGGGCATGGCGGCGGCGGGCAACATCATGCCGCAGATCGGCAATATGTTCGGCAATATGCAGCCGCAGCAGCCCCCGCAGCCCAAGGACGACATGGCCGCCTTCAAGGCCAAGGTGGAGAAGCTGGCCATGATGAAGGAAGCGGGCCTGCTCACCGAGGAGGAGTTCCAGAAGCACAGATCGGAGCTCCTTGCCAGCATCCTGTAAGGAGGGATCCCCATGAAAAAGATGTTCAAATTCTACCTCGTCGCCTGGGCGATCATGTTCGTCCTGTTCAACATCGCGGTCATCGCCCTGCCCAAGGAGTTCACCATCCTGGGCGTGACCTATGAGAAATTCGGCGGCGTGTCCTGGGTGACGTTGATCGTGCTGGAGCTGTGCTTCCTGCTGCACCTGATCCTCACGGCGGCGGCCCTGAACCAAAAGAAGCTCTCCGGCACCTTCTACCGGTTGCCCCTGATCCGGCTCTCCTACGGCTGCGTCATCGTGACGACCGTCGTGGCCGTGCTGGCCATGTTGGCCTTCCTCCCCAGCTGGATCCCCCTGGCGCTGGCGCTGCTGATCCTGGCGATCTATGCCTTCGCCATCTTGAAGGCCGTGGTGGCGGCGGAGCTGGTGGAGAGCGTGGACGAGAAGACCCGGGCCAAAACCTCCTTCATCCGCAATCTCACCGTGGACGCGGACAGCCTCCTTTCCCGGGCCAAGAGCGAGCCGGTAAAAGCCGCCTGCAAGAAGGTCTTCGAGGCCCTGCGCTATTCCGACCCCGTGTCCGCCTACGGCCTCGTGGACGTGGAAGAACGCATCAAGGCCGAGTTCGACGCCCTGACCGACGCGGTCATCGCGGACGATCCCAAGGCTGTCTCCGCCTCCGCCGACGAGCTGCTGACCCTGATCGCCGAGCGCAACAAAAAGAGTAAGGCCGGGAAGTGAGCCGAAGGATAGCAAAAAGATACATATGCGGCTGTTGACCTGCCCCGTCTGCGGGGGAAAACTGAATATCAAGATCGGGACCGAGTATGCGGCCTGTGATTCCTGCGGGAATGTCATGAAGATCGATCCCATGGATGCGAAGCGGTTCGCGGAGATCTATCGGTCCGCCGAGCGCTCCATGGGGCTGAACTCCGTGGAGGGATACGAGGCGGCGCTGCGTCAGCTGGATTCGATCTCCTTCATCGAGGAGGCCCGCAAGAAGGCGGCGGAGTGCGAGGATCGGCTGCACGATCTGCAAGCAGATATTCAGCGGCGGCAGGCCCAAGGCCCCGCATCCGAACAGCAGAACACGGGCTTTGCCGGCGTTCTGCTGGCGGTGACCCTCGTTTTGTGCGCCGCCGCTCTCGCGGGGGCGGCTTGGCTGGTCGTTCTGCTTCTCAAAGGCGCCCTGTCCCCCAGAGCCACGGCGGCGGTCATCGCTATCGCGGCGCTGGCTGCCGTTTTCACGTTTATCCACAAGGTGAAACAATCCAATTAATAGTGCGGCGAAAAAGCTGATCCGCACCAAAAACGAAACAAAGAATATGGTCGTTCGCTGCTGAATCCGTTATCACTGCTCGAACCAAAAAATGACCTCCCAACCCCTTCGGAGGTCATTTTTGTACAGGATCGGATCCGAACGGGTGTGGCAGTGGACGAGGAGCGTTTCTTGCCATAAATGAAAAAGCCCTGATCCCAGGGCTTTCTTCTCCGTGACAGGCAGCCGATGATTTAAATTATCAGGCGTCTTTGCTTGTCAATACGCCGGAAATACAGTATACTATACACGAACTCAAAAGAAAACAATGATGAATCGAGGCGCGAGGATACGCATGAAAAAGGTATTGTCTTTTTTGCTGGCAGCGATGATGCTGACAGTCGCTTTCGCCGGGTGCGGCAAAGTATCCGCCGCAAATGCTGACGGAAACAACGGAGCCGTCTATAACGACGGCCGGGCCCGGCCGTCCAGCTGCGGCAAACTCCAGGTGCTGAACGGGAAACTCTGCGGCGAGGACGGCCAGCCAGCCATCCTCCGGGGCGTCAGCACCCATGACCTCATCGTGACGGAATCCTTCCTCAACGAGCAGCTCTTCGAGGAGCTGTCCCGGGACGTGGGCGTCAACCTGTTTCGCCTGGCCATGTACACCCACGGCGTAGGCATCATGGGATACTGCACCGGCGGCGACCGAGCCCGGTACGAGGAGGACATCTTCAAGGGCGTGGAGCTGGCGAAGCAGCAGGACATGTATGTCATCATCGACTGGCACATCCTGTCCGACGGGGATCCCAACCTCTATGCGGATCAGGCCAAGGACTTCTTCGCCCGGATGGCGGAGAAGTACAGCGGCTATAACAACGTGCTCTACGAGATCTGCAACGAGCCCAACGGCGTGGACTGGCCCACCGTGAAGCGGTACGCCGACGAGGTGATCCCCGTCATTCGGGAGAAGGACCCCCGCTCCGTCATCATCGTGGGCGATCCCCAGTGGTCCAGCGACCTGCAATCCGTGCTGGCGGACCCCTTGGCGTATGACAACATCCTCTACACCCTGCATTTCTACGCCGCCAGCCACAAGGAGGATTCTCGCAGTGCGGTGGCGGAGGCCAGCGCCCAGGGCTTGCCCATCTTCGTCACGGAGTATGGCGTCACGGCGGCCAACGGCGGCTTCCCCCGGGATTTGGAGAGCGCGGACCTGTGGGTGGACCTCTTGGAGCGGGAGCACATCTCCTACTGCATGTGGACCTTCTCCAAGGTGGCCGAGCCCTGTTCCGCCGTCCGGTCCACCGTGCCCAAGTACAACGGTTTTGTGCAGGAGGACTATACCGCCACCGGATTGTGGCTGCTGGATACCCTGGCCAAACATGCGACAAGATAATCGCGGCAAAACAGAGACGCTTTTCCAAAAGAAAAACCGGCCGGAAGCATGAATCCGGCCGGTTTTATCGTATGCCTTAGGAGGAAGGCATGAGGAAAGCAGGTTAGAACTCCAGATTTCTGTCGGTCTCCTTGGAGAAGACGTGGGCCACGTTCCCCTTGAAGGAGAAGTGGACCGTGTCGCCCATCTCGTAGTTGCCCGT
>CADCMN010000061.1 GCA_902802575.1 uncultured Eubacteriales bacterium | reverse complement strand
CTGCATGATCATGTAGTTGAACTCCAGGAAGGAGAGCCCCTTCTCCATGCGCTGCTTGTAGCACTCGGCCCGGAGCATGTTGTTCACGGAGAAGCAGGGACCCACCTCCCGCAGGAGGTCCACATAGTTGAGGTTCAGCAGCCAGTCGGCGTTGTTGACCATCTGGGCCTTTCCCTCGCCGAACTCGATGAATTTCTCCATCTGGCGCTTGAAGCAGGCGGCGTTGTGGTCGATGTCCTCCCTGGTCAGCATCTTGCGCATATCGGTGCGGCCCGAGGGGTCGCCGATCATGGTGGTGCCGCCGCCGATGAGGGCGATGGGCTTGTTCCCCGCCATCTGCAGCCGCTTCATCAGCGTCAGGGCCATGAAGTGGCCCGCGGTCAGGCTGTCCGCCGTGCAGTCGAAGCCGATGTAGAAGGTGGCCTTGCCGGCGTTCACCATGTTCCGGATCTCTTCCTCGTCGGTCACCTGGGCCAAAAGGCCCCGTTCGATCAGTTCCTCATAGATTCCCATTGTCTGTTTCCTTTCGTGTATATCAATACTTGGTTCTCTTTTCGGGCGGGCGATTCGTGAATCGCCCCTACGGTGTCAACAAAAAAACGTCCCCTGCCGAAACAGAGGACGACAATCGCCGTGGTACCACCTCAATTCAAGGGACGCCCCGCAGGCGGACCCTTCTCCTTGGACGCTGTATCGGGCGCACCCGGCGGCTCCTACTGTTGCGTTTGTGCGGGAGGGTCAAGCCCCTCCCCTGCGACGGGGATTCAGAGCAGCGGCTCCGGAATGTATTTCGTGAAGCGTTGCTGTCGCCCTTCCACCGCCCGGGCGCTCTCTTGTCAGCGGGTCGCTCCCTACTCTTTCCTTCACAGCCTTGTGCCTATTATACCAGCAGTTTTTTATTTTGCAAGGCTTTTTTTGCGGGCGATTCGTGAATCGCCCCTGCATGAGCCGCCCTCGCCGTAGGGGCGGATCACGATCCGCCCGCTTTCTGCTTCAGCTTCTCCTTCTCGAACTGGAGGGTGTAGAGCTGGTAATACTTGCCCCGCTGCTCCAGGAGCTGGCGGTGGGTGCCCTGCTCCACGATCTCGCCCTTGGAGAGGACCAGGATGTTGTCCGCGTGCTGGATGGTGGAGAGCCGGTGGGCCACGATGAGCATGGTGCCGATGTTCATCATCTTCTCCAGGGAGTCCTGGATCAGGACCTCGGTCTCCGTGTCGATGTTGGCCGTGGCTTCATCCAGGATCATGACCTCGGGCTTGTGGAGGATGGTCCGGGCGAAGCTCAACAGCTGCCGCTGGCCCGCGGAGAAGTTGTTGCCCCGCTCCCGGACGGGCTCGTCCAGGCCCTTTTCCAGCCGGTCGATGAAGTGATCCGCGTTCACATAGCGGCAGGCGGCCATGATCTCTTCGTCGTCCACCCCCTCCAGGCCCAGGAGGATGTTGCTGCGGATGGTGCCGGAGAAGAGGAACACGTCCTGGAGCATCTGGCCGAAGTGCTTCCTGAGGGACGCGGTCTTGATCTTGCGGATGTCCATGCCGTCGATCAAAATCTCGCCCTTTTGGAACTCATAGTTCCGGCAGATCAGGGACAGGATGGTGGTCTTGCCGGAGCCGGTGGCGCCCACGAAGGCCACGGTGTCCTTGGGGTTCACGTGGAAGGAGACGCCCTTGAGGACCCACTCCCCGGGGATGTAGCTGAACCACACGTCCCGAAACTCGATCTCGCCCCGGACCCGGTCCAGCTCCACGGCGTCAGGCGCGTCCCGGAGCTTGGGCTCGATGTCCATGATGGTGAACACCTTCTCCGCCGAAGCGAAGGCGGACTGGAGCCAGTTGAACTGCTCGGCCAGGTTCTGGATGGGGGTGAAGAACTTGTTGATGTACATGTAGAAGCTGACGATGATCCCCGCGTTCAGGGTCTGGCCCAGGAAGGAGGCGCCGTCCAGATACCCCTTGCCCCCCAGATAGAAGAGGCAGAGGATGGAGCTGATGTAGAGCACGTAGACCAGGGGCCGGAAGATGCCGAAGACCAGGATCTGGTCCCGCTTGGCCTTGCCCAGGCCCAGGCTCTTCTCGGTGAAGTCCCTCAGCTTCTCGTCCTCCCGGTTGAAGATCTGGGTGATCTTGATGCCGGACAGGTTCTCCGAAAGGTAGGTGTTGATGTCCGTGGTCCGATCCTTCACCCGGCGGTAGGCCCGGCGGGCGAACTTGCGGAAGATCATGGTGAACAGCACGATGAAGGGCACGAAGCAGAGGACCATGAGGGTCAGCTCGTAGTTGAGGGCGATCATGGCCGCCAGCACGCCGATGATGACGAACAGGTTCTTGATGAGGTTCACCAGGAGGCTGGTGAACATGAGGGAGATGGCGTTGGTGTCGTTGGTCACCCGGGTCACCAGCTTCCCCACGGGGGTGGCGTTCATCTGCTCGTGGGACAGGCTTTCGATGTGGGTGAACAGGTCCTCGCGCATGCCGGAGATGATCTTCTGGCCCACCTTCTGGAGCACGATGGCCTGAACGTAGACGCAGACCATGGACACGATGAGGATGCCCGCGTAGGCGGCCACCAGGCGATAGAGCTCCTTCAGCTCGAAATCGTCCTTGATGAGGTCCGTCACCTTGCCGATGATGGTGGGGGACAGGATGTCGTAGGCGATGCCGATGAGCATGATGAAGCCCACGAAGATGAACTGGATCCGGTAGGGCTTGGCGTATCTAAGGAGCCGGCGGACGATCTCGCCGTCCTTCATATACCGATCGAAGCCCATGGATTGCTTCTTGTCCTTGATGGAGGCGTAGGCCACGATCAGGACGACGGAGACGAAGCCGATGATGCCGCCCGTCAGCAGCAGGGGATAGTATGCATGCATGGTCTCACCTCCTCATTCCTTCGATTCGTCCTCGAGCCGCTGGAGCTCCACCATCCGCGCGTAGGCCGGGCAGTCGCCAAGCAGCGCCTCATGGCTGCCCACGGCCACGATCCTCCCGTCCTCCACGAAGACGATCTTGTCCAGGCTCTCTATGGTGCTGATCCGGTGGGCGATCAGGATGGTGGTCTTCCCCTGCCGGGTCTCCTTCAGGTTCTCCAATATCACCTTCTCCGTGTCCGTGTCCACGGCGGAGACGGAGTCGTCCAGGATCAGGATGGGCGCGTCCTTCATGAGGGCCCGGGCGATGGAGATGCGCTGCTTCTGGCCGCCGGAGACGGTGACGCCCCGCTCGCCCAGGATGGTCCTGTACCCCTCCTGGAAGGCGGCGATGTTCTCGTGCACGTCAGCCAGGCGCGCCGCGTTCTCCACGGCCGCCTGATCCACGTCGTCGAAGGCGAAATTGATGTTCCTGGTGATGGTGTCCGAGAACAGGAAGTTGTCCTGGGGCACGTAGGCGCAGCCCGCCCGGAGGGACCGGATGGTGATCTCATTCACGTCCCGATCGTCCACGAACAGGGTGCCGTCAGGCACGTTGTAGGTCCTGAGGATCAGATCCACGATGGTGGTCTTGCCCGCGCCGGTCTTGCCCACGATCCCCACGCTCTCCCCGGGCTCGATGGTGAAGGACACATGCTCCAGGGCGTCGAACTCCCCGTCGGGGTAGCGGAAGGTCAGATCCCGAAACTCGATCTTGCCCCGGACGCATGCCATGTCCGCGGCCCCGGGCCTGTCCTGCACGTTGATCTTCGCCTCCAGGAGCTCCGTGACCCGGTTCATGGACGCCTTGCCCCGGGCGGACTTCTCGATGAGCATGGCCACGGCCATCACCGGCCAGACCACGGAGGAGAAGTAGGCGATGTACTCCACCAGCATCCCGGCGTCGAACCGGTGCCGATAGACCAGGTACCCGCCGTAGCCCAGGATGACGCAGATGACCGTTTCCACCAGCAGGGTGATGAACACGTGGAGCATGGTGGAGGTCTTCACGTAGCTCACGTTGGTGTCCTCGTTGTCGACGTTCAGCTTCCGGAAGTCCTTGAGCTGCACCAGCTCCTTCACGAAGGCCTTCACCACGGCGTAGCCCGAAAAGCTCTCCTGGGCGAAGTCGCTGAGGTTGGAGAAGGCCTGCTGCCGGACCTCCCATTTCTTCATCATGGTCTTGCCCATGAACACGCCCACCAGAAGGAGCATGGTCAGGGGCACCAGGGTGAGGAAGGTCAACGTAAGGTCCATGCGGAGCATCTTGGAGAAGGCCAGCGTCCCCAAAAACAGGGCGTCGCAGAACATCAGAAGGCCGTCGCCGAAGCACTCCTGGATGGTGTCCAGGTCGTTGGTGAACAGGCTCATGAGGTTGCCCACCTTGTTCACCTGGTAATACTCCCTGGAGAGGTCCTTGCAATGGTCGAACATGCGGATGCGGATGTCCGTCTCCACCCGGATGGCCGCGCCGAAGAAGCACACCCGCCACAGGAACCGGCCGATGACCATGACCACGATGATGTACACGATGGGCAGGCACAGATGGTCCAGCAGGAAATCCATGGTGAAGGGCGTCATGACCCCGTTGTACAGGACCTGGCCGGTGTTGAGGCCGTTGACCAGCATCCGGTAGAGCTCGGGCAGGATGAGCTGCACGTAGTCCACCAGAATGAGGGCCGCCGCCCCCAGCAGCAGCCGCGGCGCATATTTCAGATAGTAGCGGTTGATATGTTTGCCGAATATCAAGGAAGGGCTCCTTCCGCCCGGGCCGGGCTGATAGAGTGTTTATTTCCTATTATACGAAAACCCGGAAAAAAAGCAAGTCCATGCCGCCTTTTCTTTTCGGCGCGGCGGCATTTGCCGGGGCGAGTCGCATCGGGACAGAGATCATTGTTCATATGTGATCATCAGCTCGGGCAGCTTTTCCTGCAGCGCTTTGATCTGATTCGAAGAAAGGGGGTTCCCCGTCAGGTGGATACTGTCCAGATCCTTCATGGCGTACAGCGGGGACAGATCCCGGATCCGGTTGTTGTCGAGGCACAGATGAAACAGGGCGGACAAGCCGCCAAGGGGGGACAGGTCCTGGATCTCGTTGTCGGCGAGGGACAGTTCGCCCAGCTTCGCCATGCCGCTCAGCGCAGAGATATCACGGATCTTGTTTTCGCTCAGATTGAGATAGTTCAGCTCCGTCAGCCCGCTAAGGGGGGAAACGTCTGCGATCCCGTTGCCGATCAAGGAAAGGAGCCTCAGGCCCGTGGCCTTGGCCAGGGAGGAGACGTCGCTGATCCGGTTGTCCTCCGCCCACAGCTCCGTCAGTTTAGCGGGATCGGGCAGCAGGTCGATGATCCCGTTCAGATCGGTGACATCCGTTTGGCTCAGGTCAAGGATCTCCAGCTCCGCCATGCCGCTGAGGCCCGAATAGTCGGTCACCGGGTTGTCGCACAGGGTAAGGCTCGTCATCTTTTGCAGGCTCCGAAGCGGGGAGGTGTCTTCGACCCAGTTTTTGGCCAGGCTCAGCTTTTCGAGCTTCGTCAGCCCGCTCAGTACGGAGGCATCCTCGAATCCGCCGCGGACAATCACCAAAGAGGTCAGCTCCGTAAGCTCACTTATCGGCGAGAAGTCCCGAGGCCGGGAATTATCGAACTGCAGAAACAGCGTCTCCAGCGCCTTGAGTTCGCTCAAAGGGGAGAGATCGAGGATATACCCGATGTCGCCCAGCCTCAGATGCCGAAGGCGGACCAGTCCGCTGAGGGCAGTCAGATCCTCCTCCAAATGGATTCGCCTCATTTCCAGATAGGTCAGCTGCGTCAACTCCCTCAGCGCCGAGATGTCGGATATATCATTGGCGGAAACATCCAGGTGTTCCAGGGCCGTCATGCCGCTGAGCACGGAGATGTCGGAGATTTGGTTTCGGGACAGATCCAGGACCGTTACAGCCGTGAGCGTCCGAAGCGGAGCGATATCGCTGATGGAGCAGGACGAAAGATTCAGATACTCCAGGGCCGTCAGCCCGCTGAGGGGAGAAAGATCGGTGATGGTCACATCGTCCAGTTCAAGATGCTTTAGCTTGGTCAGTTCTGCAAGGGGGGAGAGATCCTGGATGCGGTTTCCTCCCAGCTTCAGGGTGGTCAGGTCTGTGAACAGAGCCAGGTCCGAGATGTCTGTCAGGGAGCACCGCGAGAGATCCAACGCCTCGATGCCCTCGATATCACCGTAACGGAGCGTGTCGTTGATCCCCAGTTTGCGACGGATCGCGTTCTTCAGGGCGTCGTCCCGGAATACGATCTCCTTGTCCCTGTCGGGGTCGTATTCCGGCTTCGATGCGGTTTCTTTGCCGGGCTCATCCATATCGGCGTCCGGCAGGACCCGGCCCGGCTCCTCCGTCAGACCGCCGACGATGGGCTCCGACGCCGGCGCTGCCGTGTTCAAAACCGCCTCCTCCCGGACCGCCGGGACCTCCGTTTGCTGCGCCTCGTCCTTTGCCGCGCAGGCGGCGGACAGCAGCAGGATCAGGCCAAGGATCAGTGCCGATAAACGCTTCATGCTGAATATCTCCCGTCAAGGTATTTTGTATGGGCAGCGACCGTCGGCGCCCCGGCGTCCTTCGCTGTGGGAAGGCCCGGGCGTCATCCGCGGACCGCAGGACCGCGCCGGAAACGTTCGCCCGCGGCAGGGCGTGGGACCCCGAGAAAAAACCGGTCGGCGCTGTGAGAAGTATATCATATCCGGGGATATCCTGCAACAGACTGTCCGGACCTTCCTCAGTATCCCGCGTAGGGGTCGATGACGGTGCCGTCGATGGCGTTGATCATGGCCAGGGGGTTTAGGGTATCATAGTACGGGGCGGCAGGGGTTTGGCCCAGCTGCGCCCACAGCTTCTGCTGCTGATCATTGGGCCTGTCTGCCTTCAGGAACACCCACACCGGCGCCAGGAGCCCGCCCTCGGCGTTGTTCTGCTCGCCCATGTACACGAGGCCCAGGATCACCCCGGCCACCTCCAGGGAGCCGTTCTCTTGGTGGCTGTAGGCCAGTTTCCGGTTGATCTGCCGCCGGGCGATCTCTTCTATCTCGGAGAAGGGCAAAAGCTGGGCGTGCTCCGCCACCACCTCCGTGACTTTCAGCGGACACCCCCAGGTGAGGTGCCGGACGCCCTCGTCGGTCACCGCCCCCATGATGTACTCCTGTTCCCAGGATCGGCCCACATTGGTTACCGGGTCTCGGCTGAGCATGTGCAACCGCCCCAGGCCCACCCCCGTGGCCGTGCCGTGATAGAGGGGCATGAGCCGCACCACGTACCCCCAGCGGAGCTTGGTGCCGTCAGAGCCGTAGGTGTCGCTGGCGTTGTTGCTCCAGAGGATGTCCACCACCGCGGTCTTCACGAAGGGATCCACCACCGCCTGCACCGCTTCCGCCGCCTGCCGGGGGGTCAGCTTCGCGCCCCGGTGGGGCCTGTCGTAGTCCGCCGGGTCGATGAGCTCCCGCATGCCGTAGTCGTAGGCGGCGCCCCAGTCCCCCTTCCGCATCAGGTCCATGGACCAGTGCTCCGGGTAGGACGACCGGGCGAAGAAGTAGACGCTGTCATAGTTTTCGGCATTGTCCTTGTCCCAGGCTCCGGTCACCAGCACGGTCTGGTGCATGTCGTCCTCCGGCTGCCCGTCCCAGAGGGGGTTGGGCTGGGGCTCGCCGTCCCGGAAGGTCCGATACTGCTCCTGGAGCTCCTCCAGGCGCTTCTGCCACCCGGGGATCAGCTCCTCCAGCTCCTCCCTGGTGAAGTGGTGGTCATCAGATCGGCGATCTGCTTTTCGAGATCCGCCCGGGTCACCTGATAGACGCTCTTATAGACCGTGTCCGTGCCCAGCAGGGCCTGGGCGATCTTCAGATTCTCGCTGGGGCTACCGGTCCAGGGCTTGACCCGCAGCAGGGGGAAGGTGTCCTCGGTCCGGATGCGGATGGGCACGTCGGCAGTCACGTGGACGTTCTTCACATCGGTATAGAAGTCCCACTGGAGCCGTTCCGGCACCTGCTCCCGCACGGGTATGGGCGTAGCTGCGGGCTCCGCCTCACCCGCCGGGGGTTCCGCCGTGGCCTGGCCCTTGGCCATCTCGATCATCTGGACGGAGTTCTTCTGCCGCACGGCGTCCACCTCCGGCGTGGGCTGGCAGCCATAAATGAGCAACGCCCGCGTGGGCTGGCAGCCATAAATGAGCAACGCCCCTGTCAAGATCACAACCAATAACCGTTTCATGTTTCGTTCCTCCTTTTGGTATAGCCTCATCCTACGCCTCAAATTCGGACAAACTGTAACGGAGTTGTCATGGACTTGTAAAAGCGGGGCTTAGGTTGTTATAGCGTTGTAAAAACGGGCGCCAGAACGGCGCCCGCGCACTTTTTCTGCGCTTTATTTCATCTTCAGCATCCGGGAGAAGCGGGCGATGACGATGATGGAGAGGACCACCAGGATGAAGGCGATGGCCACCAGCAGGCTCACCCACCACTGGGACAGGGTCTGCTGCTCCTTCTGCTCCTTCTCCTGCTTGGCCTTCTCTTCGTCGGTCTGGACCGCGGGGGCCTGGATGGTGGTCCGCAAGGACTGGTACTCGGTGTGCTCCCGGCCGGCCATGTCCTCATAGGCCACGATCAGCTCCCCGTAGGCGGCCCCGTACTTCTCCTTCCCGGCCAGGGTGGTGACGAAAACGGAGACGGCCTTGTCCGCGCTCTGCTGGGGCTCCAACGTGCCCAGGAAGGCCGAGGCGGCGATGAGCCCGTCCATGCGGAGGGTGCAGCGCACGTTGTAGACGGGGGCGTAGCCGGTGTTGTACACGCACACGGGCTGGGTGAAGGTGTCGCCGCTGGTGAGGGTCTCCGGCAGCTTCATTTCGTCGAAGCCGATGGAGGGCTCCTGGGTCACGTTGATCTGCAGGGGCACGCTGTCCCCGTAGGCGTTGCCGTACTTGTCCTCGTAGGAAAGGGTCACGGCCAGGTCGTGGCGGCCGGCGAAGACGGTCTTGTCCGAGGCGAAGGGGAAGGAAAGCGAGGCGCTCTCCCCCGTGCCCAGCAGCGTCAGGAACAAAGGGGCCAGGCTGTCGCTCCGATAGATCCCCTGGCCCTGGGCGGCGGCCAGGATGCGGACGTTCTTGGCCTCCAGATCCCCCACGTTCTTCACCTGCAGCGTCAGGGTAAAGGCTTCTCCGCCGGCGATGACGGGGCTGCTGACCTCGCTCTCCTCCAGGACCAGCACCGGCTTCTTCACCGCCGAGGGCCCGCTGTATCCGCCGCCGCTGGAATGGTTTCTGCCGTTGGTGATGGTCACCTGCAGCGTGAAGGACTGCTCCGCGCTCTGGCCGTTCACGTCCGTATAGCTCACCCGAAAGACCACGGGATAGGTGCCGTTATAGCGGTTCTTGGCCAGATCCAGGGCCAGGCTGATGAGGAACACCTGGCGGCTCATCTGGTTCCCGGCGCTGTCCGCGGCCGTTTGCGTGGACTTTTTCAGGTCAAACTGGTAGTTGCCGTAGACGAAGGGACCGGAGGTGGAGATCTCCGGGGTCACCCGCACCATGTCGCCCATGGCGTCGCCCAGCAGAGGCAGCACGAAGACGGCCTGACTCCTGGACACGGTGGGCATGTACCCGTCGGCGTAGCTCTTGGTCATGCCGGGGTAGATAAAGGCCGTGTCGATGACCAGCTCCGTGGCGCTGGCGCCGCCGGGTCGGGGCGTGGGCGAGGGCGTCGGCCCCGGATCGGCGGAAGACGTGGGCTCGGGGTCGTTTTGGCCCGGGGACGGCTCGGGGTCGTCCTGTCCCGGGGAAGGTTCGGGGTCGTCCTGTCCCGGGGACGGTTCGGGGTCGTTCTGTCCCGGGGACGGGGCGGGGTCCTCCGCCGGGTCCGCCGAGGGGTTTGGATCCGCGTTCGGCGGCAGGGGGTCCTCCGCCCCCTCCTCGGCCATGGCCAGCAGGGGCGTCAGGGCCAGCAGGGCCGTCAGCAGCAGGCAAATGATCCGTTTCGTGTTCATGCTCTCTCCTCCCGTATCATAGTCATGACCCCTGCGTCCATCTCGCAAACGGTGTCGCAGAGGGCGTCGATATCGGCGATGTTGTGGCTGGCCAGCAAAATGGTCCGCCCGTCGGTGGCCAGGGAACGGAACAGCTCCCGCATCTGGGCCACGCTGTTTTTATCGAGGCCGTTCATGGGCTCGTCCAATATGAGGAGCGACGGGTCCTCCATGATGGCCTGAGCGATGCCCAGCCGCTGGCGCATGCCCAGGCTGTACTTGCCCACGGGCTTGGTGGACAGGGGGTCCAGACCCACCCGGCGGATCACCGCCGCCACCTCCTTGAGGCCGATCTTTTTCTTCAGCGAGGCCAGGATCTCCAGGTTCCTGAGCCCCGACAGCTGGGGCAAAAACCCCGGCGTCTCGATGATGAGGCCCAGGTCGTCCGGAAAATCCGCATCCTTGCCGATCTGCTTCCCCTGGACGAAGACCTTGCCCGAGGTGGGCTGCAGAAAACCGCAGATGCACTTGAACATGACGGTCTTCCCGGAGCCGTTGTTGCCCACCACCCCGTGGATCTTCCCGGCCTCGAAGTTTCGCGTCACGTGCTTCAACACCTCGTCCTGGCCGAATGTCTTGCTGAGGTCTATGAGTTCTATGGCGTTGGTCATGGTCCCCTCCTTTTTTCTTTGCGACTTTTTCGCTTTGTACAAAGAGAAAAGTCGCAAGGCTTTCAATCCTTCCTTAATACCCCAGTAAATCGTTCAAAATGCTGCCGTCCACGGCGTTGACGGACAGGATGGAGTCCTTCCATTTGACGGGGCCCTTGCCTGCGATCAGGGTGTCGTAGCCCACGAAGTCCCAGGCGGGCAGCAGGTAATACTGGTCCGAGTCCTTCACCTTCACGCAGCGGTAGGAGAAATACACGTCCGTCACCTTCACCGTCCGCTCGCCGCCGCTCAGGTACACGTTCATGAACACCTGCTTCTCGAAGATCTCCATGATCCTCTCGAAGGGCAGCAAAGTCACGTTCTCGTTCTCCACCCCCAGAACCTCCAGGGGGTCCAGCCAGGAGAGGGTCACCAGCTGGCCGCCCCGGACCTCCGCGCCCAGGCTTTCCTTGATGGGTAACTGGGCAAAGCTGAGCCCCGCCTTTTGCGCCGCGCTGTCGGACCCGTAGTAGCTGTTCCAGTCGTAGACGGGGATGCCCTCGTACATGAGCCGCAGGGTGATTTGGAACGAGCCGTCGTCCACGCCCGTGTCGCTGTGGAACCGGTCCCGAAGCCCCTGATCGGCGGGGCGGACGGACACGATCTCGTAGTGAGTGTTCCCCAGCAGGGCCAGAGCGTCCTCCACCAGCCGCCGGGCGGCGTCGGCGGTGATGGCGTCCCTGCTTCCCCTGGGCGTGGCGTCCGTGGCGTCGTACTGGATAGAGCAGGTGTCCTTCGTTTCGGTTTCGATCCAGATGTGTTGACCGCTCTCGGTGTACACGCTTACCAGCGCGTCGGACCAGGTCCCGGTCCAGGGCCGCAGCTGGCCCGGCTGGAACTCGTTGTAATAGGCCAGCACCCGCCAGAGGGCGTCGTTGTATTCCGCTTCCAGGCTCGCATAGTCCGCCTCCGGGCCGTAGGGCCGCTTCTCCAACGCGGCCAGGGCCTCCCGATACTGGTCCGCCACGTTCAGCCACCGATCCCGGCCCAGGGGATCCGTCTCAAAGAATACGGTCCGGCCCGTCAGCGTCTCGGCGATCCGACGCTTGTCCTCGGCGCTTGGATGGAGCCGCCCCGCCCGCAGCACCGGCACCCGGTCCACCTGGGGCATATGGACCGCCGCGTCCATCTCCACATGGAGCGTCCCGCCGTACACGGGCCCGCTGACCGTCCGCTGCACCGTCTCCGGGGCGCCCAGGGCGTCTTGCACCGTTTGGGCCGCTTCCGCGCTCGCCTGAGGCTCGCTGTGGATCACCGTTTCCAAAGTGTCGTCCCCCTTGTTCACCACCGCCTCCTCCGTGGGCGTGGGCTGGCAGGCGGCCAGGAGGAGGATCGAAAGGAGAACGACGGGGATTTTGCCGCTTTTTCTTTTCGGTGAAAAGCAAAAGCGGCGGAAAAAGAAAAGCTTAAGAAAATTGTTTCTCATACACTCATAACCCCTGTATCCTTCTTAAGTTCTTTTGGGCGACTTTTCTTACAAGAAAAGTCGCGAATCTTTCAATCCTTCCTTCATGGGCTGCAAAGCCCAATTCATGTTCCTTGGAACGATTCAAGTCGTCAGACGATTCATGCCCGTCAGGGCAATTCATCATACAACGCTTCCCGCCAACAAACTTGTCATCCTGAGCTTGTCGAAGGATCTCTGAACGCAAAAGCTTTTTCCGCAAAAAAGCAACTCGTTTCGACCAGGACCGTTCAGAGATCCCTCCACTCGGTCGATTGTGTTTCAATACGGTCAACTTTTTTCCGTACGCTTCCTCGGTCGGGATGACAGGGAAGTACATACCTTGTGCTGGATGACGCATTTCATCTCACAGGCTCCCCTCCGTGCCGGTGAAATTGAAGCTATATCTTCGTATGCTCAGCTGCACCAGGAGGAAGAGGAGCAGAATCAGGCCCCCGAAGATCGCGGGGCAGCAGGTCGTAGCCGAAGTTGTGCATATGGTAGGTGGCCTGGTTGAGGGGCGAGGCCCAGCCCACGATCACGTTGGCCTTGTAGACGAGATCGTCGGGGAGGTGCATCACGTCCTTGAAGAAGGCGGGGTTCAGCAGGAGCCCGAAGAGGGAGAAGCCGAAGGCCCCCACGATCCCCGCGCTGCGGCCCTTTTGGAGCTTACAGAGGAGCATGATGAGGCTCAGGACCAGGGTGTAGAGGAGCATGAGGAGGAAGATGGTGGCGGCGCACTCATAGGGCCGGGACATCTCCAACGTTTTCACCAGGGCCGGCAAAGCCACGGCCTTCCCCGCCCCGGAGTAGCCCAGGATGGCGGCGGTCTCGGACCACATGTTGCCGATGAAGCTGTTCTGGGCGCAGATGAGGGAGGTGGCGGCAAAGATGAACAGCATGTAGAGGAGGGTGGCGACGGTCAGGTAGACCAGCTGCCCCCAGGCCCAGGTCCGCCGCCGCATGCGCACCAGGTAATAGGGCACGCCAGCCCCCAAAAAGGGCATGTCCACGAACAGCAGCACCAACAGGAGCGAGATGAGCAAAATGGAGTTGGCGTCGCCGAAGGTCCACACGAAGGGCTCGAAGGCCTGCATGGCCGTGCCCATGTCGTAGGCGAAGCTGGCCGCCTTGTCGGAGAGCAGAAAGCACAGGATGAAGGCCAGGGCGAAGGTGAGGCAGATGCGCATGTTCCCCCGCCACATGCGGAAGTTGTAGCGCACCACGGCGAAGACCTGCCGGAGCTCCCGGAGGGGCCCGAAGCCCTTCCGGGGTTTGAAATCCCGCTTCGGTATACGAGGCGGCCGGGCGGCGAGGGAGGAAAAGGCTCGCCGCTGCCGCTTGTCGTCCCGAAGCTCGTTTTGGGCGGTCAGGAAGAATAAAAGCTGAAAGAGGATCACCAGGGAAAGGAGGGTCAGCGCCGCGCTTTTGCCCTGCAGGGGCCAGGCCCCCTCCATGGTGAGATAGTTCTGGGGGTTCAGCATGAAGGCGGCGCGGAAGTACCGCTCCTGGAGGATGATGAGCACATAATACAATATGAAGGGGGACGCGTAGGCCAAATACACGTTCTGGGTGAGGCCCGAGAACAGGAGCCCCACCGTGGCCCACAGGGCGCCGGAGAGGAAGAAGAGGATGAGCCTTAGGCCGATCTCCGGGAGCCGACTGGGCACGGCCCACTCCCCGTAGACCTCCACCGGCGCCAGGAGGAGCCAGAAGAGGAACAGGGCCAGGGCCATCCCCGCCGCCAAAGCGAGGCCCCCGGACAGGGCCGCCCCCAGGCTCTTGCCCCAGATGTACCTATCCACGGTGGTCCGGGTGAGGTAGGGCTTGAGATACCCGCTCTTCACGTCCTCCACGAAGGCGGAGGTATAGGGCACCGCACTGAGGATGGGCACGGCGAAGAGCACCAGCTCCCCGCCCAGGCACTGCAAAAACAGGTCCTCGTGGTAGCCGAAGAGGGCCTCCGGCCACTCCATCCGAAACAGCCGCCACAGGCTTTGGAACGCGCCGATAGAGAGGCACGCCGCCATGCCCAGGGCCGCCAGCAGGAACGAACGGGACCAGATCGCCCGCTTCACGTCCGTCCAAATATGCCGCATCCAATCCCCTCGCTTCCCTTTCGGACCGCCCCCGCGGCCCGTTCTCCCGTATCTGCCTCCATGATACGCCCCATATTCGTCCAAAACGTAACAGAGTTGTAATGGAGTTGTAATTTTGGTATGAATACCGCCCCAAAAGCAAAAAAAAGCCCCGGCAGAGCTGTCTGTCGGGGCGATGGGGTCAATATGAATCCGGGGGCCGCAGCCACCTCAAGACGAGGCGGCCGCGCTCCCTGGCGCAGCGTCAGTCCGGTGAGGCGGGCGAATGCCCGCCTCGCATCGGCTGTCTCAAAAGTCGCACTTAGTTTGACATTTCATCCAAATTACAGTGGCCTGGCAACTTACATGTCTCCCAAATCGTTGCCATCGCCGCCGCTGTCCGTGATCACGTCCGTCGCTTCCAGCCGGATGATCTCCAGCTCGACCCAAAGGAATACTCCGTGACGGCCCTCCCCAGGTTGTCGGTGGTGGTCTCGCCCGCGGTAGGTGTGATCGCGTTGTTGGCGTCGTCCGTGACGGTCACCGTGCAGGAATACCCGTTGGGAACCGTGACACTGAAGCGGACAAGCGTTCCCTCGGCACTTGCCTTCGGACGGTACATGTTGTCGACAGGATCCAGGAGCCGGAGCACTCCGGTGTTATCCGCCACGGTGTACCCACCGCCCTCGTAGAAGGGAGTGCCCTGGACACCGTCAAGCGTTGCGTTCAGCGTGATGTTAAAGGTGTTGTCCTGTACGAAGACGCCGTATTTGGCGCCGCTCTTGGTCTGATAATTGAAGTTGGTCAGATTCAGCCGGAGGGTGACCGTCGTGGCGGCATCGAAATTGAGCATCATGTTGTCAGAACCGTTCCACTTGGCGTCCCGTTCCTGCCCCGTCACAAAGGTGCTCTGATAGAGCCCTCTGCCGAAATTGCGGTCCCAGCTGCCGTCGATCGTGAATTTGAACCCGTGGCTGCCCGCAGGAACCTGCAGCTGCGTTTCCCAGATGCCGGGCTGCTTCTGCGTCATCGCCTGGCCGTCTGCTTGCCAGTTGTTGAGCAGGTCGCTGGCCACATACACGCTGGTATAGTCCATCGCAACGCTTGCGGATACCGCGTTCGTGGAAGGATTGAAGGTCACGGTAAATTTGCAGCCGGCGGGCAGGTCCAGGTGGATATTGCTTTCGCCGTTGCCATACCACGTTTCACCGTTTTTGACGACCTTGAATTCCACCGTGTATGCACCCGCGACGGTGTATGTCTTCGTATACACGCTGCCGGACAGGGTCATCTGATTGGCGGACAAGGTTCCGTCCCAAGCGGTCCCAAAGATGGGTGTGGGCACGCCTCCCTGGCTGAGGTTCTCGTTGGCCGAACCGGCTATCACGTAGACGTCCCCATCCTTGGCGGCGGGGCCGTCGTCCTGGGGCTCGACGGGGGCGGGAGGGTCCTCGTCATCCAAGTCGGCGACGGGATCGTCGTCATCCACGTCGGCGGGGGGGATCGTCGTCATCCACATCGGTGACGGGATCGTCGTCATCCACGTCGGCGGGGGGATCCTCGTCATCCACGTCGGCGACGGGATCCTCCAGATCCTCTCCCGGTTCCGGGTCCGTCTGCGGATCGGTTGGGTCCGAAGTGAGGGCCGGTGCGGCGGGATCTTCCCCCTCCGCCAGTGCGCCGACAGGCAGCAAGCTCAGTGTCAGCAGCAGGCAAAGGACAACGGATATGATTCTCTTCCCCTTCATGATGCATTCCTCCCTGAAAAAGCTGTTCCTGCGCGGCGCGGGGCCGGTCCTTTCGTCCGCCCGTCTCTGCGCCGGCGGGGCATGAGCCGCGGGGAAAGCCTTCCCCCGATATATTCTCATACATAATATATAATATCTCAAAATCAATCTGTGTATATATTTTTTTCACTTTTTGGAGGGGTTCGGCAGGGCAACGCCTCCCCCCCGGCAAGACGATCGAAGGGGCATATGTGCGCGCAAGGGCGGCGGAAAGCTCCGCCGCCCTCAGCTTTGCCATAGCAGGGGGGAAGATCTATGGCAAGGGTGGTAAACGATATTATCCCAGCTTGACCTTGCCGGTGGGATCCACGGCCTTTCCCTTCACGAAGAACGCGAAGTGCAGGTGGCTCTCCAGGGCGCATTCCGAGATGGCGGTTTTGCCCACCGTGCCCAGGACCGTCCCGGCGTTCACCTTGTCCCCCGCCTTCACGGGAACGGTCTCGCTGAGGTTGGCGTACAGGGTCTTGCGGTCGGAGGAGTGCTTCACGATCACCGTGACGCCCAGCTGATCGTCGGTATACACCCTCTCCACCGTGCCGCCCAGGACGCACTTCACCGCGGTGCCCTGGGGACAGGCGATGTCCACGGCCTTGTGGGTGGTCCACTGGTCCAACGTCTTCGAATAGATCAGCTTATCGGCGGCGTAGCCCCAGATCACCTTCCCCGACACGGGGGCTTGGGCCTTCTTTTCGCCGCCGGCGCTCCTGGCGGGGGCGGCCTCCGCCTGCTGCTGGGTCGGGGCGGGCTCCGCGCTGGCCGTGGGCAGGATGCGGATCACGGGCAGGCCGGTCTCCGACGGGATCATCGGCTTGTTCACGGGCAGCGGGTCCTGCCGGGGCGCTTCGGAGACGATGATCTCCTGCGGCTGCTCCCGGGCCTCCTCCTTCTCCGGCAGGGAGGTGAGGGCCACCGCCGCGCCGATGACGGCCAGGCACAGGGCCAGCGCGCCGTATACGCCCCAGTCCCGCCAGAAGGTGCCCCGAGGCTTGGTCTCGAATTCATTCATTTCTTCCATGCTGCAATAGATTCCTTTCCCGGCCCTGTCGGGGCCATTGTCCCCTGGGGGGCCTGTTTCATGTCTTTGTTTCGCAGATAGTATGGGCCGAGTTTTTTTCTTCCATTCAGGTTTTTCATTTTTTGGAGGGGAGAATGGCAGGAAAACTTGACAAGCTCTGCCGTACGGTGTATACTCACCGTTGTATAACACGCGTTATAAAAAGGAGGTGGGATTATGCCGCCCAAGGCCAGGGTGACCCGGGAGATGATTTTGGACGCGGCCTTCGCGCTGGTGCGGGCGGAGGGCCAGGAGGCGCTGAACGCGCGGGCGGTGGCCCGGCGTCTGGGCTGCTCCACCCAACCCGTCCTCTATGCCTTCGCCGCCATGGACGAGCTGCGCGCCGCCGTCTATGAGCGGGCCGACGCCTTCCACACGGCGTACATCCTGCCCCGGGACGCCGCCGGGGAGGAAGCCCTGCTGCGGCTGGGCCTCAACTACGTGCGCTTCGGCCACGAGGAGGGGCGACTGTTCCGGTTTCTGTTCGAGAGCAACCAGTTCGAAGGCATGGATCTATCCGGCCTGCTGCGGGGGCCGGGCATGAACGAGCTGGTGGGCGTCCTGGCCCAGGGGCTTGGCTGCAGGACGGAGGAAGCCCAAAAGGTGTTTTTGACCTTCTTCGCCGTGGCCCATGGCCTGGCCAGCCTCCTCTGCCACAACGCCATGGCCTATGACGAAGCCGAATGTCAAACGATGCTGGAGACCGTTTTCTGCGGGGCCCTGGCGTCGATGAAAGGAGATACAAATGCGTAACCTCTATGAAAAGAAACCCGTCCTGTTCGCGATCCTGTGGATCGTGATCTACGTGGTCGTCATGGGCACCATCCGGGGCCGTTTTGGCGATGACAGCCTCCAGATGCTCCTGGGGCTGGTGGCCGTCTCCTCGGTTCTGCTGCTGGTGATCCGCCGGCTGGACATCCAGAAGGAGCTGGGCATGACCCGCTGGCTCCAAAACGGAAAGGCCCTGTTGTGGCTCCTGCCTATGTGGGTCCTCTCCACCGGGAACCTGTGGGGCGGCGCGGGCCTTCGGTATGAGCCCATCAACACCGTCATGGCGGTCCTGTCCTTCCTGCTGGTGGGCGTGGCGGAGGAGATCGTCTTCCGGGGCTTCCTGTTCAACGGCATGCGAAAGAGCGGGAGCCTGACCGCGGCCGTCATCGTGTCCGCCGTGACCTTCGGCATGGGCCACATCGTGAACCTGCTCACGGGCCAGGCCACCGGGGAGACGCTGGTGCAGGTGATCTTCGCCGTGGCCTGGGGCTTCCTGCTCACCTTCGCCTATCTCAAGGGCGGGAGCCTGCTGCCCTGCATCGCGATCCACGGCCTCATCGACGCCTTCAGCGTCTTTGCCCGGGACAACGAAGCGGCCAGCTGGGCCTACATCATCGCCACCGTGGCCGTGGCCGCGGTCTACTGCCTGTACCTGCGCAAACAGCCCACGCCAACGGCGGAACAATAAGGCCGACGCATACAAAAAAAGCTCCCGCGCAGGGAGCTTTTTCTATGAACCTTTATCCCGCGATCTCCACCGGGACCAGCTCGCCGGCCTCGTTCACGTCGTAGTGGTTGCCGGTGACGGGGGCCTCGTTCCAGGTCACCTCGTAGCAGTCATAGAGGGCGAGGGCGGGGCGGGGCACGTCGTGGATGCGGCAGTTCCCGAAGGACGCGCTGTACACGGCGTAGAGCGTCACGCCGCCGATGGAGCATTCGTAGATCTCGCAGTCCGCCAGGGCCACGTCCGTGCAGTTGTAGGCGTAGACGCCCATGGTGCCGCAGCCGTAGAGGCGGCAGCCGTCCACAAGGACGCCGGTGCAGCCTTCATAATTCAGCACCGCGCCGGAACATTCGCTGGGGGCCTCGGTGTGGCCCAGGGTCAGGCCCGATACGCGCACGGCGTCGCAGCCCTGGTAGCTCAGGACGTCGGCGTAGCGGGGCACGGCCGTCAGGGTGACGGCGCCCCGGCCCTCCGCGGCGCGGATCGTCATGCCGGACGCGCCGACGATCGTCAGCTGATACCCGTCGTAGACCTTGTCCCAGCGGTAGTATTGGCCGTCCTCCCTGCCGTAGCCGGCGGCGTCCGCCAGGCAGAAGCTCTCCCCGTCCAGCACGACGATGCGGTCCGGGCCGATGGCGGCCAGGAATTCATCCACCGTCGTCACCACGATCTCTCCGCCCGGGGCCACCTCCGTGGGCTCCCGCAGGGGAGGCGTTTCAAGCTCGCCTCCCTGAAGGGTCCTGACCTCCAGGGCCGACTCCAACGCTCCGTCCGACACCTTCCCTTCCCCATCCAGGACGGAGAGCGAGGGCTCGTCCAGGTCCGCCGGGTACAGGCTCAAAACGTCGTTCCCGTGGAAGGAGCAGCCGTCCACCGTGGCGGGGAACACGAACATCGCAAAGGCGTTCTGCAGCTTGTTGTAGTTCACCTGATTGGCCGTAAAGCTGGCGGCATGGGTGGTGCTGCACTGCAGCAGGAGGCCGGCGAAGTTGTCATGGATCCGGCAGTTGTCCACGGTGAAGCCGTCCCCGCCGTAGGACTGGAAGAGGCAGCTGGCGAAATACTCGTTCTTCCATCCGTTGTGGTCGATCTCGCAGTCCCGGACGGTCACGTTCCGGCAGCTTTCGGCGCTGACGGCGATGTCGCTGCACTCATAGATCCGGCTGGCGGTGACGGCCACGTCGCTGCAGTCCACGGCATCCACGCCCACGACGCCGCAGCCGAAGAGGGCGCAGCCCTCCACCGCGACGCCGTTGCAATGCTCGAGCCGCAGCACGCCGCCGAAACAGTACCCGGGGGCGGGGTCGTGGCCCGCCGTGAAGCGGGAAACCGTCAGCTGACCGCAGCCCACGAAGCGAAGGACGTTGGCGTACCGATCCTGGGCCAGGATGGTGGTCTCGTCCGTGCCCGCGCCCAGAAGGGTCAACCCGTTCACACCGGAGATGATCAGCTCATAGCCCCCCTCGGAGGCGGCCTCCCAGCGGCAGTATTGGTTCCCCGTGGCCTGCCCGTAGGTCGAGGCGGCGGCCAGGGCGTACTCTCCCGGCTGCAGCTCCACCGCGGTGTTCGGCCCGATGGCGGCCACCAGCTCGTCCACGTCCTTCACCTGGACCGTCTTTTCCGAGGATACGGGCCCCACCTGAGGCGCTTCAAGGCGTCCCGGGGCGGGGGCCGCGCCTGTGATCGCCAACAGCATCAGCGCTGTCAGCAGCGCTGCAAGACTTTGTTTGAGAATGGAATGATTCATTTTTGTTTCCTCCCAGGGTTTTCTTCACGCTACCACGGCTTCCAATCCCTGTCAATCGCTGCCATGATGAATTCACAGTTTCATCACCGCCACGACTTCTTCTCCGTCCATTTCGCCCGTTTCCTCGAAGCCGAAGGAGGCGTACAGCTTCCTTGCTGTCTCATTCTCGGGTTCGTAGGAGATCCAGCAGTATTCGGCTTTTCCGCAGGGCCATGTTCGGATGAAATCGAGGGCCAGCTTCAGTGCGGCTTTGCCGTAGCCGCGGCCCTGATATCGTTTGTCGATCATGAAGCGCCAGATCTCGTAATTGTCCTTTTCGACGCTTACCTCGTCCTGATCCGCGTTCTCGCCGTACGCGAGCTGGATGAAGCCGACGAGCCGTTTGTCGTTGTAGATGGCGAAGGGAAATACATGCCCGCCGCTGATCATGGTCACGTACGCTTCGGCAACACTGTAACAGTTGTCCGCCACAAAGGGGTACTGGGCCTTTTTTACTCTAAGCTCAAAGACGTCGTTGAAGTTCTCATAGGTAAGCTTTTCAAGGTGTATCATAGGGTTGACCTCTCCATTCCGGTTTCTGTTACTCTTACAGCTTTTTGCAGGTAAAGTCGTCGAACATGAGGCAGCCTTCGCCGAAGGTCAGCCTGAGCATGCCGCCCTTGCGGCCGAACTCGTTCTCGCCGAGGGGATAGAGCCGGAAGGTCATCTCGTCCCCGTCTTCGTCGATGGCTTTCGCCCAAAGCTCGCCGTCCTTCATAAGGATCTCGTCCACGATGAAGTCGGCGTCCTCGGGATGCCCGTACCTGCCGCAGAAGCTCTCCCACTTCGACTTGTCGGGGTCCCGGACGGCGACGTCCTCGATGGAGACGATGGGCTCCGGCGCCTTGTCCCGGGCCACGGCCTCCATGCCGTTCCAGTAGCCCAGATACGCTCTCACGTCCCGATAGTCCCGGTTGCTGAGGATCACCAGCACCCGGTCCGCGTCGATGAAGCGCTCGAACCAGGTGCCCACCCCCGGCATGCCGCCGCTGTGGCTGACCACCAGCCCCAGCTCCTCCTCCCGGCCCACGGCCCAGCCCAGGCCGTAGCCCAGCCCCTCGTCCTCATCGTACACGGCGTCCTCGCCGTTGTTGAGCTTGCCGGGGGTGTACGCGAGCTGCTGCTCCTCCGGCGTGAGCACCTTGCCCTCCCGGAGGGCCCGGTCCCATTTGAGCATGTCGAAGATGGTGGTGTACACGTAGTCGTCGCCGTTGAGCCCATCGAAGGCGACTACGTCGCCGTCCTCCTCGGAGTCCACGTCGGCCACCCATCTGTCGTTCTCGAACACCGTGGCCTGGGCATAGTTCTCAAAGGGGACGCCGTCCCGGCGGATATGGCAGCAGCGGGTGGCTGTCATGCCGGCGGGCTCGAAGATGTTCCGTTGCAGAAACTGTTCATAGGGGACGCCGGACAGCCGCTCCACCAGCAGGGCCAGCAGGTTGTAGCCGGTGTTGGAGTCAGGTTGTAGCCGGTGTTGGAGTAGTGCAGCCCCTCCCCCGGGGCGAAGTAGGGCTTCGCCTTGGTCTCTCGGAGGAAGCGCAATATCTCGTCGTTGCCCGGGACGCGCTGCTCCTTCTTCCAGAGATCGATGAACCAATCGGCGTCGTCGAAGTAATCGGGGATGCCGCTGGTGTGGTTCAAGAGATGCCGCACCGTCACGCCTTCATAGGCCGTGAGCTCCGGGAAGTACTTCGTGATCCTGTCCTCCAGGCTCAGCTTGCCCTGCCGCACCAGCAGCATGACAGCCGTCCCGGTGAAGGTCTTGCTGATCGAAGCCAGCTGAAAGATCGTGTCCTCCGTGATCGGCAGCGTCTCCTCCGGGTCCCGGAAGCCCAGAGCGCCCTTACTGACGATCTCGCCCTTTTCCGCATAGAGCCAGGCCCCGTTGAAGACGTCCTTTTCCTGCAGTGTCTGCGCCAGGGCTTGCATCATTTCATGTTTATCCATAGGTGGTATCTCCTTTTTTGTCCTTGTGTCACAGTTCCAATACAGCGGGCATCTCCTCGTCCTCCTCCAGGTAGGCCTCGGGGACCTCCTTGAACCCAATGGAGGCGTAGAGCTTGCGGGCCACCACGTTGTCCAGCCCGTAGCAGAGCCAGACGTACTTGGCCTGTCGGGCGGGGGCGGAGCGGATGAAATCGAGG
>CADCMN010000060.1 GCA_902802575.1 uncultured Eubacteriales bacterium | reverse complement strand
TCCCCTGAGCGGATCGGCTTCGAAAGCGAGAACAACTTCCATAGATACATCATAAAAAAGCCATCCCTCCGGATGGCCTTTCATGCTTTGTCTTCAGTGCTCTCTCTTCCACTCTTTGATCTCTTCCAGCCGTTTTTTGTATTTGGCTTCCAGACCTTGTTCTGTGGGGCGATAATACTCTCGCCCCAAAAGGGAGTCGGGCAAGCACTGCATACTGGTGAGCTTGGCTTCATAATCGTGAGCGTACCGATATCCCTTACCGTAGCCCAGGTCCTTCATGAGACCGGTAGGCGCATTGCGGATATTCAGGGGAACGGGCTCGTCCAGCTGCTGCAGGGCGTCCTGCTTCGCCTCCATATACGCCACGTCCATGGCATTGGATTTGGGGGCCATGGACATATAGATCACCGCTTCCGTGAGATGGACGCTGCACTCCGGCATGCCGATGAAATGGCACGCCTGATACGCCGCCACGGCGATCTCCACGGCATGAGGATCGGCCAATCCCACGTCTTCGCTGGCGAAGCGGACCACCCGCCGAGCGACATACAATGGGTCCTCACCGGCCTCCAGCATCCGCGCCAGCCAGTACACCGCCGCGTCGGGATCGGAGTTGCGCATGGACTTATGGAGTGCGGAAATGAGGTTGTAATGCTCCTCTCCGCTCTTATCGTACAGCAACGATTTCTTGGAGATGCATTGCTCCAGCGTCTCTTTGGTGACAGTGATCCGCCCGGCTTCGTCCATATCGCCGTTGAGGACCACCATCTCCAGGGTGGAAAGGGCGCTGCGGGCGTCGCCGTTGGAAAAGACGGCGATCATGGACAACATCTCGTCGGAGATGGTCACCTGGTCCTTGCCGAAGCCTCGCGGATCCTGGACCGCCCTGCGGAGAAGCCCCACCAGCTCCTCCGTCTTCAGCGCCTGCAGCACGAACACCTTGCAGCGGGAGAGAAGGGCGCCGTTGATCTCAAAGGAAGGGTTCTCGGTGGTGGCGCCGATCAGGATGATGCTCCCCTTCTCCACAAAGGGCAGAAAGGCGTCCTGCTGAGCTTTGTTGAAACGATGGATCTCGTCCACAAACAGGATGGTCCGCTCCCCGAAACGACGATTCTCCTCCGCTTGCTGCATGACGGTGCGGATCTCCCGGATACCGCTGGTGACGGCGGAGAAGTCGATGAAGGCGGATTTGGTTCGATTGGCGATGATGCGCGCCAGAGTGGTCTTGCCCACGCCCGGCGGTCCCCAAAAGATCATGGAGGAGACCTGATCGCTCTCGATGAGGCGACGCAGAACCTTGCCAGGCCCCAAAAGATGGGTCTGGCCCACAAATTCATCCAGGGTCTGGGGGCGAAGCCGGGCCGCCAGGGGCTGAGGGACCTCCTTCGCAAAGAGGGAAAACTGCTCCATACACTACCTCCGCAGGAGAGTATACCACAAAAAAGAGGGCCGGGGAAGTCCCGACCCACCATCTTCAGCCAAAGATTATTTCACAGTGTCCTTCAAAGCTTTGCTGGCCTTAAAATAAGGCACATTCGCGGCGGAAATAGTGACCATTTCACCGGTGCGGGGGTTCTTGCCCTCCCGGGCCTGGCGATGCTTGCAGCCAAAGGTGCCGAAGCCGGACAGGGACACCGTATCCTCCTTGATGGTTTGTGTGATCGTTTCTAAAGCTGCGGCAACGGCTGCAGCGGCTTCCTTTTTGGACAGGCCGGTCTTCTCAGCAATCGCCTTGATGAATTCTGTCTTGTTCATGGCAAAACTCCTTTCAAGTTTGGCTCATTATATCATCTTAGTTTGCACTTGTCCATACATAAAAATGCCTATTTTTCTATAAAATTCTGTATTTTTTGTGTCATTTTGGCGAGAAAGACCCATATAAAAAATAGTATGGCAGGCTGAAAAAGAATGAGCGCCGCCATGAAGGACCGCTAAACGGTCCTCTGGGCAAATCTTCGGCGTTTTTTTCAGCTCAACAGGGAAGGCGGCCCCTGTTTTATGATTGGTACAGGATCGTTTTGAGCTCCGCCCACGTTGGTCCGCTTCTGCCGCCGAAATGGGAAACACACCAGGCGCCGGCGGCACAGGCACGGCGATTGGCTTCCTGTGGCGTACAGCCATACAGCAGGGCGGATAGAAATGCGCCGTCATACACATCGCCGGCGCCGACTCTGTCCCGAATGGGCACGGCGTAGGCGGGAGAGGAGAAGACGCCGTCCCGGGTGTACACCACAGCACCCTGTTCGCCCCGACGAGCCACTACCATGGGCACCACATCCAGCAGCTTTTTTGCGGCATAATCGGGATCAGATTCCCCAGCCAAGGGGCAGAGCTCATCCACGGCCGACCCAAAGAGCAGATCGCAGCAGGGCAGAGCCGCCTGAATGTTTCGGGCAAAGGTGTGATCCTCAATGGCTTCCACCCGTGCGTTGACGTCCAAAGCCACGGGGATGCCGGCCTCATGACAGCGACGCATGAGGGAAAGCTGGTTGGAGGCTGCCGGATCCTCCCGCAGCGTCATACCGGAGGAATGCATCCAGGATATGCGGGAGAGGATATCTTCGGGTATCTGATCCGAAGAAATCAGGTGTTGACTGGCGCCGAAGCGGGGATAGGCGAAGGGGACCCGCTCCCCTTGCTCATCCAACACCAGCAGGACCATGGTGGTCATGGAATCTTCCTTCAGCGCCAGCAGGGAAGCGTCCACTCCCTCCTGTTCCAACCCTGCCTTCAGGGCGCGTCCGAAAGCGTCCTGACCGGCGGTGCCCAAGAACAGAGCGGGAGCCCCCAGCCTGGCCAAGGTCACAGCGGTGTTGGCGACGCTCCCCCCGTGGGAGAATCGGACGGTCAGCTTGTCGGGGTCTGCCGATCCGTGTTGGGCGGCCAGAGCATGTCCATAGGGGATGAGCAGATCCGCGCAGATGTCTCCATAGCAAAGAACAGGCAGCATACAGGGTTCCTTTCAGCGTCTGTCAACGGTGATCACCGGGTTGAAGGCATGGTCAACGGCAGCGATCTCGGCCGCGGCCCGAGCTTTCAACTCTCCGTCGGACAGCTTGATATCAAAGGGAGCGGACAAATCGAACACCAGATTTGTGTGGGTCTGGCCCCGGACCAGCCGAAAGTCATGAATGGTGATCCGTTCGTCGATCCTGGCGAGCGCCATCTTCACCTGCTCCTTTGCCGCATCGGTCTCGGGGTTGTTCACGGCGATGGGATCCATGTGGATGGTGGAGAGGCAGTTGTATTTTTCGTTCAGCTCCCACTCGATGTTGTCGATCATGTCGTGGGTGGACAGCATGTCGGCTTTCTCGTCCACCTCCGCATGGAGGGTGATCATCTTTCGACCGGGACCGTAGTCGTGGACGACCAGATCGTGGACGCCCATGACCCCCTCATGGCCCATGACCGTGTCCGTGATGGACTTGAGCAGCTCCGGGTCAGCCTTTTGACCCAACAGCAGGTCCACCGTGTCCTTCGCTGTGCCATATCCGCCCCATAGGATCAGCAGCGAGACGGCCAGGGAACACCAGGGATCGGCATTGAAGCCCCAGAAGTGGTTGAGCGCCATGGACAGCAGTACGGCGCCGGAGGTGATGCAGTCAAAGAGACTGTCCTTGGCGGTGGCCAACATGGCGGAGGAAGCGTACTTTTTCCCGTACCGCGTGTTGTAGAGGGCCATGTACAGCTTCACAGCGATGGAACAAAGAAGCACCACGAAGGCGGCGACGGTGAACACGGGCGCGGGCGCATGGGAGATCAGGCTTTCCACGGAGCTCTTGATCAGCTCCACGCCCATGAGCAGGATCAAAAAAGCGATGACGAGGGCCGACAGGTACTCCGCGCGACCGTGGCCGAAGGGGTGCTCCTTGTCCGGCTTTTTATTGGAGAGGACGAAGCCGCCCAGGGACACCAGGGAGGAGCCAACGTCTCCCAAATTGTTGAAGCCATCCGCCTGTATGGCCAGGGAACCGATCAGCACACCCAGGACGATTTTGAAGCAGCTCAGTATCAGGTTGAGAAAGATGCCCACGGCGCCGCAGATCATGCCGTAACCGTGCCGTATGGCGGCCTCATCTTGAATCTTATGCAAAAATATCCTGGACAGCAGGGCGATCATTTGAGGACGGCTCCTTTTCAAAGGTTTATTTCCAAAGTATACCACGGGCAACTCAAATATGCAACGAAGGAACCACTTGCAATTTGGACAGGAATAAGGCATAATAAAAATGGAAAAAGAAGAACGAAGAAGGAGGTCAGTTATGTATTCAGCCCTCGGTAGTTTGGCGGTGCCGTGTATACTGTGTTTCCTGTTTGGCATACTGATGTTTGTCGTGGAAATGTTCACACCGGGGTTCGGCGTGGCCGGCGGCCTCGGCATCCTGTCCTTTGCGGCCATCATCGTGATGCAGTTCCTGGCCAATTCTGTGACGGCGGCGTTGATCGTCACCGCAGTGCTGGTGCTGCTGTTGGCCATCATCATCGTCCTGTTCATCCGTTCCTTCCAGAAAGGCGCCCTGTCCCGCTCCAGGATCGTCAACACCACGGCGGTGGAGGGCGATTCCTCTCCGGTGAATAAGGAGAGGGGCATGGACCTGGTAGGCAAGACCGGCACGGCCGTCACAGCCCTTCGCCCTGCGGGCATCGCCGAGATCGACGGCGTGCGCATGAACGTATCCACGTACGGCAACTTCATCGATCCCGGCAAAGAGGTCGTTGTGGCCGCGGTGGAAGGCCTCAACGTGTTTGTGAAATGAAGTACTGCAAGAAATGCGGCGTTCTCTATGTCACCGATGTTTGCCCCAAGTGCGGCATAGAGGAGCCCAAGGACCAGCCGGAACCGGAGGCTGCCGATAAAGGAACTCTGGTTCGCCAGTGGATCGGCCTTTTGGTGGGCATACCCCTGTTCATCGCGGCCATCTACATCATCATCTACATGCTGTATTCGCGCTAAACCGCGACAACACCAATACGAATAAACAGGAGGAAAGAAAAACATGTTTCTGCCAATCATTATCATCGTACTCATCATCATCTTCCTTTCGCTGCTGTTCAGCTTTGTGCCCATCGGCCTGCTGATCTCCGCCAGCGCCTCCGGCGTGAAGCTCAGCATCAGCACCCTGGTGGGCATGCGGCTCAGGAAGGTCATTCCTGCCCGGATCGTCAACCCCCTCATCAAGGCCACCAAGGCCGGCATCCAGCTCCCCCTCAACAAGCTGGAGGCCCACTACATGGCGGGCGGCAACGTGGACCGCGTGGTCAATGCTCTGATCGCCGCCATGCGCGCCGGCATCCCCCTGGACTTTGAGCAGGCATGCGCCATCGACCTGGCCGGCCGCAACGTGCTGGAAGCCGTGCAGATGAGCGTCAATCCCCGGGTCATCGAAACCCCCGTCATCGCCGCCGTGGCCATGGACGGCATCGAGCTGAAGGCCAAGGCCAAGGTCACCGTCCGCGCCAACATCGACCGTTTGGTGGGCGGCGCCGGTGAGGAGACCATCATCGCCCGTGTCGGCGAGGGCATCGTCACCACCGTCGGTTCCTCCCGGAGCCATAAGGAGGTTTTGGAGAATCCCGATTCCATCTCCCGCACCGTTTTGGACAAGGGCCTTGACGCCGGTACCGCATTCGAGATCCTTTCCATCGATATCGCGGACGTGGATGTGGGCCGCAACGTGGGCGCCCAGCTGCAGATCGACCAGGCGGAGGCCGATAAGCGCATCGCCCAGGCCAAGGCTGAGGAGCGCCGCGCCATGGCTGTGGCCCAGGAGCAGGAGAACGTGGCGGCCGTGGCCGGCATGCGGGCCAAGGTCATCGAAGCGGAGGCGGAGGTCCCCATTGCCATCGCACACGCTTTCAAAGAGGGCAAGTTGGGTGTTCTCGATTACTATAATATGAAGAACATCATGTCCGATACGGATATGCGCAACGCGATCTCTCATGCCGCCAACCCCAATCCGACTAAGAAATAATTGGAGAGCGAGGACTCACCATGGATTCAATATGGGTTTTGATCGTGGTGATAGGCATACTGACCTCCATCGCGAGCAAAAAACGCAAAGCGGCCGAGAAGAAGGCGCAACAGCAGTTTCCGCTCCCTTCGAGGAATCCCCCGAATGCTAAGCCGGCCGCGCCGTCGAAACCGGTGGCGGCCAGCCGGCAGGCGACGCCGTCTGCTGCCCCTGGTAAAACCTCGTCCCGCGGCGTGGACTCCAAATGGCCCTGGCCCACCGCGGAGGAGAGGGCGCAGAACAAGACCAAGCCGGCCGCCGGCGGCAGCTACAGCGGCACACCGCGGTATACCCACGTGGTCACCAGCACGCTGGAAGGTGGGCATACCCACACGGAGTCCAGCATGACGGGCGAAGAAGACTGTCCGCCGCCCAAAGCCGTTCCGATGAAACCCGCTGCGGCGGTGAAGGATTCCAACGCGAACGCGGGCATGTTGTTGAGCTTCGAACCCGGCAACGTGCTGCAGGGCGTTCTGTTTTCGGAGATTCTGGGGAAGCCTAAATCGCTTCAAAGAAACTAAATGCAGCGTAACGATGTAGTAAAGGGTGTATTCATTGCCGTGCCATTGGCCGTATTGTGCTTGCTTTACGGTCTTTGGCTCGTCATGGATACACCCGCTTACGTGGAATCCATGATCGTCGGCGGGACGATCCTGCTGCTGTTCGTCTGGTTGTTCATACAATTTGTGCCCCGGGTGTTTGACTTTGTCATGGGCGCGGAGGAGGAGCAGCTGCCCTCGGCCGTGAGAAGGACCAGCACCATCGGGGCCCGGGAGCTCCTTCGTCTGGTCTGCATGCTGGCTATCGGGCGGGGCATTTTTATGCTGGGCGCGTTCCTTTGGAGCCTGTATTTGAACGGCTATACGGAAACCGTTTTTGAGATACAGCATATCTGGGCGGATCATCTGTACGCGGGCCGCATCATTTCCATCGCCAATAAGGGATATGCCCTGGAAGCAGCGGATCTGACGGGAAAATATTATAATCTGCTGTTCCCACCCTTCTATTCTCTGATCGTCCGTCTGCTCAGTCCATTCTATCTGAGCAGCATACGCGCCGGCTTTTTTGTCGCCAACATCAACGCCGTTTTGAGCGGCGTGGTGCTGTATCTGCTGGTGCTCCATGATTCGGACCGTCGCTCCGCCGTCCGCGCGGTCTGGTATTATGCCATCCTGCCGCCCAGCTTTCTGCTCACCTGCACCATACCTGCCAGCACTTTTTTACTGCTGTCCCTGCTCAGTGTGTATTGTGCCCGAAGACAATATTTCGTGTTCAGCTCCGTGCTGGGCGCCATGGCGGCGCTCACGGAGCGTGTGGGCATCGTTTTGGTGATTCCGCTGCTGTTGGAGTTTTTCAATGCCATGACGAAGGAGTACCGCTCCTTAGAGGAGGTCACCTGGCGGTTCTATCTGAAAAAGGGACTGGTTGGTGCGACGTTTATTCTGGTGCCTCTGGGATTTATGGCGTATCTGATCATCAATCGGCTGGTAGGCGGCAGCTTCTTCACCTATGTGGGATACTTGGAGGAATTATACGACAGCCGGTTCGCATTGTTTTATCGGGTGTGCGGCGTTCAAATGGAGAAGTTCCTCGACGCCTATCGGATCTATGACGCTTCCCGCGCCTACGGAACGTATCTGCCCAATCTGCTGTTTGCGGCGGGCAGCCTCGTTTTGATCCTGGCCAAGGGAAAGGAGCTGAGGGTCAGCTATATCGCGTATTTCGTAGCGTGCTATGCGGCGATCCTCAGTCAAACGGGGATCATGGACGCTCCGAGACAGCTGTTTTGCTGTTTCCCCATCATGATGGCTTTGATGCGACTCACGAAGAAACGCTGGGTCGATCTGTTGATGTCCCTGCTGTGCATCGCGGGGTCTGTGGTCTATTTAGGGATGTATGTGGCCGGATGGCAAGTGGTGTAACGCATGTTTGAGCTGTATGTGACCTTTATGAAGATCGGCGCCGTCATGTTCGGCGGGGGATATTCCATGCTTCCGCTGCTCATGCGGGAGCTGGTGGACAATAAAAAGTGGTGCACAGAGGAGGAGGTCCTGGACTATTTCTCCCTGGCCCAATGCACGCCCGGCGTCATCGCCATCAATTCCGCCACCTTCGTAGGGTATAAGCGGGGCAAGGTTTTGGGCGGGATCGTGGCCTCGCTGGGCGTGGTGACGGTGCCGTTGCTTGTCATCACGATCATTGCGGCCGTGCTGCAGAACCTGATGGAATACGCGCTGGTGCAGCACATCTTCGCCGGGGTCCGCATAGCGGTGGCCGCCCTGATGACGGTGACCATCATCCGGCTCATCAAGAAAGCTGCCAAGGATTGGATCAGCTGGGGCATCGTGATCGTGGCTTTTCTGCTGCTGACGGTGGTGGGCCTGGATTCCGTTTGGCTGGTGCTGATCGCCGCGGCGTTCGGCATCCTGGTCGGGAGGTGGAAGAAAGCATGATCAAAACCATTTTGCTGCTCATATTTGAGTTTATGAAGACCGGCCTCATGGCTGTGGGCGGCGGCATGGCATGCATCCGCTTTCTGCAGGATATGATCGCCAAGTACGGCTGGCTTACGGGAGAGGAACTGGCCAACATCATCGCGGTGGCGGAATCCACCCCCGGTCCCATCGGCGTCAACGCGGCCACCTATGTTGGCTACAGCGTTCTATCCCAATACGGAGCGGGGTGGGCGCTGGCGGGAGGCGTCATCGCCACCATGTCTCTGATCGCGCCTCAGATCGCGGTGATCGTGTTGGTGGCCAGGGGCCTTGAGATATATCGCAGCTCCAAGCTGGTGAACGACGCTTTCGGCGCCCTTCGCCCGGCGGCTGCGGGACTGGTGGCCGCGGCCGGCTGGTCTGTGATCCGCGCTTCCCTGGGCGTCAGCTTTGCACCGCTCCATGTGGACCTGGTGCCGCTGATCCTGTATGCCGTTCTGGTGGGGCTCATGCTGCTGCCGAAGCTGAAGAAGGTCCATCCCGTCCTTTTCCTGGTGGCAGGCGGCCTGATCGGAGCGTTCCTGAGCCTTTGAGTCTTGACAAAAGGAGCCTTCACCCTTTACAATACCCCGTAGCGCGGCTGATACGCCGCTTTGCCGGTGTGTCGGAATGGCAGACGATGGGGACTTAAAATCCCTTGCTGTAATGGCGTGCGGGTTCGAGTCCCGCCACCGGCACCAAAGGGGCCCCAATAGGGGCCCCTTTATTGATGTATGAAAGCGGGACTCGAAGCCGCGTTAAGAAAAAGCCCCAGTGGGGCTTTTTCAGCGGCAAGGGCAGAGTCCC
>CADCMN010000059.1 GCA_902802575.1 uncultured Eubacteriales bacterium | reverse complement strand
GGAGGAGGCCAAGGACTGCCGGATCAAGCTCATCGCCACCGACGGCGTGTTCTCCATGGACGGCTACATCGCCAACCTGAAGGGCATCTGCGACCTCGCCGAGCAGTACGACGCCCTGGTCATGGTGGACGATTCCCACGCCGTGGGCTTCATGGGCGAGCACGGCCGGGGCACCAGCGAGTATTGCGGCGTCATGGGCCGGGTGGACATCATCACCGGCACCTTCGGCAAGGCCCTGGGCGGCGCCTCCGGCGGCTACACTGCGGCCCGCAAGGAGATTGTGGATCTGCTGAGGCAGAAGTCCCGCCCCTATCTGTTCTCCAACGCCCTCGCGCCTGCCATCTGCGCCGCCAGCCTCAAGACCCTGGATCTGCTGGAGGCTTCCACGGAGCTCCGGGATCGGGTCCATGAGAACGCCAACTACTTCCGCGCGCAGCTCTCCAAGCTGGGCTTCGACCTGCTGCCCGGAGAGCACCCCATCGTGCCTATCATGCTCTACGACGCCAAGGTGGCCCAGGAGTTCGCCCGCCGCATGCTCGATAAGGGCGTGTACGTGACCGGCTTCTGCTATCCCGTGGTGCCCATGGGCAAGGCCCGCATCCGCACCCAGATCTCCGCGGGCCACACCAAGGAAGACCTGGATTTCGCCGTCAAGTGCTTCGGCGAAGTGAAACAGGAGATGGGCCTGTAAGGTTACCGGCAATAGAAAAAGGGATCGCGCCGTGAACGCGATCCCTTTTCACTTTTCATAAACCCAGCGCCTCCCGTATCAGGACCACTTCCATCCTGATCCCTCGCATCTTCCGGTAGTGGACCACCAGGGCGTTGCAGATCCGGTCCTTGGCGGAGCAGTCGTAGCAGCGGTCGCCCGCGACGGCGCAGGGGTTGCTGAACCCATGCCGGGCGGAATTCTGAGGCGCGGCCACGTTTCGAGCGCGATATATTGCGTCGTCCAGGGTGGGGCAAAGCTTGTTGAGACCAACTACGAAGTATACCTTCTCATGCCCGAACAGGGACCCGGCCACTCGGTTCCCCGTGCCGTCGATGTTCACCAGCTCTCCGGTCTCGCTCATGGCGTTGAGAGAGGTGAGGAATACGTCGGTGAGCAGGGTTTTGCGGGCGTTCGCCCGGAAGCTTTCGCCCTCGGGGCGGTGCATGGGGTCGTGGACCTCATTGTGGGTCGCCAGCTTGTCATACAGCCCCATGGACAGCATGGTCTCCGAGTCCCCGAAGCCCACGGTCTTCCCGTCGATTGCCTTGTCCAGGTACTCGGCAGCCGCGGCCCCCGTATCGAAAATGGTGACCTCATACCCCCGGCGGGTCAGGGCTTGGACGAATCTCGTTTCCCGGTCCATAATTTACTCTTCCGCGAAGAAAGCGCTGACCAGATCGTTGAGGGTCTGCTGGTCTCGGGCGCCCATGAGCTCCCGGGCGGAGTGCATGGCGAGGATCGGCACGCCGATGTCCGCGGACCGCATGGAAAGATTGGTGGCCGTGAACTTGCCCAAGGTGCCGCCGCCGGGGCTGCCCGCCTTGTTCATGAACCGCTGATGGGGGATGCCGTGCCGCTCGCACAGGCCCTCGACGACGCCCACGCCCACGGCGTCCGTGGCGTACTTCTGGGAGTAGTTCATCTTGATGGTCACGCCCTGGTTGAGCAGGGAGCAGACGGAGCTGTCGTACATCTCCATCTTGTTGGGGTGCAGGGCGTGAGCCACGTCGCAGCTGAGCAGGAAGCCCGAGAGCAGGGCGTTGAGATACCCGGCCCGGTCGAGGCCCAGGGCGCAGGCGATCTTCTCCGTGAGGAAGGTCAGGGTATCGCTGTCGGCACCGGTCTTGGTCTGGCTCCCCACCTCCTCATGATCGAAGAAGGCGGCGATGTTCACGCCGGCTTTGCGCTGGGGGCCGGTGATGCCCGCCAGGCACGCGAAGGCGGAGGTCAGATTGTCGAGCCGCGGCGAGGACAGGAACTCCCCGTCGAAGCCCAGCAGCAGAGGCGCTTCGGCGTTGTAGAGCACCAGGTCGAAGGAGAGGATGTCCTCGGGCTGCACGCCCATGGCCTCGGCCACCTTCCCGAGGAAGAAGCCGTTCTTGTTGAACTCCTTCTCCACCGTGGCGGCCAGGGGCAGCAGATCCTTGGCGGGATCCAACGCCACGCCCTTGTTGACCTCCCGGTTCATGTGGATGGCGAGATTCGGAATGGTGAACAGGGGGCGGCCGAAGTCAAAGAGCCGGCGCTCCGGCTCCATGGCCTTCTCGCCCCTGAGGGTCACAAGCCCCGCGCAGGACAGGGGCCGGTCCATCCAGGTGTTGTGGATGAGGCCGCCGTAGGGCTCCACGGACAGCTTGAGGCAGCCCGCCGCCACCTGCTCCGGGTTGGGCTTGAGGTAGAAGCAGGGCCAGTCCATATGGTTGGCCGCCACCCGAAACCCATCCTGCGGCGCAAAGGTGTCGCCCACGGTGAAGGCCACGGCCATGGTGCCCCGGCAGTCCACCCTGTATTTGCCGCCGGGCCTAAGCTCCCAGTCGCCGGTCAGCGGCAGATCCTCGAAGCCTTCCGCCGCCAGGACGCGCAGCACCTCGTTTACCCCGTGATAGGGGGACACGGACCGGGTCAAAAAGTCCATCAACGCCTGAATATCCTGTTTCATAGCCACCTCCGACTTTTTTCGTTGCTTCCATTATAGCAGGTTTCGCGAAATAGACAACCGGTTTTCGTTTACAATCCCCCGGGTCCATGGTATACTTTTCCCCATGGAACAGAAGATCAACGGAAACATCGGCGGCATCCGCGACGTGCTGCTGGAGGAAATGAAGTCGCTGTACGACATGGACCAGCCCGCGGGCACCTTCGCCTCCCGGGAGCTGCTGGAGGCCATGTGCGCCTTCACGGGCCGGATCAATCGGGAGATCAGCGTATATATCTCCCGGGCGGGCCTCATCAAGGACGTGTCCGTGGGGGACGACCGCACGGTCTCCATGCCCGAGATGCGCCTGGTGCGGAACATCGATAGGCTCTGCGGCGTCCGCTGCATCCACACCCATCCCAACGGCAGCGGGTACCTCTCCGATGTGGATCTGGGCACCCTGAACGCCATGCGATTGGACGCCATGTGCGCCGTCGGCGTGAAGGAGGGGCAGCCCACCAGCTTCTACGCGGCCTTCGTGGGCGAGGTGGTGGACGAGGAGCGAAAGCCCCTGATCTACGGCCCCCTGCGCTATGACCGGCTCCCCCAGCGGGGGTTGCTGGACGCCATCATGGAGGCGGACCAGCGCCTGAAAGCCCCCGCCGTGGACGTGGCCGGCACGAAGCCCGAGCGGGCTATCCTGGTGGGCATCGAGAACAACGAGGGCTACGACACCCTCTCCGAGCTGGAGGAGCTCGCCAGGACCGCCGGCGTGGACGTGATCCGGCGGGAGAGCCAGAAGAAGCGCTCCGTCGACAGCGCCACCTACATCGGCTCTGGCAAGGCGGATGAACTGCGGCTCATGGCCAGCGCTACGGAGGCGGACCTGTTCATCTTCGACGACGAGCTCTCCGCCATCCAGATCCGGAACCTGGAGGACATCCTCTGCACCCCGGTCATCGACCGGACCATGCTCATCCTGGACATCTTCGCCACCCGGGCCACCAGTCGGGAGGGCCGCTTGCAGGTGGAGCTCGCTCAGCTTCAATACCGCCTGCCGCGGCTGCTGGGCACGGGCCTCGCTCTCTCCCGCCAGGGCGCGGGCGTGGGCGCCAGGGGCCCTGGCGAAAAGAAGCTGGAGATCGACCGCCGCCGGATCCGCCGCCGCATCTACGAATTGAAGGAAGAATTGAAGGAGGTGGAGGGCCAGCGGTCCCTGCGCCGCACCGCCCGCAAAAAGACTGGCGTGCCCCTCATCGCGCTCGTGGGCTACACCAACGCGGGCAAGAGCACACTCCTCAACGCCCTCACCAACGCTTCGGTCCTGGCGGAGGACAAGCTCTTCGCCACCTTGGACCCGGTGGTCCGCCAGATCACCCTGCCCCAGGGCACGGCCTGCATCCTCTCCGACACCGTGGGTTTCATCAACAAGCTCCCCACGGACCTCATTGAGGCCTTCCGCTCCACCCTGGAGGAGGTCCGGGACGCCGATCTCATCCTCCACGTCATCGACAGCAGCTGCCCCCACTACGAGGTCCAGATGCAGGTGGTGGGGGAGGTCCTCACCGCCCTGGGGGCCGGGGACACGCCCCGCATCGACGTGTACAACAAGGTGGACAAGGAGGGGGCCCTGCCCGCCCGCCGGGGCAACTTCGTCCACATCAGCGCCCTCACGGGCCAGGGCCTGGACGACCTCCTTGGCAAGGCCGAGGAAGCTTTGAACAAGGGCCAGCGGCTCATGGAGCTGTTCATCCCCTACGAGAAGTACGACGCCATGCAGGCCCTCCGGGCCGCGGGCAACATCCTGGAGGAAAGTCATGAGGAGACCGGCACCCGCATCAAGGTCCTCATCGCCGAGGACAAGCTCTGGAAGGTGAAGGGGCGTCTGGAAGCATGAGCGACCTGTTTATCCGGGCGGCTTGCATGGATTGGGACGGGGTAGGGAAGGACAGCTACCTCCGGAACATCGACGCCATCGCGGGGGTGGATCGGGTGGACTTTGACAGCCCCGTCACCTGCTTCGTGGGGGAGAACGGCAGCGGCAAATCCACCCTCCTGGAGGCCATGGCCGTGAGCTATGGCTTCAACCCCGAGGGCGGCACCAAAAACTATTCCTTCTCCACCTTCGATTCCCATTCCGAGCTGAACCGGCACATGCGCCTCGTCAAGGGGCCGAAAAAGGCCCGGTGGGGGTACTTCCTGCGGGCGGAGAGCTTCTACAACGTGGCCACGGCGGAGGACGAGTACAGCCGCGGCCCCGGTGGACGCCCGCAGCATCTGCATCAAAAATCCCACGGGGAGAGCTTTTTAGCCACGGCCCATAACAATTTCCGGGGCGGCGGGGTGTATCTTCTGGACGAGCCCGAGGCGGCCCTGTCCCCCCAGCGGCAGCTGACCCTCCTCAGGGAGATCCACCTCTGCGCTCAGGCCGGAGCCCAGTTCATCCTCGTCACCCATTCGCCCATCCTCCTGGGACTGCCCGGCGCGTCTATCCTTTCCTTCGACGACGGGCCCATCCATCCCGTCGCCTACGAGGATACGGACAGCTATCGGATCACCGGCCTCTTCCTCTCCGACCGCAAGCGCATCCTGCGCAGCCTGCTGGAGGAGTAAAAAGGCAAGGCGGGCCATGCACCTGAACGCGGGCCGATCGTGATCGGCCCCTACGATCCGCAACGAGGCTTTCACGTCCTCCCGTAGGGGAGGTTCACGAACCGCCCGTCATAGCATCGCCCACACGCGGGATGGGCAAAGTTCCCATTCCCGCCCCATTTCCCCCATTGACATTTGCACAGTTAGGATTATAATAGTTAACTGATTAACAGTTAACTATTTACTTTTATGCAGAAAGGAAATGATTATGCAAATTGAGGAGCTGTCCAAGAAGATGGCCCTGGTGAACGCCCTCCGGCGCACGGCCCTGAACCGGGAGCGGGAGCGGCTCAATCAAAAGCTGATCCCCGTGCCCCTCATGGCCTACATCCTGGAGCATCCCGGCTGCACCCAGGGGGAGATCGCCGATTTTCTCTACATCTCGGCGGCCTCCGTGGCCACCAGCTGCAAGCGCCTCGAAAAGGAGGGCCTGATCGAGCGGCGGGTGGACCCGGTGAACCGGCGCAAGAACCAGCTGTTCGTCACCGAGGAGGGCAGGGAACTGACCCTTCAAAAGCGGGCTATGCTGGACCGGGTCAACGCCCTGGCCTTCGCAGGCATCGACGAAGGGGACGCCCGGGCCTTCGCCCGGGTGCTGGACAAAATGTTGGACAATCTGGGCGGCCGTGATCTGAGTCCCAATCAGGTCTTCGGCTCCCTCATGGAAGCGGACAAGCGGAAGGAGAAGAAATGAAGTACACCATCAAACGGCTGTTGGGCTATGTGGGGAAGTATAAATACCCGGCCTTCCTCACCATCTTCTGCATGATCGGCGAGGTGGTCCTGGAGGTGCTGATCCCCCGGTACATGGCCCTGCTCATCGACAACGGCATTCAACTGGGGGACACGGCCTACGTGTACCGCATGGGCGGCGTCATGATCCTGCTGACCATGGGCGCCATGGCCCTCGGCATGCTGGGCGTCGTCTTCGGCGCCCGGTCCTCCACAGGCTTTGCCATGAATCTGCAGAACGCGGTCTTCGGGGCGGTGGAGGACTTCTCCTTCAAGAACACCGACAAGTTCACCACGCCCTCCCTGATCACCCGCATGACCAACGACATCACCAACATCCAGCAGTCCTTCCAGATGACCATCCGCATGGCCATGCGCTCCCCGGCCCAGCTCATATTGGCCACCTTCATGGCCATCCGCATCTCGGGCCGGCTGTCGCTGGTGCTGCTGTGCGCCATCCCGGTGCTGGGCGGCTGCCTCGTCCTCATCGCCACCAGGGCCCATCCCCGGTTCATGGCCATGCTCCACCGGTACGACGATATGAACGGTTCCGCCCAGGAGAATCTGATCGGCATCCGGGTGGTGAAGGCCTTCGTCCGGGGGGACTATGAAACCAGGAAGTTCAAGAAGAGCGCCGGAGACGTGCGGGACGCCCAGTTCTCTGCCGAGAAGCTCCTGATCCTCAACGGGCCCCTCATGACCCTGACCATGTACGCCTGCATCCTGGCGGTGGTGGGCATCGGCAGCAGCCATATCGCCACAGGCCAGATGCTCTCCGGTGAGCTCATCAGCTTCATCTCCTACATCAGCTCCATCCTGATCTCCCTGATGATGCTCAGCATGTACTTCATCACCCTCATCATGTCCTCTGCGTCAGCCAAGCGCCTGGTGGAGGTTCTGGACGAGGTACCCGACATCGACGAGAATCGGGCCAGCACCCTGGAGGTGAAGGACGGCGCCATCGACTTTGACCATGTGGACTTCTCCTACACGGGGAGCGACGAGAACCCCACCCTGACGGACATCGACCTGCACATCCGCAGCGGCGAGGTCATCGGCGTCATCGGCGGCTCCGGCAGCGGCAAGACCTCCCTGGTCCAGCTGATCCCCCGACTCTACGAGGCCACCGCCGGGGAAGTGAAGGTGGGCGGCGTCAACGTGAAGGAATACGCCACCGACACCCTTCGGAGCGCCATCGGCATGGTGCTCCAAAAGAACGTGCTCTTCTCGGGCACCATCCGGGAGAATCTGAAGTGGGGCGACCCCGACGCCACGGACGAGCAGATAGAGCAGGCCTGCCGGATCGCCTGCGCTCACGATTTCATCATGGGCTTTCCCAAGGGCTATGACACCGACTTGGGCCAGGGCGGCGTCAACGTGTCCGGCGGTCAGAAGCAGCGGTTGTGCATCGCCCGGGCCCTGCTGAAAAACCCCAGGATCCTCATCATGGACGACTCCACCAGCGCCGTGGACACCGCCACCGACGCAGCCATCCGGGAGGCGTTCAGGACCGTCTGCCCCCACACCACCAAGATCATCATCGCCCAGCGGCTCAACTCCGTCATGGACGCGGACAGGATCGTGGTGTTGGACGAGGGCCGGATCAACGACGTGGGCACCCACGAGGAGCTCCTTGCCCGCAACCGCATCTATCAGGAGGTCTATGAATCCCAGACCCGGAAGGAGGTGGCGTAACATGGCCAAAGGTTTCGCAAAACCCCAAAACGTGGGCAAGACCTTCGCCCGGCTCTTCGGCTATCTAAGGCCCCATCTGGGCAAGCTGATCCTGACCGCCCTGTTCCTGCTGATAAGCAGCCTTTCCGGCGTGGTGGGCACCTATCTGTTGAAGCCCATCTTCAACATCGCCGCCGAGATGTTCAAAACCGGCAGCCGTGACTTTGGACCCATCCTGCGCAATATCCTCCTGCTGGCGGGGGTGTATATCGCCGGCGTGGCTGCCAACTACGGCGTCAATCGGCTTCTGCTGCGGGTGAACACCGGCGTCCTCTACCAGATCCGCTGCGAGATGTACGAGCATCTGGAGAAGCTCCCCCTGAAATATTTCGACAGCCGCACCCACGGCGAGATCATGTCCCGGTTCACCAACGACACAGACACCCTCCGGGAGATGCTGAGCATGGCCCTGCCCAACATGATCAGCAGCTCCGTGACCATCCTGGGCATCCTGGTGGCTATGTTCATGATGAACTGGAAGCTGACGCTGCTGGTGCTGGGGATCCTGTTTGTCATGACCATGCTGGTGGGCCGCCTCACTGGACTGAGCGCCAAATACTTCCGGGCCCGGCAGGCCGCCATCGCCGCCGCCAGCGGCTATGTGGAGGAGCACTTCGAGGGTCAGCGGGAGGTGAAGGTGTTCTGCCATGAGGGGAAGGTCAAATCCGAGTTCGGGAAGCTGGCCCAGAACCTGAAGGACGCCGCCGCCAAGGCCAACTCCTACGGCATGATCCTCATGCCCATCATGGGCAACACCAGCTACATCCTCTTTGCCGTCAGCGCCATGTCCGGCACCACCCTCATCATCAAGGGGCTCATGGACATCGGCACCCTGGCCGCCTACCTGCAGTACAGCAAGCAGATCGCCCGGCCCATCAACATGATCTCCCAGCAGGTCACGGGCGTGCTCAACGCCCTGGCCGGCGCGGAGCGGATCTTCGATCTCATGGACACCGCGCCGGAGGTGGATGAAGGCAAGTACACCCTGGAGAAGGTGGGCCACGAGCAGTGGGCCTGGGTCCGCGGCGACGAGCGGATCCCCCTCAAGGGCGACGTGCGCTTCGATCACGTGACCTTCTCCTACGACGGGAAGGTGGACGTGCTGAAGGATCTGAGCCTCTACGCCAAGCCCGGTCAGAAGATCGCCTTCGTAGGCTCCACCGGCGCGGGCAAGACCACCATCACCAACCTGATCAATCGGTTCTACGACGTGCAGACCGGCGCCATCACCTACGACGGCATCAACGTGAAGGATATACGGAAGGACGACCTTCGGCGGTCCTTGGGCATGGTGCTCCAGGACACCCATCTCTTTACCGGCACGGTCATGGAGAACATCCGCTACGGCCGCCTGGACGCCACGGACGAGGACTGCATCGCCGCCGCGAAGCGCAGCAACGCCCACTTCTTCATCTCCCACCTGCCCGAGGGGTATAACACCGTCCTCACCGCCGACGGCGCGAACCTCTCCCAGGGCCAGCGGCAGCTCATCGCCATCGCCCGGGCCGCCGTGGCGGACCCGCCGGTGCTGATCCTGGACGAGGCCACCAGCTCCATCGACACCCGC
>CADCMN010000058.1 GCA_902802575.1 uncultured Eubacteriales bacterium | reverse complement strand
GCGGGCGCACTTGCGCTTCCAACGCTTGAGAGCGCTTTCCAGGGATTCGTTTTCTCCGACTCTGACTTCCATTTTTTTCCCTCCCCTCCTGAGCCAACAATAGGTGCAAAAATCACCAGCACACCGAAAGATTATAAACGAACGCAATCCATTCGTCAACCCTTTTTTTCGTTTTTGACAGACAGACAAAAAAACGCTATACTTAACCCATTACCACAGGGAGGACCTGCAAAGCATGGCAAAGCTATATTTCCGGTACGGGGCCATGGGCTCCAGCAAGACCGCCAATGCCCTCATGGTGCGGTACAACTATTTGGAGCGCGGCAAGAGCGTTCTGCTGTTGAAACCCTCCACGGACACCCGGGACGGCGTTCACCGCATCCTTTCCCGCTGCGGCCTGGAAGCCGAATGCACGCTGGTGGAGGATATGGATTTGGAAGCGGTGAAGGCGGGAGAGTACGACTGCATCATTGTGGACGAGGCGCAGTTCCTCTCCAAGGAGCAGGTGGAGACCTTCGCCTACATCTGCGACATGTACGACGTGCCCGTGATCTGCTACGGCTTGAAGACCGACTTTCAGGGCAATTTTTTCGAGGGGAGCCACTGGCTCCTGGCCAGGGCGGACGCCATCGAGGAGGTCAAGACCATCTGCTGGTGCGGCCGGAAGGCCACCCAAAACGCCCGGCTGGACGGCAAGGGCAGCATCACCAAGGTGGGGGAGCAGGTGGTGTTGGGAGCCAATGACACCTATATCGGCCTGTGCCGCAAGCATTGGCGACTGGGCGACCCGGGACCGGGCCTTCGGGCGGAGGATCTCAAACGAAAAGGACCAGAGGAAAACTGAATCAAAGCGGCGTTTTGCCGCAGGCATTCGGCAAAATAACCTTCCTGGCGGCGGGGGTCTGTTTGTGCACCTTGTTTTTGCTCATCTACCCTGAGGGCGAGCTGTGCCGCCTGTTTGAGTATGCCCTGGTGATCCTGTGCTTCGCCTTCGCCTGCGGTCATCGCGGGGAAGATTTGGATGGGCGGTTGGCCATGCTGGCGCTCCTTTGCACGGCCGGAGCGGATTTCTTTCTGGTGGCCCTTCGGGAGGAGCAGTGGATCCCGGGCATGGGGGTGTTTTGCTTCGCCCAGTTTTTCTGGGCGCTTCGGCTGCTGCGTCTGGAGGAGGGCGGGCGGAGGATCGTTCACAGCCTTGTATGGGCGTTCTCCTGCGGGACGCTGATGGTCGTGGCCGTCATTGTGGGCCGCGGGGCGGACACGCTCCTGCTGCTGTCGGCGGTGTATGCATCCTTCCTGCTGACCACCGTTTTTTTCAGCTGGCTCACGCCCGGCAATCTGCTGTTCACGGTGGGCATGACTCTGTTTTTGGGCTGTGATCTCTTTGTGGCGGTGAACAACGCCGCCCTTTACCTGGATATGGAAGCCTTCCCGTTGATCAAAACCCTGCATGACATCCCTTTCAATATGATGTGGGCTTTTTACGGCCCCAGCCAGATGCTGCTGGCGCTCTCCAGCGCCAAAGGCAGCCGCTGAACGTTTCAAGCCTCTCCCTGCGGCTCCGGCTCAGGGTTTTTTTATACCCCCATATTGCCTTTTTCCCGCCAAAAAGGTATACTATTATCATACATGGCATGAAAAGGAGAGATTCGATTCATGGAAAACAAACGGCCAACCGGTCACGGTAAAAAAATCGGCAGCGGTTCCGCCCATGTGGAAAAGGGAGAGAAGGTATCTTCCCGCCCCGTGGGTACAGGCAGCGGACGCACAGGCAGCTTTGACCAACGCCCCGGCGAAAACCGCGGCGGCGGCCAGCGGTCCACGGCGGGCAAGCTGGGCTTGCTGGCCCTGCTGATGATCCTGCCTAAGAAATATCGGCGATTGCTGCTCATTATCATCGCCGTGGTGGCGGTGTTCGGCCTGCTGACGGGCAAGTGCGGCGGGTCCCTCACGGGCTATGATACTGCCGTCACGGAGTATCCCCCGGTCAACGACGCTCCGTCGTACACACAGGCTCCCGTCGTCACCAAGGCGCCGGTGGTCACCGAAGCCCCTGTCATCACCGAGGCGCCGGTCGTCACCGCCGCCCCCTTGACGGGCCAGGCGCGGGTAAAGCGGGTGGCGCCCAAGGGCAACGGTCAGGACACGGTCACCGTCATGATCTATATGTGCGGCACGGACCTGGAATCCAAGTACGGCATGGGCACCAGCGACCTCGGGGAGATGGTGAAGGCCAATATCTCTGACAAGGTGAACGTGATCGTGGAGACCGGCGGCTGCAAGGCTTGGAAGAACAATATCGTCTCCAGCTCCGTGAACCAGATCTATCAGGTCCAGAAGGGCGGTCTCAGACGGTTGGAAAGCAATTTCGGCACCGCCTATATGACGGACCCTGACAATCTGGCCGCCTTCATCCAGTACTGCAAGAAGAACTTCCCGGCCGATCGGAACATTTTGATTTTCTGGGATCACGGCGGCGGCTCCCTTTCCGGCTACGGCTACGACGAGAAGCAGGGTAGCGGCTTCGGCGTTTCGGCGGACACCATGACCCTGCCGGAGATCGACGCGGCCCTGAAGAAGGGCGGCTGTGTCTTTGACTGGATCGGCTTCGACGCCTGCCTCATGGCCACGTTGGAGACCGCCATGGTCTGCGAAAAATACGCCGACTACATGATCGCTTCCGAGGAGTCGGAGCCCGGTACCGGCTGGTACTACACCGATTGGCTCTCGAAGCTGTCGGCCAACACTTCCCTATCCACGGTGGACCTGGGCAAGACCATCGTGGACACCTTCGTCACCGTCAGCCAGCGGGCTCAAGCCAATGCTCAGGTGACGCTGAGCGTGCTGGACCTGGCCCAGATGCAGGGCACCGTGCCCGTGGCCCTTCGGAACTTCTCCGTGTCGACCACTTCCCTCATCAAGGGAGACGGGTATAAGAAGGTGGCCGAGGCACGGGCCAACGTGCGGCAGTTCGCCCGGCAAAGCCGGATCAACCAGGTGGATCTCATCGATTTCTGCAACCGGCTGGGCACTGCGGAGGCCAAGACGCTGGTCGCCGCGCTGGAGAAGTGCGTGTCCTATCACAACGGCAACATCACCCGCGCCAACGGCGTGTCCATCTACTTCCCCTACGAGAGTCTGAACGGCGTCAAGAGCGCCGTATCCACCTACAACAGCCTGGGCATCGACTCGGAGTACACGAAGTGCATCCAGAGCTTCGCCAGCCTGGGCCAGGGCGGCCAGTTCGCCTCCACCGCGTCCCAGCAGTACGGTTCCTTCTCCGGCGGGGATCTGTTGAGCACTCTTTTGAGCGGCTATGCGGACAGCGCCGGCAGCTCGCCCTATGGCTCCTCCTCACCCGTCGGGTCCCTGACGGGCAGCGGCTACGGCTCCTCCGGCATGGACGCTTCCTCCATCTATGATCTGCTCAGCGCCTTCTCCGGCCGGTCCATGCCGGCCGCCCTGGACTGGGTGGACACCGATCTTGTGGCCAGCAAGGCTGAGTATATTGCCGAGAACCGGCTGGATCCCGCCCGCATCACGATCACGGAGCACAGCGGCAGCAGAACGCTGTTCCTCACCGATGCGGAATGGGCGCTGGTGGACACGGCCACCCTGAACCTCTTTGTGGACGACGGCACAGGCTATATCGACCTTGGCTACGACAACTTCCTGTTCCCGGATGAAACGGATGACCGCTATCTGGTGACGGACTTTGACGGGTACTGGATGTGCGTGGACGGACATCCAGCGGCCTTCTATATGACGGAAACCCATGTGACGGAATCGGGCGCCGTGGAGACCTACGGCCGCATCCCCGCCAGGATCACCGGCAAGCGGAATCGAAACATGGACGACGGCACGTTGAAGGTGGACGGTCCCCTCAGCGGCGAGGACGTGTCCGGCAAAGACACTGTGGAGATGATGGTGAATCTGCTGGTGTTCATCGACGGAGACACCAATGTGTCCATCCTGGGCGCCTATCCCCTGTATGAAGGGGAAGTCCAAACGGAAGCCAAGGGCCTCATTCCCATTGAGAAGGGCGACAGGATCCAGCTCCTCTGCGACTTCTACACCTATGAAGGCGTCTATGAGGCCAGCTACGAGCTGGGAAAGGCCTTCACCGTGGGCAACGGGCTGACGGTGGACTATCGGAAACTGGACAACACCGGCAGCATCAGCGTCAGCTGCCGCATCACCGACATCTACGGCAACGTCTACTGGACGCCGGCCTATATCTACTAAGCGCAATACCAGAAACGAGCGCTCCTGTACGGGAGCGCTCGCTTTTTTGTGTCTGTGGTTGTATCTTTATTTCCGTTTCAGCGTCACTTCGCTCTCCGGCTGAGCATCCATGGTCTCGCCTTCCAGGTGGACCATCTTCTCCGTCAGGAGCTTGGAGAAGCCGGAGACGATGGCGGAGGAGTAAACGAGCCGCTCCACGTCCACGCTCTGAGCTTCGGGGCTATGGAGCACGTCGTCCCCGGCGGCCCGGACCAGCTGAATGAAGGCCAGGCACATGTCGTGATGGGTCTTCACGTATTCCTCGTAGATGCGGCGCACCTCTGCCTCGGTGAGCCCCAGGGGCAGCATCTTCTGGATGTAAGGGATGTTCACGCTCTGCTTCAGGGAGCAGACCATGATGAGATAGGCCATGTGGACCCGGGTATACTTCTTTTTGATGGGCGGCGGCATGATCTTCAGCCGCACATAGTTGTTGATGATGCTGGCGGTGATGGCGGCGTTCCCGTGTTCGTCTTCCGGCAGGAAGTTGAGATACCGCTGCAGCAGCATCACCACCTGATCCATATACAGATCCATGTCCGGGAGCTCATCCCATTGGGGCAGATGAAAGCTGTTGAGGTAGTTTTCCCACCGGCGCAGCTTGGCGCCGATCAGTTTCACATCGTAGGACACATTCGTTTCTCCTAATATGATATATTATTATACACCGCCTATGGACAGATGACAAGTGCGTATCAATAATATACAAATGAAACATTTCTGTGAATCAGTTGACAGAATCAAGATGATGTTTTAATATAATATTAGTTATTAGATAGAGGAGAAACAAACGAATGGCATATCAAATCTGGACGGACACCTCAGCCAATCTGCCGGGGCCCCTGTGCAGGGAGCTGGGCATCGGCGTGCTGCCCTTTCATTTCATCCACAACGGCGGACCGGAAGAGTGCTGTCTCGATACCGACGCATTTCCATATGAAGAATACTACGAGGATCTGAAGAACGGCGGCGTCGCAACCACCTCCATGATCAACTCCGAGGCGTATCGGGAGATCTTTGAGCGGGAAGCGGCGGCGGGCAACGACGTGCTGTATATCGGCATGTCCTCCGGCATCAGCGGCGCTTACAGCGCTTCGATGATAGCGGCTCGGGAGGCGGGGGAGAGGTATCCCGATCACCGCTTCGAGGTCTTCGACACCAAGGGCGCGTCCCTGGGGGAAGGACTGCTGGTGCTGGCCGCCCAAAAACTCCAGAAGGCGGGAGCGGATATCGCTAAGGTACTGCGGGAACTGGACCGGCTCAGGACCCACATGATGCAGATCTTCACCGTAGACGACCTCATGTACCTGAAGCGGGGCGGCCGCATCTCCCGCATGAAGGCGGTCATCGCCTCCGTTCTCAACATCAAGCCCATCCTCCGGGGGGACGAGGAGGGCCGCATCGTGGTCATCAACAAGACTGTGGGCCGCAAGGCCTCCATCCGCACGTTGGCGGACGATCTCATCGAGAACATCGACGAAAAGGACGCCTGCGGGATAGGCATCGCCCAGGCGGGCTGCTCTGCCGACGCCCAGAGCCTCGTGGCTCGCATCCGTGCCAAGTTCCCCAGCCTGCCCATTCTCACGGTGCCCTACGAGCCCGTCACCGGCAGCCACGTGGGCCCCGGCGCCCTGGCCCTCTTCTACATCAGCCGCACCCCCCGGACGGTATAGCGAGCGCAACAAAAAGGAGCCGCCATGGTTGGCGGCTCTTTCGTATATCAGCGTTTACGGGTTGCTTGAGCTGATGGCCGGGGTGTCGGTGAGACCGTTGTCACTGGCACGCTTGGCGCAGAAGCTGCAAAGCTCGCCCCGGTTGTTCTCCCAGGCTTCCTGGAGGGAGGTGTGATGCAGGTTTTCAGCAGAGGTGTTGCTGAGAGCCTGGCAGTCATCATAAAGATGATACTTCCGGCCGTAGGTGGTCCAGTAGCAGCCGTCGGGATCCTGGGTGTCGATGTTGTACTCCTGGGTGACCTTGTCCACTTCGTCCTGGGTCACGGGATGGTAGTCGGCAGAGACGCCGCCCACCAGCAGCGTGATGGCGGCCAGAGCCGCAATGGCGATCTTCTTGGTCTTGGCGTCCAGCTTGTCGTTCTTCAGGATCAGAACGAGACCGATGACGAAGAAGATCAGGAAGGCCATGATGAGGCCCAGCTGGTTCCAGATGAACTGGACGACCTTGTTGTGGGACTTGACGGGATGGATGTGGTTGGCCTTCTTCCACAGCAGGGCAGCGCCGATGCACAGAGCCACGGCCACCACGATGTCGATGATCATGGGCGTGTAGTTCTTCAGGACCAGCATCCGCATGGCGCCGAAGGGCAGCTCCAGATCACCCAGCTGGGGCAGATACATGGCCACGATGGCCAATGCCCACATGACGAAGGCGAGCACCCGCCACAGGACGGTGTTCTTCTTTTTACCGGTCTCCTGCTCCTCCATCTGAGCCAGAGCGGCCTTCAAAGCGGCGGCGCTGGGCTTCTTGGCTTCTTCTGCCTTCTTGGCAGGGGCTTTCTGTTCCGGGGCCTTGGCGGCCTTGACTTTCTTTTCTTCTTCCAAAGTTGAGTTCCCCCTTATGAAAATACACCATATATCCTATGGATAAAAAAAGTATACCACAAGGGATAGTAGGTTGCAATCCGTTGTGAAACAAAATCTGTGATTTTTTCCCGCTTTGGATTGCCATTTGCCGAAGATTGTGGTATTTTTATGCTATCTTGGAAAGGAGTATCTAACACATGGATTCCATTCGCAGCATTTTAGATGATACCACTCTGAAGAGCATCGCCAAAGCGGCGGGGAAGGACGTGACAACAAAGCAGGTGGAGGACGTGCTCAACGCCGTTTTGCCGGCGATCGAGAAGGACAGCGCATCCGGCCGGCTGGCTGAGCGCGCCAGCGCCGCCGCGGCGGAAACGCAGTCCGTGACCCGGGCCGGCACCCGGGCCGGCGGCCTTGATCTGCTGTCCATGCTCCTGGGCGGCAACAGCTCCGCCGCCACCCAGAGCGCGGCCAGCAGCGCCAATGTGTCCAACGGCCAGGCCAGCAGCATTTTGAAGATCGCAGCGCCCATATTGCTGTTCCTGCTGTTGAAAAACTCCTTCGGCGGCAGCTCCAGCCAGCAAAGCGGCGGTCTGCTGGGGTCATTGCTGGGCGGCGGCGGCTCCAACGGCGGTTTGCTCGGTTCCCTTTTGGGCGGCTCGTCCCAACCGGCCCAGCAAAGCTCCAATGATTCCCTGCTGGAGATGCTTCTGAACTCCGGCAGCGACGCCGATTCCAACGCCGGCGGAAGCCTGTTGGGGTCCCTCCTGGGCGGTTCCGCTCAGACTCAGCCGGCGCAGTCATCCGCGAATAACGGCTCCCTATTGGGGAGCCTCCTGGGCGGCAGCTCCGGCCAGCAAAGCGGCGGCGGCTCTCTGCTCGGTTCCCTTCTGGGCGGCGGCGCCACGCAGTCAGCTCAACAGCAAAGCGCTTCGGGCGGTCTGCTGGGCTCCCTGGTGAACCTCCTGGGCGACGATACGCCGGCCCAGACCACCTCGACCACGGGAAAGAAAAAGAAGACCTCGTCCACCTCCGGCAAGAAGAAGACTTCCACCGCCGGCAAGACGTCCTCCGCCGCCAAAAAGCCTGCGTCCACCGCCAAGAAGACCTCCTCCGCGGCTAAGACCTCCACCACGGCAAAGAAGATTTCTTCCACGGCGAAGAAGACGACCTCCACAGCCAAGAAGACGACCTCCACCAAGAAGAGCGAGAAATAAAGGAGACATACCATGGCAGGTCCGGGCGGGCACTTCGGCCCCAGAGGATTCCTCACCGAGGAAGAAAAGCAGAATATGCCCCAGGTCACCGGGACGCTGATACGGCGGATCATGGGCTATCTCAAGCCCTATTGGGTCCAGTTCGTGCTGGTGTTCGTCACCATCCTCCTCTCCTCCGTGGTGGGGCTGTTGCCCTCCATCATCACGGGGCGGATCGTGGACGAGGCCCTCATCGGCCGCAACATGAAGCTGCTCATAGAGCTGCTGCTGATGGCCCTGGGCACTCTGGCCGTGTCCCAGGTGGTCAACGTGCTTTCCGGCTATATCTCCGCCTGGATCAGCCGCCGGATCATCTTCGACATGAAGAACCAGATGTACGACCATCTGCAGCATATGCCCCATGCGTTCTTCACCTCGGAAAAGCAGGGGGACATCATCACCCGCATGAACAGCGACATCAGCGGTGTGTCCTCCGTGATCTCCGGAACGCTGACCAGCATCGTGAGCAACGTGGCTACCGTGGTCACGACCCTGGTGGCTCTGTTTTCCATGAGCTGGCAGCTGGCGTGCGTGGGTATACTGGTGATCCCGCTCCTGATCATCCCCACCCGCAGCGTGGGCCGAACCCGCTGGAAACTGCTCACCGAAAGCCAGGCCAAGAACGACGAGATGAACCAGCTCATCAATGAGACCCTCTCCGTCTCCGGTTCCCTGCTGGTCAAGCTCTTCACCCGGGAGAAGCGGGAGTATGAGCGGTTCGTGGCCGTCAACGAGGAGGTCACCCAGCTCGCTTTGAAGGAGGAGCGCAGCGGCCGCTGGTTTCGGGTGGTCATGGGCATGTTCACCCAGATCGGGCCCCTGCTCATCTACTTCGCCGGCGGCTGGTTCATCATCAAGAACATGGATACCGCCCTGACCGTTGGTACCGTCACCGCTACGGTGGCCCTTATCAACCGGCTCTACCGGCCCGTGGAGTCGTTGCTGAACATCCAGGTGGACTTCACCCGTTCCCTGGCCCTGTTCTCCCGCATCTTCGACTATTTCGATCGGGAGATCGCCATCAGCACCCCGGAGAAGACCCTGACCCCCGATTTTATCGACGCCGAGATCCGCTTCGAGCATGTGCGCTTCGGCTATGAGACGGAGAAGGTGATCCTGAAGGACATCGACTTTGTCGTTCCCGCAGGGAAGATGTATGCCATCGTGGGCCCCTCCGGCAGCGGCAAGTCCACCATCACCAACCTGATCCCCCGGCTCTACGACGTGTGGGACGGCCGTGTGTTCATCGACGGTGTGGATGTGCGGGATATGGATCTCACCTGCCTCAGAAGCCAGATCGGCATGGTGACCCAGGATACCTATCTTTGAAGCTCTCCGGCGGCGAGAAGCAGCGGCTGAGCATCGCCCGGGTCATCCTGAAGGACCCCAAGATCCTGATCCTGGACGAGGCCACGTCGGCCCTGGACTCCATCTCCGAGAGCGCCATCCAGGACGCCCTGACGAACCTCATGGCAGGCCGGACCAGCATCGTCATCGCCCATCGGCTCTCCACTATCCTGGCGGCGGACGAGATCATGGTCCTGTCGGGGGGCGTCATCGCCGAGCGCGGCACCCACGACGAGCTCCTCGCCCGGGGCGGCGTCTACCGGGAGCTCTACGAGACCCAGTTCAAGCTGGTGCTGGATCGGGAGCTGGAGAAACAGAAGGAAGCAAAGGAAAACTGAACGGGACACGCGACAAAAGCCCCTCGCTGTATGCGAAGGGCTTTCATCGTTTTGGGCGCATCAAAGCCCAAATCTGTCCCGGATCATCTCTGCCACAGCGGCGGGGGAGAGGTCGGCGTTTTCGATACGCAGATAATTCTCGAAGAGGATCTCCCCCGGGCAGCTGACGCAGCGGTGGTTAGCGTCGTCGCGAAGGAGGCGCTGATTGGAGATCTCGACGTCCCGCTTGGAAGGCTTGTGCGCCAGGCGGTTGGCGCTTGCGTTTCGCCGCAGACGGACGGCCTGAGGCGCAATCAGTTCTACGTAGTAGAACTCCGTGCCGTAAGGGGCAAAGATGGACTTGACATGTTCCAGATAGTCCCAGTCGCTTTGCATATCAAAGGCCATCATGTAGGTGAAGATCAGGCCGCAGTTGTCCGAGGCGGCGAAGCGCCGGAAAATCAGCTCCCGCATATCGTTGATGAGCTGTCCGTCGAAACAGCCCATGATCTCCAGGACGGGCTCGATGGTCATATGGTTATGGAAGAGCCGAAGGTCGGTGATCTTCATGAGCTCTTGCCCCACGGTCATCTTGCCCACGGCGGCGTCTCCGAGGATAAAGACCAGCTTCATAGGCCCTCCACGGCTTTCTCCAAAATGCGGGCGAAGGCTTCGAGCCCTGCTCTGTCCGCCTCGGTGAACCGGTGGAGCAGGGGGGAATCCATGTCCAGCACGCCGAAGACCTGCCCGTTTCGTCTGAGGGGCACCACGATCTCCGAGCGGGAGGCCGAGTCGCAGGCGATATGGCCGGGGAAGGCATGGACGTCGGGGACCAGCTGGGTCGCGTCCGTCCGGGCGGCGGCCCCGCAGACGCCCCGGGTGAGGGGGATCTCGATGCAGGCGGGTTTGCCCATAAAAGGCCCCAGGATAAGTCTGTCGCCCTCCATAAGATAGAATCCGGCCCAGTTGAGACCGCCCACAGCTTCCCACAGCAGGGCGGCGGCGTTGGAAAGATTGCTGAGGGGATGAGGGACGCCCTCCACCAGGGCGGAAAGCTGAGCGTTCAGAGCGACGAAGTCCGTGGGCTCCGGCTGTATAAGCCCCATTTTCTCCATGGCTCGGGCGATGATGTGGGCATGGTCGAAAGCGAGGCCGCCGGTGTCCAGGATGGAAAAGGCGCAGGCCCCGTCCCGGGTGAGCTTCGCCTCGAAACGTTCCGGTCCGTCGAAGATGAGGGAGAGGACCCCCTCGTCCCACCGGCTGTCCAGGGTAAACCAGCCCGTCTCCCGGGCGTCGTCCCCGGCTATGGGCGCAGGCCCATCTTCCGGCAGCAGGGCGGCAAAGCCTTCCGACATGGTCCACCCCCGCTTGTCCCGACCGGGCTGGGAGAAGAAGCCGACGGGCTGGAGGGACAGGCCCTCAAGGCTCGTTTCCTCCCGAAGTTCCCGAGCCGCGGCTTTGTCCACGGTCTCTCCGGGCTCTGAGAAGCCGCCCGGCAAAGCCCATTTCCCCAGGAAGGGGTGGCCGCCCCGGCGGATCAGCAGCACCTTCCAACCAGCTTCGGTTTCCCGAAACACGGCGATATCCGCCGTCACCGAGGGCCGCGGCCAGTCGCCGGGCCGATACTTAGCCAGAAATTCAGCTTCGGTCAATCCGTTTTTATCCAAAAGATCCATATCGCTCCCTATGCCTTTGTGTGACTCTTATTTGGTGATCCGGGGCAATATCTGCTCCCGAAAGAAGGTCTCCGTGGTTTCAGGGGACAAAGAAAAATACTCGCCGTCCAGCGTGACGCTGACACCCGTGCGGCATCGACCCATGCAAAACGTGCCGGAGAGGTCGATCTCGTCCTTCAAACCGTTCTCCGCGATCAGGCTTTGCAGCGTCTCCGCTACACGACGTGTTCCCTTGAGATGGCAGGAGTCTCCCAGACATACTGTGATCCGCATAAGCACCTCTCCTATGGCATGTATTGGTTTAGCTTACCAAGATAGAATCCTCGCTCGCTGGGGCGACACAGCACCAGGAGCGTGACTGCGGCTGAAGCCATCCAGGCGAACACATCCGCCCGCCGGGCGCCGGTCTTACCGAGATACAGCGAGAGATACCGCTCCGCCAAGCCTTCGTCGAAGCGCCTCAGAAGCTGCAGATAGGTCCTGGCCACATCCTCGTGCTCGTTTCCCTCGGTCACGTGGGTCCAGTCCAACACACAATAGCCGCCCTGAGGGAGCAGGACCAGGTTGGAGGGAATGAAATCGCCGTGAAGGGTGGCACCGCCGTCCGGCAGGGAAAACAGGGCTTCCAGCAACCGCTCTCTCGTTTCCTCGGGGATAGGCGCCCGAGAGATGTGTTGGGCCAGCTTGTATTTCTGCCGATTCAGTTGCTTGGCTTTCAGAGCGAAGATGTCCCGCTGTACGTCGGTGAACAGATCGAGATACCGTTCCTGATCTCCCGGCTTTTCCTGCAGCAGGCGATCCAGGGTAGATCCTTCGGCATACTCCCGACGGATCGCCCACTTGCCGTCCAGCTTCAGTATGTCCATGATCTTGGGCACGGGAAAACCGGTTTCCTCGATGCGCGCCTGGTTCAATGCCTCATTGAAGATGTCCGCCGTGGAGTAGGAGGGGTCGAAGACCTTCAGGACCGTGTTCCCGTTTCGGTATACGATCTTGTCCGTTCGAATGGCGATGATTCTGTCGGCGTCGATACTCATATGCACATCCTTCGCCCTATTCTGCTCCGCCCAGTTCGCGCTTCACAGCCACCAGTTCGTCGATGAACGCCTTGTCCAGGAAGGTGAGGGCGTATCCTTTTTTGTAGATAAGCATATCCCGATAGGTCCTGTCGTTCTCCGGGCATACCCGCTGGATGAGGTCGAACTGATCCAGCATCCGCTGGGGCACCGGAGAGGCCCACAGGAAAGTGTTGGGATTCAGGGACAGAAGATCCATCTGGCTGCCCCGTTCAAAGACGTAGATATGCTTGTTCACCCGATCATCGGGATTCTTTTTCTGTCCCATGCTGAGAGGCAGGGTGGGAGCAAAGGGGTCCGCATGAGCGATCTCCGTGAGGGGAGCAAGGTCGCTGAGCTGCACGGCGGATTTGGCGGCCAGCGGACTTTTGGACGAAGTGAGCAGCACATAGTTGAATTCATACAGCAGCTCGCAGGATAGACCCCGCTCCTTCAGCAGCTCTTTGAAGCTGGCGTCGTGGGCGGTGGGATAGCGGAGGATCCCCAGACGGTAGTCCGCGTCCGCCACATTGTTGATGACGCGGGAGGGAGAGGTTTCGTTATAGAAGATCTCCTGACTGGCGGGGGATTCCAAATGCTGCACAAAGGAAGTGAAGGCGCAGGCGATGTAGCAGGCGTGGGGACCGCAGACGGAGAACCGGCGAGGCTCCCGGCCCGCCTGCTGGTACATGCGTTCGATCTCGTCCACCTGGGAGAGGATGATCCGGGCGTAGCTCAAAAACTCCTCCCCCTGAGGGGTGGGAAAGATACCTTTGCTGGTGCGGCGGAAGATGGGAATGCCCAGGGTGCTTTCCAGCTCCTTCACCGCCCGGCTGAGATTGGGTTGGGCCGTGTACAGCCTTTCGGCGGCCTTGGTCATGGAGTTGGTTTCGGCGATCTCCACCGCGTATTTCAAATGCAGCAGGTTCATGGTGATACCCGTTCCTTTATATCATTGTTGATATGGCATTGTACCACGGTGCTTTCGCAATTACAATGCGTTGGGTCCAAAAAATGGGGGATCAAGGCAAAAAAAGACTGCCGCCATGGTCTGCGGCAGTCAAAGGAGGGGCAGGGGATACGTCACTTGAACAGCTTGCGCATGATCCAGATGAGGAGGCAGGAACCGCCGATGCCGATCAGGATGCTGGTGATCCAGTTGGTGGGTTCCACGCCGATGAGGCCGCCCAGCCAGCCGCCCAGAGCGCCGCCGGCAAGGCCCAGGACGATGTTGCGGATCAGACCGCCCTTGCTGTGCATGATCTTCCCGGCCAGCCAGCCCACGATGGCGCCGATCAATAGAGAAACTAAAGTATGCATAGCGTATACCTCCTTGCTTATGTTGGATGCATTGTAATCCTCGGGGGAGCTCTTGTCAATCGGTGCACAAAAATGTCACACCCTGGTCCCAATCTGGAAATAATTCGGTAGCAACGGGTGCATATTGACAAGGCCGGGGCCTACGGATTACACTGAAACCATCACAGAAAGGACGGCGAAAACCATGCTTTGGAACGCAAAAAACGGGCGGATCTCCATGAACGGCGGGACCATGCCCTACGTGTCCTTCGGCAGCGGGCCCAAGAAGCTCGTCATCCTGCCGGGGCTCTCCGACGGCCTCGCCACGGTGGCGGGGAAGGCCCTGCTGCTGGCCAAGCCCTATGCGCCATATTTTCGCGACTTCACCGTCTATATGTTCAGCCGCAGGGACCCGCTGCCGGATGACCACACGATCCGGGACATGGCGGCGGACCAGGCGGCGGCAATAAAAGAATTGGGCGTTGAAAGGGCCTCTGTCCTGGGCGTGTCGGAGGGCGGCATGATCGCTCAGTACCTCGCTATCGACCACCCGGAGCTGGTGGAGAAGCTCATCCTGGCCGTCACCGCCCCCGCCGTGAACGACGTGATCCTCAGCTGCGTCCCCGGCTGGATGGACATGGCCCGGCGAAAGGACCACAAGGCCCTGATGATCGACACGGCGGAGCGGAGCTATTCCCCGGCCTATCTCAAGAAGTATCGGAAGATGTACCCGTTCCTCAGCTTCGTGGGCCGACCCAGGACCTATGATCGCTTCCTCGCCAATGCCCAGGCCACCCTCTCCTTCGACGCCGCCGCCGACCTTCCCAAAATCGCCTGCCCCACTCTGATCCTGGGCGGGGAGGAGGATAGGATCGTGGGCCCGGGGGCTTCCCGCGCCCTGGCGGACCTCATCCCCCACAGCACCCTCCACCTCTATCCGGGCCTCGGCCACGCCGCCTACGAGGAGTCTAAAGACTTCAACGAGCGGGTGTTCGGATTTCTGAACGACGCCCATTAACGCAGCGCATCCATCCGGCGGGAGGATAAACGATGGATTTCTTTCGCTTTTTAGATAATAAGGAAACGTATTTCCGGGTCATCCAGGAGGCGGCGCGGAGAGAGTATTCCTACCAGCATCTGTCGGAGGCCATCGAGCCGACGATCGTCCGGAAAAAGCATGGGATCGGCGGAAAGGTGATGCTCCGCGGGCCCATGTGCCCCAACTTTCTGGAGGAGCATGTGATCGGGAACATTCGCCGGGGCAGGCTGTGCACAAACGCGAAGGACCCCGATTACGTGTATTATTTCGACAGGCAGGATCGATTGGTCAAGGTGGACAAGAATACCGAGGTCGGGGTCTGCACCGAGTATATCCTCAGCGAGGGGGACATGCGTCTCGGATTCCTGTTCACCGGCGAGAAGCGTTGGAAAGATGGGATATATGCCGTGCTCCTGGAAGACGGACACATCGGGGCCACCATCTGGCATTCTGTGATTATGGACAGCGATAAACCGACTGCATTTGATGTTTGGACTTTTGAATACGGGCATGGGCGGCCGCGGAACGTCACCAGTTGTTATATCATAGAAGGATCCGAGCACAGCCCATCGGTGATCCTTCAATCCACCGGCTACCGGCTGGACGTGGATGAGAAAGGCCAAATCGTCAAGTATCATGTGATGCCCAGGCGGCATCTCGAAGCGAAGGGATCAGCAACGGAGCGTGAGTTTGTTCTGCTCCACCCCATCCCGCCGAAGATATGGGGACAGACATACGGGATGGAGTAAAGATTCAGGAGGATGGGGGATCGCTTCCTATCAGGGATAAGAATCCGGAATGGCTTCTGCCGTTTCAATTTTATCCCTCATTCTTTTCTTGACCCGTTGCCTTTTTCTCCGAAAAATGGTACAGTTTAGCTAACCAGTGCATCACAGAGGAGGACTTATGGAACCAACCAAACGCGACAGACAGAATCTGATCATGTTCCCCCTGGGCACCGTGGGCCGGGACATGGTCTACACCCTGGTCACCAACTTTCTGCTGACCTTCGTGCTCTTCACCAAGAACCTCACCACGAGCCAGTTCGCCGCCATCACGGCCATCATGTTCGGCGCCCGGATCTTCGACGCTTTGAACGACCCCATCATGGGCAACATCATCGAGCGCACCCGGGGCAAGCACGGCAAATTCAAGCCCTGGATCCTGGCGGGCATGATCACCACCTCCCTGGTGATCTATGCCACCTTCAACACCAAGCTCCAGGGGTGGCCCTTCGTGTGGTTCTTCGGCCTCATGTACTTCCTCTTCAGCATCACCTACACCATGGGCGACATCTCCT
>CADCMN010000057.1 GCA_902802575.1 uncultured Eubacteriales bacterium | reverse complement strand
CAGGAGCCGGGCCTCGTCTGCATCGACAAGTGGTACACCACCCCCACGGTCCAGCACTGCCACATCGAAAACTTCATCTGCTACGCCTATGAGGAGGCCGGCAAGACCGTCATCGTCTCCTCCACCCAGATCCCCCACATCGTGCGCCGCACGGTGGGCCAGGCCATCGGCGTTCCCTGGGGCTCCGTCCGCATCATCAAGCCCTACATCGGCGGCGGCTTCGGCAACAAGCAGGACACCCTTTATGAGCCCCTCTGCGCCTGGATCTGCAGGGAGCTGGGCGGACGGCTGGTGAAGATCGACGTCCCCCGGGAGGACACCTTCATCAGCAACCGGGTCCGGCATGCCATCAAGTTCCACATCATCTCCTATGTGCGGCCCGACGGCACCTATGCGGCACGGAAGCTGGAGATGTTCTCCGACCAGGGCGCCTACGCCTCCCACGGCCATTCCATCGCCGCCAAGGGCATGGGCTGCTTCCCTCAGATGTACCCCTGTCCCAACGTGGAATGCGACGCCTACACGGTGTACACCAACAAATCCGTTGCGGGCGCCATGCGGGGCTACGGCATCCCACAGGCCATGTTCGCCTATGAGAGCCACACGGACGACGTGTGCAAAGCGCTGGGCCTCGATCCGGTGGAATACCGCCGCCAGCACATCATGCCCGTGGGATTCAAGGACGGGTTCTCCAAGAACGAAAACTACTTCGACACCTACAACCAGTGCATGGACAAGGCCATCGCCTATATGGACTACTATACGCGGCGGGAGGAGTTCAAAAACCAGACCGGCCCCATCCGCAAGGGCATCGGCCTCTCCTGCTTCTGGTACAACACCGCCGTTTGGCCCATCTCCCTGGAGCATTCCTCCTGCCGCATGGTCCTCAATCAGGACGGCACCATCCAGCTGCAGGTGGGCGAAACGGAGATCGGCCAGGGCGCGGACACGGCCTACGCCCAGATGGCGGCGGAGGTCATCGGCCTCAGGGACTACACGGACGTCCATGTGGTTTCCAACCAGGATACGGATGTGACGCCCTTCGGCTTGGGCGCCTACGCCTCCCGGCAGACCTATGTGTGCGGCTTCTCCATCACCCAGACGGGCCTGATCCTGAAGAAGAAGATCCTGGAATACGCCCACGAGCTGACCCGGATGCCGGTCTACGATATGGACATCGAGGACGGCAACATCGTCCGCTCCACGGACGGCCGGGTGCTGATGCCCCTTTCGGACCTGGCCACGGAGGCGTTCTACAGCCTGACCCACAGCGTCCACATCACGGCGGAGTCCACCTATCAGATCAAGTCCAACGCCTACTCCTTCGGCTGCTGCATCGCCGAGGTGGAGGTGGATGTGCCCCTGTGTCGGTGCCAGGTCAAGAAGATCATCAACGTACACGATTGCGGAAAGCTCATCAACCCGGCCTTGGCAGCGGCCCAGGTGGAGGGCGGCATGAGCATGGGCATCGGCTACGCCCTGTCCGAGCAGCTGCTCTATGACGGCAAGACCGGCCGCGGTCTCAACAACAACCTGCTGGACTACAAGCTGTCCACCACCTTGGACCATCCCCACCTGGAGGCTCAGTTCGTGGAGAATCCCGAGCCCACCAATCCCTTCGGGACCAAGGCCCTGGGCGAGCCCCCGGCCACCCCTGTGGCCCCTGCCGTCCGCAACGCCATTTTGAACGCCACCGGCGTCGCTGTGGATGACTTGCCCATGAACCCCAAGGTGCTGTTCAAACGCTTCAGTGAAGAAGGGCTCATCCACGATCCCTGGAGAGAGGAGAAATAAGCCATGTACGATATGAAAGAACTGTATGAGGCCTTCAGTGTGCAGGAGGCCATCGAGCTCAGGCTCGCTCACCCGGAAGCCCAGATCATCGCCGGCGGGTCCGACGTGCTGGTCCAGATGCGGGAAGGCAAGCGGGCCGGCAAGGAGCTCATCTCCATCTATCTCATCGACGAGCTGCGGGGCGTGAGCCTGGATGAAAACGAGGCCATCCGCATCGGCTCCCTCACCAGCTTTTCCCACATTACCCGGGACCCCATCATCCAGAAGTATATCAATGTGCTGGGCGAAGCGGTGGACCTGGTGGGCGGGCCTCAGATCCGCAACATCGGCACCATCGGCGGCAACACCTGCAACGGCGTGACCAGCGCCGACTCCGCCTCCACCCTCCACGCCTGGGAGGCCGTCATCGAGCTCACCGGCCCCGGCGGCAAGCGGCTGGTGCCCATCAAGGACTTCTATATCAAGGCCAGCACCGTGGATATCCGCGCGGGCGAGATCCAGACAGCCATCCTGATCCCCAAGGAGAGCTACGACAACTCCTTCGGCTCCTACTACAAGTACGCCATGCGCAACGCCATGGACATCGCCACCACGGGCTGCTCCGTGAACGTGCGGCTGTCCCCCGACAAGCAGACCTTCGACCGGGTGCGCATCGCCTATGGCGTGGCCGGGCCCGTGCCCATGCGGGCGCCCTCCGCGGAGGCGCTCATCCGGGGCAAGGCGCTCACCATAGAGAACGCCGAAGCCTTCTCTTTGGAGGTCCTGAAGGATATCAATCCCCGGGATTCCTGGCGGGCGCCCAAGGCCTTCCGGCAGCATATCGCCGTGGAGATGGCCAAGCGCTGCCTCATCGAAGCCACCAAGCGCTGCGGAGGTGTGATAAACTGAGGTTTATCACACGGTAGTTTGTGCCTTTGCTGCGGACCAGCGCAGCAATGTTGCAAGCGAAACCGGCAAAACTGCTACGAAAGGAATGGGAATGAAAATGAAGGATCAATACAGGCTTATTGAATTCAATCTGAATGGTAAGGACGTGGCCTGCATGGTGGACTGCCGGGCTTCCCTCACGGACATGCTGCGCAACGACTTTCGTTTGACCTCCGTGAAGAAGGGCTGCGAGGTGGGCGAATGCGGCGCCTGCAACGTGATCATCGACGGGGAGTGTTTCAACTCCTGCATCTATCTGGCCGTCTGGGTCCGGGGCAAGCATGTGAGGACCCTGGAGGGGCTCATGGGCCCCAACGGGGAGCTGTCCGATATCCAGCAGGCTTTCATCGACGAGACCGCCGTCCAGTGCGGCTTCTGCACGCCGGGCTTCATCATGTCCGCCGTGGAGATCCTGGAGACCGGAAAGCTATATACCCGGGACGAGCTTCGCAAGCTCCTCTCTGGCCATCTCTGCCGCTGCACCGGCTATGAGAACATCCTCAACGCCGTGGAAAAGACCATGAAGAAGCGGCTCGGGATCACGGAATAAGGATCATATGAGAAGAGCCTCCGGGAGCGATCCTCGGAGGCTTTTTTTTACGTTTACGGTGATCGATTACGGTTCCTGGGGGATGGTGGACAGGCGCACGGCATAGGCCCGGATCAAGTTGCACAGCTCTACCCCATCCCGCCATTCCACGGGGATGGCCCCGGCTCCCAGCAGCATGCCCATGATATTGCCGCAAATGGCGCCGGTGGAATCGGAATCACCATCGTGGTTTACGGACAAACGCACGGCCTGGGCAAAATCCGTGGGGAAGCTCAACGCGCTGTAGACGGCGATGGCCAAAGCCTCCTCCCCCACCCAGCCCTCGCCCAGCTCCTTGACGGTGGGCGCACAGGGACGACCCTCCTGGGCCAGATCCGCCGCTTTTTGCAGGGCGTCCTGGGTGCTTTGGGCGTCTTCGATATCAGACAGTTCCCGAATAAGGTCTGCCAGGGCATCCGGCAAAGACTGGCCATAATACAGCTTCTGCAACAGCGCAGAAAAAGCACCCGCGGAGATATATCCCCCGGGATGGCCGTGGGTGATGGCGGCCACACGGCACCCGAGATCAAAGGCGTTGGGGAATACGGCGCAGGGCGCGACCCGCATGACGCCGCCGCAGCCGCGGCTGTGATTGATGGGATCTGAAATCGTGCCCATTTTACCGGAACTCAAGCTGGAAAGACAGGTGGAGCCGGGCGCACGAAGCGCAAACAGCTTGGCTTCTTTCAGCAGCCCGCCCTCATATTTTGCTCCTGGCATCTTAACTTTGCTTTGGGTATAGTACCACCTGAGATAGGACCGGTACACGCTTTTCACGGGAGATTTGCCCGTCCGATGGGAGCTGAGCAGCCCCTCCGCCGTAAACAGCGTCATCTGCGTATCGTCGGAGATCAGATTTCCGTTGGAAAGGTCGCGCACGCCGGCGCCCCCAAATTGCCTGGCAATGTCCGTATACCGCATGAATTCAACGGGATATCCCATGGCGTCTCCGATGGCGCCGCCTAACAGACAACCGATCATACGACTTTTGCGGCTGGGCATAGACGTGTCCTCCCTTCCCCTTGTATTGCCCTATACCATATCACATGTTCATAATTTGTTCAATATATTTTTCACATTTTGAAGCAAAAAATCGGAAGATATGGTGTCAGCGTGCTGTTTCATGTACCAGATATGGTGGTATGTGGGATTCTATGGAAGCGTTATGCTTTGCGGAGGACGTGCCAGACCACCTCACCGTCAAAGCCGCAGCTTGCATATACAGCGCGCGGATCAGAAGGATCGTCCAGCTTGCCGGAGACAGTCACGAAATCGGCCCTGCCCGTCATCCTGTACAGCAGCTCCTTGACGATGATCCTCCCCCATCCCCTGCGACGATGGGTCGGGGAGACCTGAATCCATTCCAACACGCCCTCTCGGATGTCTCTGTCCACTTCGGCGATGCCGGAAGCGATGATCTTGCCCATCGTCTCATCCAGGATGGCCAGCCATAGATCGGGCGAATAGGTAGGGCGTTGACGATAAGCAAACAGCTCATCTTCTGAAGCTCGTTCTTTATCGTAGCAGAAGGCTATATGACGGGACATGTCCCTTACGTTGGGACGAATAAAATGAAAGCCGTCGGGAAGGCAAGGCGAACATGTTTTCTCTAAGCGATGTATGAGCTTGAAATATGGCGTATCAACGTAGGACGGACAGGCTTCCTGAAGGCGCGGATCGCCCTCCCGCAGGATCAGCAGGTCATCCGGTATGGTGATGCTATTGGTTTTCCAGAACGGCAGGGACGAGGCCCCGCAGGGGTCGAGGAGGTAGGCAGATTTTTCCATAAAATTAGTATACCATTGAGATGCATGAAACTCAACCATGTGGTGGTGGGGAGAGTCGAATGTCGCGTCTGCAGGCTCGCAAGAGAAGGAGACTATGAAGAAAAACTCAGTCTTCTCATGAGTTCCCGCGTTTGGTGGGGAGAGTCGAACACTCGCCTGCGGGCTCGCTCAGACCGCGGCTCTGAAGCGCCACTGGCGCTTCATTCACTACCGCGGTCAGTTCTCCTCTCCCCATACCGTACAAAAAAAGCACCACCAAAAGGCCGCCCCTCGTAAGAAAGTTTTATAGTTTTCTGGAAATGGCATGATCTTCGGGTCATGCCATTTCTTGTTCCATCAATTCACTCAGCGGGATGAACCCGATCAGATCATAGCAGATATGGATGCTCTGACGGCGTTTTCCGCTGCTTTTATCCGGAGCCCCGACATAGATTGCCTTGATCAGCTCATGCGCTGCGTATGGCGTCAATTCTGTTAGTTCTGCGTACTTTCTGACCTTTTGAATGAACTGTTCAAGATTCTGGTTCTGTTGTTCCTGTGTTTCAATTTCCTGCCGTAAGACTTCGGCTTCCGCTTTCAGTTCTCGCTGCTCTTCTTCATGGGCCCGGCTCATCATGGCGAAGCGGTCATCACTGATCCGGGATGCCACATTGTCTTCGTAGAGTCGGACGAAGAGACGATCCAATTCTGCAATGCGCTTCTCGTCCTTTTCAAGCTGCTTTTGCCTGGCACGAAGGATCTCCCTGCTTTCGCTTTTCAGCTTGGACTCCATAATTGACCTGAAATGACTTTCATAGTGGCCTACGTACCAGATGACTTCCTTAAGATGTTACTGCTTGCCAGGCTTTCAGTACCTGGCAAGCAGGGCCTGCACATACAGGTTTTGCACAATTGCGCGAATGTCCGGATGGCTGTTCAGTACTTGGCAAGCAGTGTACAGATCCGGACCTGCGCGCAATTTCTGCACCGGCTCGCCCCGAACACCTCCCAAACCCAGAGATCACACTTCGTGTGAGCTGCGCGTTTTTTGCAAAACGCTAAAGCCACATAATTAGGAAAATGACAATTGCGTTCATATAGCATTTTGCCTTGTTTGATTGAAATGAGAGGCGGGGAAAGACCGTTTTCTGGTTTTTACACAATTCTATATCTGGCATTTGACAAATCTGGACTATTGTGATAGTATAGACTACACAAATAGTCTGGGGGTGCTGTTATGAAAGAAAAGCTATTTGACAGTGAAGCCAAAGTTATGGAAATCATCTGGAATAGAGGACCTCTTTCTGCAAAAGAAATCAGTTTGATTGCCGCAGATTCTATTGGATGGAATAAAAACACGACCTATACGGTAATTAAAAAACTTGAATCAAAAGGTTTTATCAAACGTACTGATCCTGGATTCATCTGCACGCCGTTAGTTTCACAGGAAGAAATGCAGAAGAAAGAAGCCGTGTCATTGTTGAACAAGGTTTTTGGCGGGTCACGCAAGGCACTGTTTTCAGCATTGCTCGAAGATGAAGATTTGTCAGATACTGAGATTAAGGAACTCCGGGACCTCATTGATAAAAGGTGACGCATTATGATTGGTGAGTGTTGCTATTGGATCTTCAATATGAGCATTGTTGCTTCTGTAATGGGTCTACTGGTTTTGGCTATACGGAAAGTTAAATTCATTCCTCACAGAGTGTCGGTATTTCTGTGGGTCATTCCGTTTTTACGGATGTGCATCCCTTTTGGCATAAACAGTCCATACAGTCTAATGACTCTCATATCACGGTTTACCACAAAGACAGTAACTGTTTTACAGCCTGCTGATGACTTAACTCTATCTATGACTAACGCCATTATGGCTGCAAACAGCTATTTCCCTATTACATATAAGGTCAATATGCTCAGCAGAGTCTTTGAAATTGCAGGGTTTATCTGGCTCATTGGTACGTTGGCAATCATTATCGCCTTGGCAATACTGTATATGGCTACGAAGCGTGAAATTAAAGATTCGCGTCTACTGGACCCGAATGTGTATTTGTCCGAGAAAATCGAAAGCCCGGCTGTATACGGAATTATAAAACCCAAGATCGTTTTGCCGGCATCTTTTGCGGATACGGATCGGGAATATGTGTTGCAGCATGAGAGGGCTCACATTCGGCGCTGTGACAATCTTTGGAGGTTGATAGGATTTCTGCTGACGGCAGTTCATTGGTTTAATCCACTGTCTTGGCTGTTTCTGAAGGTGTTTCTTGCAGATCTGGAGCTGGCATGTGATGAGAAAGCTGTTTCCAAATATACCGATGAAGAACGTAAAGAATACGCTCGAACGCTTTTGAATTGTGTCCAGAATAAAAACGTATTTGTTTCTGCTTTTGGCGGAGCAAAAGTCCGGACAAGAATTGAAAACGTCCTGTCATATAAGCAGATGACATTAGTTTCCAGCGTTGGATTCGCTTTGTTGATCATTGCGATCATCTATACTCTGCTGACTAATGCGGGATAAGAGGAGGTTCAACATGAGGAAAACAATGATCATATTGCTGGCTGTGCTTGCTGTTGTTATGCTTGCCTCGTGCTCAGTAGATAAAGGGAATAGTGAGGAAAATACGATGTCCCATAATACAAATCAGGATCTTGAGGCCCTTTTCCAAACTGTATGCTCTGCTGATGATGCGCTGGAGTTGGCCAGAAAATCAAATATACCTGTTTTTGAACTGCAGGGATGCACTTCTGGAAATGAGACTTGGGATACATTCTTCCAGACCGTCAGTAACGGGACCCCGGCCTCGGTCCTTTGCGCCCATTACTACGTTCTTGATAAAGAACGTATGAGCGCAGAATTATATGCGGAAGAGAAAGACAAGTATCCAGAGCTTTTCTTCTATCTGGTCGAATACGATGGAACAGAGTATTCGGTAAAGGTGCGCGAGAGTACTGTAGAGGCGTTGGATTATGAGGAAACATTCAAGTACCTTCTTCATTTTACTGGAGATGCTCCTTCTTCCACAGCATTATTTTCAAGCTATGATAACTATGTTCTTGTGGACGATCCTACAGCGACGTGGGAAGGTATTTGGGCCGGGATGGTAAGTTCACAATTAGATGCAGGGTATAAGCACTTCACGGTGTATAGAAACTATCTGGGATGGAAGGGAAAATAAACCATGAGTAATACTAATTATAAAAAGTATTGTTGGTATTCTCTTGCGGTAGCCGTTGCTGTTTCTATTTACCCACTGTATATGGGTATAAGCGTTATTACAAAAATGGTGCAGAACGGAGCGGTTCCTATCGAGGAATACCCGAAGTACATCATTCCATATACACCGATTGCGATTGCTCTGATCGTGGGCGTACTGTTAATTCCTTTGTTCCAAAGACTGTCCAGGAAGCTTGATTTGCTCTTTGGCTCTATTACTTCCATTGCCGTATTTTTTCTGGCTGAAAGGATCATGGAGACTAAAGTCCTGGTTCAGACGCAGGAACTAATCCCACTGGAAAGCTGGCAGATGTCATTATGTTACATTCCACCGGAACAGTTTGAAACCAGGACTTGGGAGGCCGTGGATGTGCTTCTGGGTGGGTACAGCCCAGCCTTTAAGATCCATTTTTATCTGATATCTGTCGTGATTATCGTATCGCTTCTGAATTGCTTTTACGGCATTGCAAAGATGATTCGAACCGGCGATCATAGCAGGAAAAAAGCACTGGTCGTACAGACGATAACTAGCGCGGCGTTTCTGGGGATGTGTATCTGGGCTTGTTTTACCGCTTTCTATCGGACTGGAGAGATAACAGTTTCTCCGCTTTCTGCCGTACTGATGGCTGTGTTCTTTGCCCTCTTGGGTATAACAATGGGCGTATATACCGGGTCGTTTACTATGGGGAAAAGGAAACTGCTCTCGCTGGCACTTCCAACAGCAATCGCTGCTATAGTGACAATTGCCATGTATATCGGCGAGATGATCTTGCTCAGCGGAAATCTGTACAGATTTGGAAGTGGGTTTTTGTTTGAGGGATTAGGGAAGCTGGTATTGGCGCCTATAGATATTCTTGTCATTCTCGCTTCAGGTGGAATCTCGCTGTTAATTTACCGCCTCTTAAACAAAGATGGCAAGATATAAAACTATACCGCGGATTAACTCTGAGACAATAGAGATAAGAATCCCGGACTGCTGCAGAGATACAACAGTCCGGGATTCTGTTTTTGCCAACCTTGTCAGACAGATGCCCAGATTTTTTTAATCAAAACTTTCTTATGAGCATCCGCCGAATGGTGGTGCTTTTTTTGTGGTGGAGGTGGGGAGAGTCGAACTCCCGTCCGAGAACATGATGACCCAACTTTCTACGAGCGTAGCCGTCGTACAAGTATTCCCCTTTCGGCGCTCCCAACGGCGGGATCGCCGGTCCGGTAGCTTCATAAAGTCCGGCCCGGGGCAAAGCTTACCCGGGTTCGTTCCCTATCCTAAATGACGCCCGTATCTGAGACGATAGGTCTTCTCAGGCGGACGCTGTCGCGCGCTTAGGCAGCGACAGGAAGTGCGTAGTTGTTGTCTGTTATATTTAACAGTTTTCCCGCTTTTAACGAAGCTCGGGGCTTCGGCTCGCTTATCCGGCCCTCACTATCCCCGTCGAAACCATTTCACCCCCATGGGATAGT
>CADCMN010000056.1 GCA_902802575.1 uncultured Eubacteriales bacterium | reverse complement strand
TCGAGCCCCGTTTCCCGCTCCATATGGCGCCATAGCCAAGCGGTAAGGCACGGGTCTGCAAAACCCTCATCCCCGGTTCGATTCCGGGTGGCGCCTCCAGAACAAAGCCCAAAAAACGTAGAGTTTTAGGGCTTTTTTCTTATCCTAAATCTCCGGAAGCTGGCCCTTGGGAGGAATTTGGGAGGAGCTCGATTTTGAAATTGACTCCCAAAATCGTGACTCCTCCCATAATCCTACCATGAAGTGTGATAAAAGCACTATGAACTTTGCCCAAAGAGCGATTGCATTAGGCGATCTGAGGCTTGTTTCTTGCTCTTTTCCAGAACGTGAGCATATTGCCGCAACATGAAACCAGGGTCGGAATGGCCGACAAATTCCTGGACAGTTCGAATGTTCTCGCCAGCATCCAGCATATATGTCACAACCGTATGCCGCAGATCATGGAGGCGCATGCCTTTTAGTCCAATCTTTACCGCCGCCTGATGGAAATGATGAGAACAGACATTAGGGGTGAGGATTTGACCAGTCTCATTGATACACAGGTACGGTATTTCTACACCAAGAGAAGAACAGATTTCCTGATCACGATTTTTGAGCTTAAGCAACTCGTTTTTTGGCATCTCTGGCAGCGGGAGGGTGCGTTTGCTGGTTTTGGTTTTGAGGTCACCTATCTCGTTACGCTGTGTTAGAGAATTATAGATATATGCACGTCGTATATTGATCGTACCTTGTTTGAAGTCAATGTCCTGCCACTGGAGCCCCAACGCCTCGCCTCTGCGACATCCAAGGACGGCACAGATCAAAATCGGATAATTTGCGCCTATGGTGATATTGCCGTATTCCACACCGACGATCGGAGCCCATACCTTTACGCGCTCCGCGATCAATTCCCCCGTGCGCTGTTTCAGCTCCGCCAGCTCTTCCTTCGTAAGCCGGTGAATGCTTTCCCTTTCCTTTTCCCGTTCTTGCCATTGGGCAATTTTCTTCTCAATCTCGTCCCTGTGGATCCTTATGCTAAGGAGGACATCCTCTTCGGCGGTATCTGGCGTCGCCAGAACAATGACCTTGCCCTTGCGGATCTATAATACCATTTCCTTTCGGTCGCTGCGAATGATTTCGTATTCCATGGGACGCCTCCTGTCAAATCAAAAATACTGTGCCGTGACATGCAGCCGGGATTTCCCTTTTTCTGAGGACAGGATAACACGCCCAATGTCCGAAATTTAGGACATGAGCTATTAAGAACGATAGCCTTCCGCCCGGGCTGTCCGCCGCCCCGGCGATCCGCGGCGGAATGGGAGCTTCCGTGCCGCTGGGCAGGCGGCGCCTGATCCGAAAGATCGCCCTTGGGCTTCTTCCGCGCCTCGGGGCCATGCCGGGATTATCCCGGATCGGAACGCGCAAATCCTATTGACAACGGGGCGGGATGCCGCAGGCCCTATTTGAGCCGCCGAAGCAGCTTGGTCCGCTCCTTCTCAGCTTCGATCAGGGAGGACAGCTTCCGGTGTCGGGGGGATCGGAACCACAGGACGGGATAGCGGATGAGCTGATACAGCCAGGCGAACGGCTTCAGCCATGGGTGCTTTTGGCAGACGGACCAGTTGAGTTCACCCCTCGTTTGCAGGACCTGGAGCAGACCGTACCGATGCATGTTGGAGAGGACGGTTTGAGCCTTTTTCGCCGTCTTGCCGGCATTGGCCGCCTTTCGCCCGAAGTTGCCGGAGTGCAGGATCGTCGACAGGAGCTGCTCACAGAGCGGGGCTTCGGCAGAGGCGCACCAGGCGGCGTCTGCGGGCAGACCAAGATGGAGCTGGCAGGTGCGCGTGGCGACGATAGCGGTCTTTTCCAGCCTGTATTTTTTGGCCATTGAAGAAAACGCGGCGGTCCACAGACGGTCGTCAAGGTGCGCATGCACGAACAGCATCCAATCGATCAATTGCCGCAGACCAACGCCGGTGTGCAGATGATCCCACAGGTGGGCCAGCAGGACCAATCCGTTTTCGATCGCCGGCAGAGCATAAAAGGTGTGGCCTTTCACAACGCAGCGTTCCGCGCGAGGCAGGCCGGACAGGATCGCCTCCTCCAGGTCCAAATCCAGATAGCTGAAGGTGTGATGCAGTTCTACGTGGACGGACGCCTTGGCGTATACGATATGCCGATCGTTCTGCACGGGCACGGGCGTATATCCGTTTTCCGTCAACACCGCACAGGCGTGATCGAACTGTTCCGGCGAGACCAAAATATCGATATCGCCCATGGCGCGGCGAAAGGGGCTCGGATAGTACATGGCGGCGGCGGTCCCTTTGAGGATGACATAGGGGACGTCGTTCTCGGCAAACAGCCGGAGAAGTTCATCCTGGATGTTCCAATAGAAGATGCTGCGTACAAACTGTTGCTGTGCGGCGGTTTTCCACGCGGCGCGGACCTCCTTTGAACAGCTGTCGGGGAGGGCCTCCGCGGCGATCCCCACGACGGACTGCTGCTTCGCTTCCGTCAGCACGGCGTTCCAATCCGTGTCGGGGGAGAAGTCCTCGGCGGATTGAAAAAGGGATCTGCGTATCAGGGAAAGAAGCGCCTGTTCTGCCTGGGTCATACGATCCTCCGGTTAGGTGAGATGGCTGATGAAACGAGTATAAAACAACGGCCTGCATTTGGCAACAGGAAAGATCGGAATACTGGCCTGCGGCTGCCCCATTCCCGTTGGGAGACGGCCTCCTAGCCGTTGCGCCCGAAGACGGCCGCGCGGCCCGGGGCAGGCCGGCGGATCGAAGGGACCCAACCGGCGGGCACGCTGCTGAGGAGGCTGCCGAAAAAAAAACAAAAAAAACGGAACAGCCTGCCACCTTTTGGCTTCCTTCGGCGTCTTATAAATAGGGAGGGACGCCTATGGAAGAGGGGAACATCCGCGTTTGGATCGATCATGGGAGCAAGTTGATCTCCTGCGTCAAGCTGGCGACGGGGGTGTTGTATCGCTTTGTCTCCGTCGAAGCCCTGTTTGCGTACTGCCAGCCGCTGCTGGAGGAACGGTATCGGCTGCAGTAGCGGTGTTGCCTTTCGCGCTGTTTCTCAGTATAATGATTCAAAGAGCGGGAAAGGGGAAGGGCGTATGGATCGTCGCAAAGCATGGCTGCGCGTGGGACTCTGGGCGCTGGTCATCGCCTGGATGGGGCTCATATTCTGCTTCTCCATGGAATCCGACCATCAGTCCGACCAGACCTCGGGCGGGGTCATCCGTTACCTGCTGACGATTTTTGACAGGCGTTTTTCCGGCCTGTCGCCCTCGGAACAGGTGCTGCGCATGGAGGATTGGTCTTTCGTCGTGCGCAAGCTGGCCCATCTCATCCTCTTCGCCGCGCTGGGCTTTTTGACCTTCGGCGCTTTCTCGGCGGATCTGCCGCTCCGGCGGGCGTTCCCGGCGGCGGTGCTGCTGGGCGTGGTCCGGGGCGTTCTGGATGAAATACAGCAGGCCTTCACCCCGGGCCGGTCCTGCGAGTTTCGAGACATGTGCATCGACGCCGTCGGCGTGCTTCTGGGCGCGGCGTGCCTGTGGCTCATGCTGCATCTGATACAACGAAAAAAGCTTAAGCGGTAACCTCCTGCATTACCTTCTTAAGCTTTTCTTTTTATCCGCCGTTTTTCGGTTGAAAAAGCGTTACAGCAGCAATTCCGCGATCTGCACCGCGTTGGTGGCGGCGCCCTTGCGGACCTGGTCGCCGCAGCACCAGAGGTTGAGGCCCCGGTCGGAGGTGAGATCTTCCCGGATCCGGCCCACATAGACCAGGTCCTGGTCCGAGGTATCGAGCGGCATGGGGTAAACATGGTTGGGAAGGTCGTCCACCAGCTTGCAGCCGGGGGCGGCGGCGATGAGCGTGCGGGCCCGGTCCACGGAAATCTTCTCCCTGGTGCGCAGGACCACGGATACGCTGTGGGACCGCACCACCGGCACCCGCACGCAAGTGCAGCTCACCTGCATCTCGGGCAGATGGAGGATCTTGCGGCCCTCGTTCTGCATCTTCATCTCCTCGCTGGTGTAGCCCATGAACTGCTCGGATCCGATCTGGGGGATCACGTTGTAGGCGATCTGGTGGGCAAAGGCCTTGGGCGCATAGGGCTCGCCCCTGAGGCCTGCCTCGATCTCCTCCGTCAACTCCCGCATGCCGGCCAAGCCCGCGCCGCTGACCGCCTGATAGGAGGAGGCGATCATGGTCTCGATGGGGCTGACCTTCGCCAGAGGCGCCACGGCCACCAGGGTGACGATGGTGGTGCAGTTGGGGTTGGCGAGGATCCCCTTGTGCCATTGGGCGTCCTCCGGGTTGATCTCCGGCACGATGAGGGGCACGTCCTCCCGGAGCCGGAAGGCGCTGGAATTGTCCACGAACACAGCCCCGGCGTCCAGGATGTGGGGAGCGAAGCGCTGGGCGATATCGTTCTCCGCCGCGCCCAGGACCAAATCGAGGCCCCGGAAGGCGTCCTCCTTGGCCTCCGCAATGGGCACGTTTTCCCCCCGGAACAGGATGGTCTTGCCGGCGCTCCGGGCGCTGGCCAGGGGACGGAGGCTCTTCACGGGGAAATCCCGCTCCGCCAATATCTTCAGCATCTCCTGACCCACCGCGCCGGTGGCCCCCAGGACGCCTACGTTCAATTCCTTCATGGTTCTTTCCTCCCGATTCGGTGTGGATTTAATATATTATCGCACCCTGACCCCGAAATCGCAAGAGAGCAAATGCAAACAGAGCGTAAAGAATGGCCCCTCAGTTTGTCTCGTCCGTCGGTTCGGAGGCCGACGCTTCGGACGCGCCGGAAGGCTCGGGCGTTTCAGGCGTCTCGACGGTTTCAGCGGTTTCAGGAGCCTCGGAAAACGACACGGGTTCCAGGTCCGCCGGATACCCGCCGCTCTTTTTGGGAGCTGCCGCTGCCAGGATACGCTTGCGGAGGCACCAGTAGACGATGGCGCCCAGGGGAAGCCTGACATAGAAGGACAGCGCAGAGCTGTTGAACGTGAACGCCCTGAAGGAGAACAGAGCCAGGACGATGTACCAGCCGTACTTGCGGGGCTTGTGGCGCACGATATCGACGATAGTGACGATGGCCGCCGCCAGACAGATAAGGTCCATCACCGTCTGGATCGGTTCCCTGGCTCCCCCAACCTTCTCATCTCCCCAGGTGATATAGACGCTCACCAGCCCCTTCTTTTCTCCGATCTCTTGATAGGTGAGGTGAAGAAACCTGGGTTCGTCGGTCCTGGGCAGCCGATAGTCGCCCTCATAGGTCACCGTTCTTATTTCGGCGGCGACGTCGGTTTTCTTTTGAAAACGCACCAGCTTGACCTGGTCCGTGTCCACCGGGATCCAAATGCTCTCCATGCTGCTGAACCCCTGCGCCAGGGAGTCCCCGTCTCCCATGCCGGGCATCATGCAGGCATTGAGCCGCTCTGCGTCGTTATCGTTCAAAGCAGACACCACGATCCGCATCTGCTCATCCAGCAGCTCGTTCTTCAGCGTGCATCCGCCCCAAAGGAGGCTGAGTGCCAGCAGGGCCAGAAGCAGCAGGACGGATACCTTGTATTGTTTCATGGGCGCTCCTTTCCGAAAGAAGGCATGGGGATACGGTAAATGCGCCTTCTATCCTGTATGACGATCCGGACGCTGTTTTTTCGCCGTTTTTTTTGAGAAAATTTTCGTCCGGTTGCAGTACTATAGTATCATTCCCGGGGGGCCGGCGTCAAGGCAGCGGGAAACAGGGGCGGGAGCATCTTGTCAAACCGGTGCAGGCATGGTAGCATAGGCGTATGGAAGAAACGAAGCTGTATACTTGCACGACCCTGGAAAGGACCGTCCCCCTGAAGGAATTCCGGGAGACGCTGGTGGACGTGCCCCTGTTTTCGGGGTACTGCCGGGACTGCCCCAACTGGGGGCGGTATTGGTCCTGTCCGCCCTTTTCCTTCGACCCCATGGCGATCTGGGAGCGGTATGCTTCCCTGCGCCTGTACGCCCGGAAGCTGGTCTTTCGGAAGGATCGGCTGTTCCCCGGGGAGCGGCGGGCCTTCGAAGAAAAGGAGCTGCCGAAGATCAAGGAGGCCATGGCCCGGGCCTTGCTGGCCATGGAGGCCGAGGTCCCGGGGAGCCTGGCCCTGTTTCCCGGCAAGTGCGAATGGTGCTCTGTCTGCGCTCGGATAGAGGGGCAGCCCTGCCGGACGCCGGACAGGATGCGGTATTCCATCGAAGCCCTGGGCGGGGATTGCGGCGGCGCGTTGGAACGGTATTTGGGAGAATCGCTGCAGTGGTCCGAGGGCCGTCGCCTGCCCGAGCAGATCATCCTGCTGGGCGGGCTGTTGCTGCCGAAGGAAGAATAAAAGGAGAAGCCTATGAACGATCATTACGGCCCCCTTTCCAGGGAGGATTACGAGGAACCCAACTGCGCCCTGTGCATGGATAAGGACCGGCCCGCGCCCATCCCCCAGCGGCGGGTAAGGGAAAAGCTGGACGAATACATGAGCCGCCGGGACTACGCAGGCGCGGAGCGGCATCTGAACTACTGGCTGGCGGAGGCCCGGCAGAACGGGGATCTCAGGGGCGAGTTCTTCGTCCGGGGCGAGATGATGGGCCACTATCGGAAGGTCGGCAACCGGGAGCAGGCCATTTTGAACGCCAACGAGGGGTTGAACCTGATCGAGCGGCTGGGCTTTGAAGGCACCCTCTCTGCCGGCACCGCCTACGTGAACGCTGCCACGGTCTACGACGCTTTCGGCATGCCCGAGCGGTCCATCGAGCTGTTCGAGAAAGCCAAGGCCATCTACGAAGGGAACCTCCCCGAGAACGACGGGCGGCTGGGGGGGCTGTACAACAACATGGGCCTTGCGTACATGGCCCTGCGGCGCTTCGGGGAGGCCTACGAAGCTTTTTTGAAAGCCCTGGACGTCATGGGCCGGGTGGAGCACGGGGCTCTCGAACAGGCCATCACGTACCTGAATTTGGCCAACGCGGTGGAGCTGGAGCACGGCCTCGAAAAGGGTGAGCAGAAGATCGGCCAATATCTGGACAAAGCCGCCGCCCTGCTGGACGACCTCACGGTGCCCCGGGACGGGTACTACGCCTTCGTGTGCGAGAAGTGCGCCCCCACCTTCGACTATTACGGCTACTTCCTGGTGGCCGGCGATCTCAACGAAAGGGCGAAAGCGATCTATGAACGGGCTTGAGCTTTCCCGGGCGTTCTACGAACAGTACGGCGCGCCCCTGCTTCACGAGCAGTTCCCGGAGACGGAGAAGCTGGTGGCCGTGGGCCTGATCGGCAGCGGGTCCGAATGTCTGGGCTTCGACGACGAGGTGAGCCAAGATCACGACTTTGAGCCCGGGTTCTGCCTGCTGCTGCCGGACGAAGCCGCGGTGGACCGGCGGACCGCCTTCCTTCTGGAACGGGCTTACGCGAAGCTCCCCAAGGAATTCATGAGGTTCCGGCGCAGTGCCCTCGCCCCCGTGGGCGGGGCCCGGCACGGGGTATTGCGGACGGCGGATTTCTTCCAAGAGAAGGTGGGCGCCCCCGACGGCGTGCTCACCCTGGACCAGTGGCTGAAGATCCCCCAGCAATCGCTGCTGGAGGCCACGGGCGGAGAAATCTTCCGGGACGATCTGGGCGAGGTCACGGCCATCCGCGCCGCCCTCTCCCGCATGCCCGAGGACGTGCGCAAAAAGCGCTTGGCCGGGCAGTTGCTCCTGATGGCCCAGGCGGGGCAGTATAACTATCTCCGCTGCCTGAAGCACGGGGAGCCCGCCGCCGCCCAGCTGGCGGTGAACGAGTTCGTGAAGAGCTGCATAGAGGCGGTGTTCCTGCTGAACCGGGCCTATGCCCCCTACTACAAGTGGAGCTTCCGGGCGTTGCGACGGCTTGACAAGCTGTCGCTGACGGCGGAGACCTTGGAATATCTTTTGACCACGGGGAACGACGGGGAGCTGGCGGAGTCGAAGTACGACATGATCGAGAGCACCGCCGCGGACGTCATCGACGAGCTCCAGAACCAGGGCCTCACCAAGGCCATCTGCGGCGATCTGGAGAAGCACGCCTACTCCGTCAACGACGGCATCGGGGACGGGGACGTGCGGAACTTACATATCCTGTACGCGATCTAAAGGAGAAGCCTCATGAAGATACAAGGTCTGCAAAAGATGACGCTGCTGGACTTTCCCGGCAAGGTGGCCTGCACGGTGTTCCTGGGCGGGTGCGACTTTCGCTGCCCCTTCTGCCACAACGGGGAGCTGCTGGACGGCACCGCCCCGGCGGTCATGGACGACGCGGAATTGCTGAAGTTTTTGAAGGGCCGCCGGGGGCTGTTGGACGGGGTGGCCATCACCGGCGGGGAACCCCTGCTTCGCAAGGATCTGCCGGACCTGCTGAGGGCCATCCGGGAATTGGGGTTCGCCGTGAAGGTGGACACCAACGGCAACCATCCCGACGCCCTGGAGGCGCTGCTCAGGCAGGGGCTGGCGGACTATGTGGCCATGGATATCAAGAACAGCCCGGAGAAGTACGCCCTGACCGTGGGCGTCCCGGGGCTGGACCTTGCCCCCATCCGCCGGAGCGTGAAGCTGCTCATGGACGGCCCAATCCCCTATGAGTTTCGGACCACGGTGGTGGACGAGCTGCACAAGGCGGAGGATTTCGAGGCCATGGGACAATGGATCGCCGGGGCCAAGGCCTATTTTCTGCAGCCCTTCACCGACCGGGATTCCGTGCCCTTCGCCGGCCTTCACGCCCCCACCAGGGAAAATTTGGAAAAATACGCATCTATGGCAAGGGTATACGTTCCCTATACATCCATTCGCGGCGTATAATCAGGCTTTTTGGGATTTCCCCTCTGTATATCGCACCGTATAAATACAAGATATTGTGTGATTTGTTAACAAACAACACAACATATTGACACGGCACCACAAGATATGGTAGAGTAGCCATGCTCGGGTACCGCGGCGTTGTTTCGGCCGCGCCCCGCCGATCTTACCATATTTTCGCTTAGGAGAACACCTATGTATCAAGTAAAAAAGCGTGACGGTCAGGTCACCGAGTTTGCCATCAGCAAGATCACCGGCGCCATCACCAAGGCCTTCGTGGCCTTGAACAAGGCCTATCACCCCAGCGTCATCGACCTGCTGGCCCTCCATGTGACCGCTGACTTCGAAAGCAAGATCCAGGATGGCTATATCGCCGTGGAGGACATCCAGGACAGCGTGGAGAAGGTGCTGTCCGAATCCGGCTATGCGGACGTGGCCAAGGCCTACATCCTCTACCGCAAGCAGCGGGAGAAGGTCCGCAACGTCAATTCCGCCCTGCTCAACTACAAGGATCTGGTGGACAACTACCTCAAGATCGCCGACTGGCGGGTGAAGGAGAATTCCACGGTCACCTACTCCGTGGGCGGCCTCATCCTCTCCAACTCCGGCGCTATCACCGCCAACTACTGGCTGAGCGAGATCTACGACTCCGAGGTGGCCGAGGCCCATCGCAGCGCCGCCATCCATCTCCACGACCTTTCCATGCTCACGGGCTACTGCGCGGGCTGGAGCCTGAAGCAGCTCATTCAGGAGGGCCTTGGCGGCGTGCCCGGCAAGATCACCTCCTCCCCGGCCAGCCACCTGTCCACCCTCTGCAACCAGATGGTCAACTTCCTGGGCATCATGCAGAACGAATGGGCCGGCGCCCAGGCCTTCTCCAGCTTCGACACCTACCTCGCGCCCTTTGTGAAGGTGGATAACCTCACCGAGAAGGAAGTAAAGCAGTGCGTCCAGAGCTTCATCTACGGCGTGAACACGCCCAGCCGCTGGGGCACCCAGGCGCCCTTCTCCAACATCACCCTGGATTGGACCGTGCCCAAGGATCTCGAAAACCTCCCCGCCATCGTGGGCGGCAAGGAGATGGACTTCACCTACGGCGACTGCAAGAAGGAAATGGACATGGTGAACAAGGCGTTCATCGAGGTCATG
>CADCMN010000055.1 GCA_902802575.1 uncultured Eubacteriales bacterium | reverse complement strand
GTTGTTGAAGGAGAAGGCCCGGGGCTCCAGCTCCTCCAGGGAGATGCCGCAGTCCGGGCAGGCGTAGTTCTGGGAGTAGAGGGTGTCGGCCCCGCCCACCTCAGAGACGATGGCCAGGTTCTTGCCCAGGCGGAAGGCGTTTTCCAGGGAGTCCGTGAGCCGGCTCTCCACGCCCGCCTTCACCACCAGCCGGTCGATGACCGCCTCGATGGTGTGCTTCTTCTGCTTGTCCAGGGCGGGGGTCTCGTCCAGATCGTAGACCTCCCCGTCCACCCGGGCGCGGACGTACCCCTCCTTGCGGAGGCCCTCCAAGACCTTGGCGTGCTCGCCCTTCTTGCCCCGGATGCAGGGGGCCAAAAGCTGGATCTTCGTCCCGGCGGGCAGGGCCATGACCCGGTCCACCACCGTGTCGATGCTCTGCTTCTCGATGACGCGGCCGCACTTGGGGCAGTGGGGCGTGCCGCAGCGGGCGTAGAGGAGGCGGAGGTAGTCGTAGATCTCCGTCACCGTGCCCACGGTGGACCGGGGGTTGTTGCTGGTGCTCTTCTGGTCGATGGAGATGGCCGGGGACAGGCCCTCGAGGGCGTCCACCTCGGGCTTCTCCATCTGGCCGATGAACTGGCGGGCGTAGGAGGAGAGGCTCTCCACGTACCGGCGCTGGCCCTCGGCGTAGATGGTGTCGAAGGCCAACGAGCTCTTGCCGGAGCCCGACAGGCCCGTGAAGACGATGAGCTTGTCCCGGGGGATGGTGAGGTCGATATTCTTCAGATTGTGTTCCCGGGCGCCCCGGATGACGATGTTGTCCATAGGATTCCTTTAATGGGTTTTTCTTTGTGACTTTTTCTCTTTGCGAAAAGAGAAAAAGTCACCAAAAAGAGAAACGTAGAAATGGTGTGTGATTCGCCGCGAAAGCAGTATATCTCAATCAAAAGTTTTTGGGTTTGCCCCCTTTCAAAAAAGGGTGCGAGCTTTTAATAATACCCTTTATATAATATTGGCAACGGCCTGGGCGCTGATGCACAGGCCCCGGCCCTCGTCGTTCATGCCCTCGGTGGTGGTGGCCTTCAGGGAGACCGCGTCCAGGGGGATGTTCAGATCCTCGGCGATGTTCCGCCGGGCCTGGGGGAAGAAGGGGGCCAGCTTGGGCCGCTGGGCGATGACTGTCACGTCCACGTGGGTCACGGTGAACCCCTGCTCCCGAAGGCGGGCGTCTACCTCCCGCAGCAGGACGCGGCTCGATATGTTCTTATACCGGGGGTCCTTGTCCGGGAACAGGTGGCCGATGTCGCCCAGGCTGGCCGCGCCCAGCAGGGCATCCATGAGGGCGTGCAGGAGCACGTCCCCGTCGGAGTGGGCGATGAGCCCCTTCTCATAGGGGATCTCCACCCCGCCCAAAATGAGCTTGCGGCCCTCGCCCAGCACATGGGTGTCGAAGCCCGTGCCTGTCCGAGGGTGGCAGGTCATGGCCTTGGCCCAATCCCAGTCTGCCGGAGCGGTGAGTTTGCGGCCCAGGGGGTCCCCCGGGGTGAAGGTCACGGGGCCGATGAATCGGGCGTATAGGGCGGCGTCGTCCGTGGCGGCCTGCTCCCCGGCCTGCTCGTAGGCCGAAAGGATCTCCTCGAACCGGAAGGCTTGGGGGGTCTGGGTGCAGACGAGGCTTGCTCGGTCCAACGGCGCGCTGCCATCTTTCCGAAACACGGAGTCCGTCATGGGCAGGGCGGATACGCCGCTGCCGGTTTCCTTGGCGCTGGCGATGGCGGCGCGGACGGCGGCCTCCGTCTGGAAGCACCGGGCGGCGTCGTGGATGACCGCGATATCGCCCTTTTGGCCGCTGGCGGCCCGAAGCGCGTTCAGCACCGACCGGCCCCGGGTCGCGCCTCCCTCGCACAGGGTCAAGGGCACGGGCAGGGCCAGGGCTTCTGCCGCGGGGCGGGTGTCCTCGGTGACGGTGATCACCAGCCGGTCGCAGCCGCTGTTTGAGAGCAGGGCGGCGCTGCGCGCCAGGGCCGTGGACCCGCCCAGGGGCGCGGTCAGCTTGTTGAAGCCCATGCGCTGGGAGCTGCCGCCGCGCTGCCGCCGCAGAGCAGGATGCCGATGACGCTCATGCTTCCGGCAGGACGGTGTAGAGCCCGTCCGCCTCCTCCTTGCGGACCACCTCGGGGGTGGCGTTCACCTTCACCAGCATATGGCGGCCGCCCAGCAGGATGTCCAGGACGTCGCCGGGCTTCACCTCGGAGGCGGGCTTGGCCACCTTGCCGTTGATGCTGATGCGGCCGGCGCCGGCCGCATCGTTGGCCACGGTCCGCCGCTTGATGATGCGGGAGACCTTCAGGAATTTGTCTAAGCGCATGATGGTATCCTTTTTTGTTCTTTGTTTGCCGTTTTTTCTTTTCGGTAAAAAGAAAAAGCAGCGGAAAAAGAAAAACTTGATCGGGATAATGCGGATAGCTGCGGGAGCCAAACATCCCAAGAAAAGGTGAGGAAGCTTTCCATCCTGACCTTTACTAAATTATCATACTACGAAAACGCTTTGGATACAATAGGAAGAAATGGTATAACGGAGGCGAAGGAATGATCACCTATTTCGTGTTGAAGGATGACGTGGGCAAAACGGCGGGCTGCGTGCGGCTGGAAAGCGGCCGGGCCCGGAGCAGCTGTCCCTGTACGCTGCTGCTGGAAAACGGTATGGCCTTGGCCCTGACTGCCGATGAGACGCCTTTGCCCGCACGACCTCTGGGGGCGGCGGTGCTGCGGGGGGACGCCCTCATGGCCTGGGGGACACCCCCTGGGACGAAGCTCACCGGAGCCGAGCTGCTGTATGGATTGCGGCAGGGAAGAAGGTCGGGGCAGGGGCCCATTCCTGAGCCTATGCCGGAGATCGAGCCGGAAGGGGAGCCCGTTCCCGAGCCGGCGCCGGAGCCTGAGCCGGTAGAGGCACCCGTTCCCGAGCCGACGCCGGAGCCTGAGCCGGAACCGGAGCCGATGCCGGAAACGGCCTTGCCGCCGGACATTCCGGCGCCCGATGACAGCGCCGCCGCCGCGGCAGATTTCGGGCAGCTGGTGAAACATGCGGGAGAGGTATACGACAGCATCCTCCGCCCGCCGTTGCCGACGGAGGGGACGCCTTCCATGGAGGCGCGGCAGGGAGAGGAACCCTCGGGGACAGAAGGAACCACAGGAGGGGACTGGTTCACGGAGACGGAAAGACTGCTGACCAGATTGCGGCGATAAACCAGAACAGGGACAACAGGACCGGGCGCTTCAGGGCGGCTCGGTTTTTTTGTTGCGCTTTTTATGGAGAGTATGAACGAATTATCGGACGCCGGAGGCATGGGCCTGGGGTATGCTTCTGTTGCCGGGGAGGAAAGGAGGCAGCCAAGTGAGCAAACGAATGGGCGCCAAGCGGATGGAGCAGGCCATGGGGGCGTATTTTGCCCGATGCGACGGGACCAGGGAACGGGTCCCGCAAAAGGGCGGCGGATTCTCAGAGAGACAGATCCCCTACACCCTCTACGGCCTCAGCGCGGCGGTGGCCCTGTCCCCCCAGGAGGTCCTCAGCGCAGCCCGTGGCCAGGGCGCGGCGGGGATGGTCCTGCTGAGAGGGCTCATCCGGGTGGCGGCCTACATTCAGGAGAAGGCCCTGCTGGGAGAGCTCAGCGCCACCGTGGCTCAGGCGGCGCTGAAGGAGCTGGGGTTGACGGAGGACCTGTCGGCGGAAGCCGTGGAGCCGTTGCAGGTCGTTCTGGATGAGGCGGCGGAGGCCTATAGCCGATGAAGGTGCTGCGCCTTTCGGGCACGCCCAACCCCAAGCAACAGGCCTTCTTTCTCTCCACGGCGCCTCACACCGCCTACGGCGGGGCTCGGGGCGGCGGCAAAAGCTGGGCTATGCGCCGGAAACTGGTGCTGCTGGCCTTTCGGTATCCGGGTCTCCAGGAGCTGCTGCTGCGGCGAACGCTGCCGGAGCTTCAGGAAAACCATGTGCGGCCCATGCTGGCGGAGCTTTCGGGGGCGGTGAAGTACAACCAGACCCAGCGCTGCTTCCTGTTCCCCAACGGGTCCAGGATCAAGCTGGGCTACTGCGACCAGGAAAAGGACGTGTACCAGTACCAGGGGCAGGAATACGACGTGATCGGCATGGAGGAGGCAACTCACTTCACCGAAAGCCAGATGATCTTTCTCACCACCTGCAACCGGTCTGTGCGCACGGATTTTTCCCCGCGGATGTACTACACCTGCAACCCCGGCGGCCCCGGCCATGAATGGGTCAAGCGGCTGTTCATCGACCGGCGCTACCACGATGGCGAGCGGCCCGAGGACTACGTCTTCATCCCCGCCCGGCTGACGGACAACGCCGTGCTGATGGAGCGGAACCCGGGGTATCTGAAGATCCTCCAGCGGCTGCCGGACCATCTCAGACGGGCGCATTTGGACGGAGACTGGGACGTGCTGTCCGGCCGGTACTTTCCAGAGTTCTCCCGGCAGACCCATGTCCGAGACCCGTTCCCCATCCCGGCTTGGTGGCGGCGGTTTCGGGCCATGGACTGGGGCTACAGGGACCCCTGCTGCGTGCTGTGGGCGGCGGTGAACCCCGAGGGACAGCTGGTGATCTACCGGGAGCTGTACGTCACCGAGACCCTCTCGAGCCAGGTGGCGCAGAAGGTGCGGGAGCTGTCGCTGGGTGAAAAGATCGCGTACACCGTGGCGAGCCCCGACGCCTGGCAGCAGCGAGGCTTGCCGGGAGCGGAGGGAGACTGCATCGCGGACGTGTTCGCCAAAAACGGCGTGCCCCTGCTGCCGGCGGACAACCGGCGCATTCACGGTTGGCAGCGGCTCCGGGAGGTGTTGGCGCCTCAAAGCGACGGGGCCCCGGGGCTCATGATCTTTCCCAACTGCACCGAGCTTATCCGGACCCTGCCCCTGCTCACCTATGATGAGCACGACCATGAGGATGTGAGCGACACGTGCGAGGACCATGCGGCGGAGGCCCTTCGCTACGCCGTCATGAGCCGTCATCCCAAGGCGCTGCCGCCGCAGAGGAAGACGCCCCCGGCCTACGATCCCTTCGCCGCGCCGCGGACGCCCCACGAGGGGTTCACTACCCTATAACTGAAAGGAAGGAACCAATGCAAAACAACGATAAGGAAGCGTCCCGGCAGCTGTGCGAGCGAGCTTACCAGCTGTTTGACGAATTTCGCAGCGCCTATCGACAGGAATGGCTGCGGCTGGAGAACAACGAGCGGATCTACCGGGGAGACCATTGGTATGACGTGCCGGTGACGGATGAACACGAGCCCCGACCCGTGACGCCCATCATTCAATCCACCGTGGAAAACGTGAGCGCGGATCTTATGGATCAGGTGCCGGAGGCCCATATCCGGCCCGAAAGCGGGTCCGACAGGTATGTGGCCCAGGTGGTGGAAGCGGTGATCCGGCGGAACCATGATGTGGCCGGGTATCCGGTGGAGTATCGGAAGCTGGTCCACGATCTGCTGGTGGGCGGCTATTGCGTCCAGGAGGTGGGCTACGATCCGTCGCTGAACAGCGGCCTGGGCGGTGCGTTCATCCGCCATGTGGATGATCGAAGCATCCTCTTCGACCCCCTGTGCGACAACATGCAGGAGGGCCGGGCGGTGTTCAAGCTGTCCCTCAGGACCCGGGAATGGTTCAAGGATCGGTTCCCGGAAAAGTATCCGGAAATGGGGGAGGACCCCTACGCGGCCAGCGACGCCCCGGCGGACGACATCCTCCGAGGGGATCGGCGAAACAGCGTGCTGCTTCTCGAATACTGGTGGAAAACGCCTACGGAGCGGGAAGGGATGTTCGCGGTCCATATGGCCCTCATCGCCGGAGGCACGGTGTTGGCGGACAGCCGCGAAATCAAGCCTCAGGGCTACTATGCTCACGGCATGTACCCCTTTATTCTGACCCCATTGTATATGCGCAAGGGCAGCGCCCTGGGATTTGGGATCGTGGACCTGTTCGAGAAGCAGCAGCGGTACGCGGACAAGCTGGACCAGATCGTGCTGAAAAACGCCTTTATGGCCAGCCACAACAAGCTCCTGGTCACCGAGGCCTCCGGTTTTGACGAGGAAGATCTCAAGGATTGGTCCAAGGAGGTCCACCGGGGCGAGAGCCTCAACGGCGTCACCTGGTTCTCCACGCCGCCCCTGCCGGCGTATATTTTGACCTATCTGCAGCGGATCCGGGAGGATATCAAGGAGGAAAGCGGCGCCAACGATTCTTCGCGAGGCAATTACCGCCAGGGCGTGACCGCCGCCAGCGCTATCCAGGCCCTGCAGCTCTATAGCACCAAGCGGGCCCGCATGGCCACGTCTCAGCTGTACGAGGCCTTTCGGCAGGCGGTGCGCATGGAGATCGAGGTGGAGCGGGAGTTCAATTTCTTCCTGCGGCCCGTCACCATCGTGGTGGACGGGGAGGAACGGGAGGAGCAATTTGACAGCACGCTGCTGATCCGACGGGACAAGGGGGCCGAGGGCCTGCCCATGGAGTTCTTTATCTCGGTCAAAGCCGCCAAACAGGATCCGTTCTCGGCATCCGCTCAAAATGAGCTGATCGTACAGCTGCTGCAGATGGGAGCCCTCGATCCGAAACGGGCGGTGGAGCTGATGAGCTTCGAGGGGAAGGACCAGGTTTTGAAGAGCATGAAAAACGACAGTATGTGAAATGGAGGAAACCATGAAAGAGAACATGATGGAAGAGAATCCCTACCGTGCCATGGGCGAGGAGATCGCCCGGCTGGAGGCGGAGGGAAAGCTGCCCGAGGAGTTTGACCTGGAGACGGCTTGCAGCGACGATCGGTTCGTGGAGCTGCTGCACGAGTTGGAACCCTACGGGGCCATCCGCGTCTACGTCGCCGAACAGGCCGCCGAGAACGCCAAAGCGGCGGTTCGGGAGGAGATGCGCCGGGAGGCGATGGATCGACAAAAACTGCCTCAGCCCACGCGGGGCAATCGGCTGCTGAGCCCGGAGGAGGACTACGCCGCCATGAGCCCGGAGGCTTTCCGAGCGCTGGAGAACCGTTTGAGAAATCATGCATAAGAGGGAGGAAACAAAATGAACACTACTATTTCTACTGCAGGCAACGCCTATTTCAACAAGACGTTCTATGACCGCAAGCTCCTGGACACGGCCAAGACGCGCTTTGTCCACGCCAACTTCGGCCAGAAACGGTCCATTCCCCGCAACAACGGCAAGCGGGTGGAATTCCGCAAATACGATCTGTTTACCCCCGATACCGACGCGCTGACGCTGGTGGAAGGCGTGACGCCCACGGGGCAGAGCCTGACGCAGTCCAAGGTGGAGGTGGAGGTGAAGCAGTACGGCGCCTATGTGGAGATGTCCGATCTGCTGGAAATGACGGCCTATGATCCCGTCATCGCCGATTCGGCGGAGCTGTTGGGCGAGCAGCTGGGCACCGTCATCGAATGGGTCACCCGGGACGCCATGAATGAGACCACCAACGTACAGTACGCCGGCGGCGCCGCCTCCCGTGTGGCCCTGACCGCCAGCAACAAGCTCACGGTGGATGAAGTGCGCAAAGCCGTTCGGACCCTGAAGAAGAACAAGGCGCGGCCCTTCGTTTCCGCCCTGGACGGTTCCGGCCGCAAGCCCCACTTCGTGTGCATCTGTTCCCCCGACGCTACCTATGATCTGCAGAACGACTCCCTCTGGCAGGATGTGAGCAAGTACAGCAACGCGGAGCAGATCTATTCCGGTGAGATCGGCCGGCTCTTCGGCGTCGTCTTCGTGGAGGCCACGGAAGCCAAGATCTATCGCCAGAGCGTGTTCAACGCGGTGAACGCCAACACCTCTTCCTCCGCCACCTTCGTGCTGAAGAACAATCCCACGCCCCAGGAAGCGGCTTATCTGGCCACCGGCGGCAACAAGATCATGATCGGCAGCACCGAGTACACGCTGGCGGCCACGGGTTCCTATACGGCCGCCACCAAGACCGTGAAGCTGTCTGCGGCGGCCTCCTTAAGCGCCGATGCCGTGGTGTATTCCAAGGACGCCGGCGCGCCTGACGCTTCCACCCATGCCGCCCCCGACGTGCACGCCACGCTGATCTTCGGCGCTGACGCGTATGGCGTGGTGGATGTGGCCGGCGCCGGGGCCATGGAGACCATCATCAAGCCCTGCGGCTCTGCCGGCACCACCGATCCTCTGAATCAGCGGTCCACCGTTGGCGCCAAAGTGGCGGCCTATGCCGCCAAGGTGCTCAATCCGCTCTGGATCGTGAAGATCGAGCACTGCGTGTCCGCATAAGGACGGGAAGGAAGGGACCCTATGGAACACGGGGAAGAGATGATCCGAGTGATCCTGCCGAAGGAAGAGAACGGACCTTACGTGGAGGGGGCGTTGAACGGTGTGAACTTTCGCATCCCCACCGGGGTGCCCGTGGACGTGCCGCTGCGCATCTACAGGGTGCTGGAGGAGAGCCGCAGCGTGGACCCGTCCGCCAAGCAATGGATGAGCGGCTTCACCGCTGCCGGCGGGCAGAGGCTTTCTTGAGAGGTATGACGCTATGACAACGCTACAGCTGATTCATATGACCCTGCGCAAGCTGGACAGGCCCACGGATAACGATACGGTGGCCCTGTACCGAGAGCGATTCGTGGGGTATTTCAACGAAGCCCTGTTGGATCTCACGGCGGAGTTTCGACCCTGGCGACGGGACGACCTGACCGTGACGAACGGGCAGGCGGAGCTATCTGACCTTCCCCATGCCTGTCTCAAAGTGCTCGCCGCTCGGGTCGATGGCCAACGACGGCTGTTCTACTATGGCTCCACCCGGGGCACGCTGTTGTTTCCCGGCATGAGGGATGGGACGGTGGAGCTCACCTACCGGTTTTTGCCGGCTCTGTTGGGGGAGCTGACGGATGAACCTCAGCTTCCCGAAGGACTGCAGGAGCTGCTGGCGGAATATGCCGCCGCCCGGGAACGGAGCCGGTTCGACGCCGCCTCTCAGAATGCGGCCCGGTTGGATCTTGGCATCTATCGGGAGATGAAGAGCCAACTGAAGCGGGGATATCCGGCGCCGGACTTGAGCCAAATCTATCATATCTACTGAAAAGGAGGCGCCTATGGCATTACAGACCATCCGTATCAGCGGTTTTGCCGGGGTGAAACAGGGGAGCTGCGCAGGCGGCATTCCCTTCAATTGGGCAGAAGACGCACAGAATGTGAGCACCGTTGGGGGAAGGCTTCGCCGCGTCAAGGGGTATCGGGCCATCTATCCCACGGTGACAGGGGCGGCCCGCAAGCTTCGCCGGCTGTTCATCTGGCCAAGGGAGAATGGGACCACGGACTGTCTGGTGGCGCGGCAGGATACCCTGTTTCGCTACGACCTGAACACGCAAAGCTGGCGGGACCTGTACCACTATACCGACGATATGGACGCGGACACCTTCGATTTTCTGAAGGCGAAGATCGGAAGCACGGAGACGCTGCTGATCGGCAACGGCCTGGAGCCCATACTCAAGTGGGAGGGCGGCAGCGCATCCGTGGCGGCCTTCGGCTCCGCCCAGATGCTGTCCAACAAGGCGGTGAACTATCTGGAGCTGTACTTCGGCCGCCTGTTTGCCGCCGGCGACAGGGAACATCCGGCCCGGCTCTACTGGAGCCAGGCGCCCGGCGGCAGCCGAACCATCGAGGACTGGTCTGCGGACGAAAGCAGTGAGAACGTGTCCGGCGGCCATGTGGAGGTGGGGACGGATTCGGACCCCATCACGGGCCTTTTCGCCCTCTCCAACCAGCTGTTGATCTTCAAGAAGGACAAGCTGTACCGGCTGCTGGGCGACCGACCGGGAAACTATCGGATCGTGCCCGTGGAGGCGGCGCTCACGCAGCCCATCCACACGGCCTGCGTTCTCTATGGGGACCGACTCTTCTTTCTGACGGACGAGGGCCTGTACTTCTTCGACGGTCAGACGGTTCGCCGCACGGCCCACGGGGCGGATCTGATCCCGCTGCTGTCACAGGTGGATTTTTCCGCTTCGGCTTCCGCTGCCTGCGGGGACACCCTGTACTTTGCGGTGAAGGAGCATGCCGCCAGCGTTCACAATGACCTATTGATCGAGTATGACGTGCTGCGGGATTGCTTCCTGCTGCGGCGCGGGTTCCAGATCGTGGACCTCACCAGCTGTTATGGCACCCTGTATCTCCTGACAGGAAGGGGCGAAGTGGCGATCCTCAACGAGGGGACCACCTATGGGGGCGATCCCATACAGGCCTATTGGGAGACGCCCTGGCTGGACGGGGCATCGGCCCTTACGATGAAGCAGACCGTGGAGGCGGTGCTCACCGGTACCGGCGGCCCGCTGAAGGTTTTGGCCCTGGGGGAAGCTCGGGAAGGCGACAGCGCGGGGCAGCTTTCGGGCGAGAATGCGCCAAAGGAGTATCTCCTGCGTAGCGTGGGCCGACGGCTGAAGCTCAGGATAGAGAACGTATCGGGCAGCGACTTCGATATCAGCGGAGGCGTGGAGCTGCTGTTTGACGAACAGAGACGGGTGCTGTAGTCCCTCAAAACCCAGGACAGGGGGACCGCCTGTAAGGCGATCCCCCGGCGGAAAGGAGAAAGAAATGCAGTATGAAGCGACGGGGATCATGGCCCTGTTCCCGGTGTATCTGGAACGGGCGGGCCATGAGGCGGATCTGGAGGCTGTCAACAGCCGCATCGCCCAGAACGAAAACAATCTCAATCAGGATCTGGCGATCCTGTATGACAAGCTGTTGGAACTGGAAGCGGCTCTGGCGGCGCAAGAGTAGGAGAGAAACATGAAGGAAAATGATACGAACTACTACGGCAACGAGGCTTTCGAGACCATCTATCAAAGGATGAAGGAGCAGTATGCTCCGGAAAAGATCAACTATACGCCGCTGGATGAGCAGACCCTGGCGGAGCGGATCAGCAAGGTGCTGCGCCCCGTGTACGAAAAGGCCATATCCGCCCTCTTTCGCGGGAACAAGCGTCAGGATGCGGAGCTGGACGCGGACGCCATCTCTCGGGGCATGGGCAGCAGCACCTTTGTGACCGACGTCAAGCGGCGACAGGACAACCTGACGACGGAAGGCGTTCGGGATCTGGAAACCGAATATGGCGCGAAATTGGCCGATCAGCTGTACAAGGCCATGGAAGGAGAGCGAGATCGACAGCTGGAGGTGGATAAGTTCAATGCCCAGCAGCAAAGCGCCGCCATGAGCCAGGCCTTTGAGGCGGCCAAAGTTCTGTATGAAGCCTATCTGACGGCCAAAAAGCGACACGGGGGCGGCGGCAAGGCGAAACAGGGCAAGCAGGACGCCGAGGGGATCAAAAGATCCCTGGCGGAATCGGTGGCAGCGGCACGGGGCCAGCTCAAGGGGAGCCTCAACGGTCCCGCGTTCTACGCCTATGGGGACAGAGAAACGGTGGATCGCACGTTGAACAGTGATCTGCCCCAATATGTCAAGCTGCGCAGACAGATGAACGGCGATTTCAGCGCCGGGGAGCTGCGCAGAGCGCGCCAGGCCCAGGAGAAGTAGGCTTTGAGGGGCGGATATACCCCTTCGACAGCGATTCGATCCAATATACAATCCATAATATCCGACAGATAAGCATAAATTTTTTGAACAATGTATGAACGCTGAGGAAAAACACAGGCATATTCAGGCCGGGCGGGCGGGTATACAGAAAGCTATTTGCGGGTATGCATGGCCTTCATACGGTGGATAAGTCACAAAATCGCAACAATTCAAGGCCTCAGACTGTGGATAACTTGGTGGATGGTGTGGATAGATATGCGAGTATTCACTGTTTCGGCATTGGAATGAATATGCAAAAAAAGAAACAGGCGGCCAAAGTCATTTTGGTCGCCTGTTTTGCAGCCTACGGAGGCGCGTCAATGCGCGATCGTTGCATCCGTTCTGTGCTTTTCTTTTTAGGCGACTTTACCTCTTCACCGAAAAAAGCCGCAAAAGATCACGCCTCGTAATAGTCCCCGCGCCTATAGTCGTAGAGCACGTTCCGGTAGGTCTTGAGGTCCTCCAGGACCCGGCCCGCGCCGATGGCCACGCAGGAGGCGGGGTCCTCGGCCACGTAGCAGGGGACGCCGGCCTGCTCGGAGATGAATTTGTCCAGGCCGTAGAGCTGGGCGCTGCCGCCGGTGAGGCAGATGCCGGTCTCGGTGATGTCGCCGCAGAGCTCCGCGGGGGTCTGCTCCAAAGCGTCCTTCAGCTCCTCCACGATGGCGCGCAGGGGCTCGGAGAGGGCATAGGTGATCTCGTTGCTGCCCAGCTGGAGGGCCAGCGGCAGCCCGCCGCCCAGGGAGCGGCCCTTCACGTCCATGAGGATCTCCTCCTTGCGGGGGTAGGCGGAGCCGAAGCGGATCTTCAGGTCCTCCGCGGCGGTGATGCCGATGACGATGCCGTGCTGGCGCTTGAAGTAGCGGACGATGGCCGCGTCGAACTTGTCGCCGCCCACCTTGATGGAGGTGGACTTGACCAGCTTGCCCAGGGACGTGACCAGCATGTTGGAGGTGCCGGCGCCGATGTCCAGGACCATGGCGCCCTTGGGGGAGAAGATGTCGATGCCCGCGCCGATGGCGGCGGCCATGGGCTC
>CADCMN010000054.1 GCA_902802575.1 uncultured Eubacteriales bacterium | reverse complement strand
CGGCGCCGGCGACGACCTGCAGGGCGTGAAGAAGGGCGTCATCGAGCTCGCCGACGCGATCCTCGTCAACAAGGCCGACGGCGACAACCTGCAGAAGGCCCTCCTCACCCGGGCGGACTACGAGCAGATTTTACACTATCTCATGCCTGCCACCGAGGGCTGGACGACGAAAGCCTACACCTGCTCCGCCTATACCGGCGAGGGCATCCAGGAGATCTGGGACGTGGTGCTCCAGTATATCGACCAGATGAAGAAGACCGGTCAGCTGGACAAGCGCCGGGCGGCCCAGAACCTGACCTGGCTCCAGGAGATGACCCAGGACTACCTCATGAACCTGTTCCTGCGGGACGAGTCCATCTCCGAGGCCCGGGAGTCCGTGGAAGAGCAGGTCCGGGCCGGCACCCTGGCCCCCACCAAAGCCCTGAGTTTGATCGCCGAGGCGTTGGATAAGCGGTTCAAGGGAGAATAAGAAAAGCTTACGGAGAATAATGGGAAGTACAGCGCAAGCCATACTTCCCATTTGTGTTCTTTTGGGCGTCTTTTCTTGCCGGGAAAAGACGCATAGTATTCAATAGATCCGCTTCAGCAGCCAGAAGTGGTTCTGACCGTCCGCGGTGTCGGTGGCGTCGCAGGACAGGGTGTGCTTCTTGCCCTCGTTCTCCTCCAGCAAGAGATTCAAAACCGTGGTGGAGAAGGCTGTGTGGTTGGGTTTGTCCTTTGTCAGGGCGAAGACGAGATGGTAGTCGCCGCCGTCTGCCAGCCGGGCGAACTCGGGGAAGAAATCCTTCACGTGCTGCCAGCCGTGCTTCTCGTAGACGGTCCGGCAGGTGGGATCCCGGAGCACCTTGGGCAGGGGATCGGGCGAGTGCCGCTCCTCGTCGAAGGAGAAGTCACGGAAGCAGCCCGAATCCATGGCGGTGGTGAGCATCTCGTCCACCCGGGCGCAGATATCATCGTACCGGGCCCGGTCGATGCCGAATTCCTCCGTGGGGTCGAAGGCGTTCATCGCCTTCCGGATATCCTCGATGGTTTGTCTCATGGTGGTCATTTCGCTGCGATAGGACCGCTGTATTTCTTTCATGGTTTCCAGCCTTGCCTGCTGTTCGCTGATCTTCCGCTCGAAGGCCCGACAGACGGTCTCGTCGTCCGCGTCCAACAGCCCTTTGATCTCCTCGATGGAGAAGCCGCCGAGCTGCAGGTTCTTGATCTTCACGAAAATCAGAGCCTGCTCCTCATCGTAATACCGGTAGCCGGAAAACCGATCCACCCGGCTGGGCTTCAACAGGTCCACCCGATCATAGTACCGAAGCGTTTGTGGGTTGCAGCCGCAGAGCTTGGCAAAGGCCTGTATGGTCATATCGCCTGCCTCCTTTCTGAGAACAGTTAACCATTATAGCGCAGTGCAAGGTCAATACCTTTTATGAAACTTTTTTCTTGGTCAAAAGCTTTTGGAGATGCCGGCCCACCAGGGTGCCGAGGGCAGCGCCGATGACGGCCTGCAGGGCGTTGGGGAGGATGTTCACCGCGGCCACGGGAGCGGTGAGGAGGATCGTCTCATAGAGAAAGTACCCCAGGGGCACCATAAGGCAGCAGAGCAGGGAGAGAGGCAGAGCGCCCCGCTTCGCCCGACCCAGGGCCAGCCCGGCCAGGAGCGCCGTGAGCCCCTTGATGAGCAGAGTCGCCGGCGCGTAGACAGCCCAGCCCAGGATCAAGTCCGCCAGGGCAGCGCCTACGCCCGCGGCGAGAGCGCCCAGGCCTCCGGGCAGCAGGCAGGCGCAGAGGAACACCCCCGCGTCGCCCAGGTTCACATACCCGTAGCCGCTGGGCAGGGGGATGGACAGGAGGGTCAGCAGCAGCGTCGCCCCGCAGAGCTGGCCGGCCAGGGCCAGGCGTTTCGTTTTTTTATCAAGTTTTCTTTCCATATCTTCTACCTTCACACGCTGTGGCAGACAGCCGTGTAATACGCCTCGGGGAAGCCGGCAAGGGCCTGTTGGGCCTGCGCCTCCGTCTCGAAGAGGCCGAATACGGCGGAGCCGCTGCCGGTCATACAGGCGGCCAGGGCACCCCGTTGAAGCAAAGCGGCCTTGATCTGGCCGATCTCGGGCACCAGCTCTATGGCCGGAGCCTCCAAAGCGTTCTCCATATACGCCGCCGCGCCGGGAAGGTCGTTTTTGCCCAGCATGGCCAGGCATCGGACCGTCTCCACCCGCTTGCGAGGCAGAGTCAGGCCCTGGAACAGCGCCTTGGTGGACACGCCCCGGGGCGGCTTTACCACGGCGAAATGGAGGGAGGGCCCCACCACCGGCGTCAGGATCTCCCCCACGCCCTCGCATCGGCACAGTCCCCCTTGGAGGCAGAAGGGCACGTCCGCGCCGACAGCCAGGGCGATCTCCCGGATCTCCCGGTCCGTCAGCATCCGATGCAGTCTTTGCAGGCCCCGGAGCACCGCTGCGGCGTCCGCGGACCCGCTGCCCATGCCCGCCTCCGACGGCAGCCGCTTTTCGCAGGTGATCAGCGCCCCCTTGCCACACCTTTGCCGATAGAGCGCCGCAGCCCGGTACATGGTGTTTTCATAAGGCAGCTCGGCGCCGGTGACGTGGACCTCCACCGTTTTCGAAGGGGCCACCGTGATCCGGTCAAAAAGGCTCACGGTCTGCATGAGGGTATCCAATGCATGATAGCCGTCCATCCGCTTGCAGAGGACGCCCAAGCACAGATTCAGTTTGGCGTATGCTCTTTCTTCCACCCGTTCCATGGAAAACAGTATACCACAAGTTTCGTCTATGGGGTAGCGTTCCCAGATAAGTTGTGCTATACTATTTTACTAAATTGGAGGTTTGTATGCGCTTTGTGCCCCTGTGCAGCGGTTCCTCGGGAAACGCCACCTATATCGAAGCCGGCGACGCCCGGCTGCTGATCGACGCCGGCCTGTCCTGCCGCCGGATCACGGAGCTCATGGCCCAGGTAGGCGCCGACCCCCGGAACCTGGACGCTATATTGGTGACCCACGAGCATATCGACCACATCCGGGGCATCAGCGTCCTCTCCCGAAAATACCATATCCCCGTGTACGCCAACGCGGACACCTGGGGGGCTATGGAAACGGTTCTTGCCGGCGTGTATCCCTCGGAGCGATGCGTGTTTGAAAGCGACAAGGATATGTACCTGGGACGGCTGCGCATCTTTCCCTTCACCACACCCCATGATGCAGCCCATTCCGTGGGGTTCACCATCTTCGACGGAGAGAACAAATGCGGGGTGTGCACGGACCTTGGTCATGTGGACAAGCGGATCATCGAGATCCTGTCCGGCTGCTCGGTGTTGCTGCTGGAAGCCAATCACGACGTGGATATGCTCATGGCCGGCCCCTATCCTTACGCGCTGAAGCAGCGGATCCTGTCGGGAAAGGGACACCTGTGCAACGAGGACTGCGGCAAGGCGGCGGCGGCCCTCTATGCAAGAGGCGTACGGCATCTCATCCTGGGCCATCTGTCGGCGGAGAACAATTACCCGCCGCTGGCGGTGGCCACGGTCAGAGGGGTCCTTCGGGACGCCGGCATCCCGGATGAGGCTATGAGCATCGCCCTGGCTCAGCGCAGCGAGCCCACGGGCATCTTCGAGGTCGCATGAACGTCACGATCCTGACCGTCGGCAAACTGAAGGAACGGTTTTTCGAAGAGGGGTGCGCGGAGTACGCCAAACGGCTTGCCCGCTACTGTGTCCTCCGCGTCCGGGAGGCCGCGGACGAGAAGGCCCCCGAAAGCCTGTCCCCCGCCCAGGAGGAGCAGGTGAAGGACCGGGAAGGGAAGCGGCTTTTGAGCCTATTGGACCCCCGGGACCATGTGATCGCCCTGACGGTCACGGGCAAGGCCTACACCTCCGAGGGATTGGCAGAGCGGATGGGCGCCCTGCGGGATCAGGGTCGGAACGTGAGCTTTCTCATCGGCGGTTCGTTGGGCCTTTCCCAAGAAGCCGTGAGCCGAGCGGACGAGGAACTGAGCCTGTCAAAGCTGACGCTGCCCCATCGCCTGGCCCGGCTGGTGCTGCTGGAACAGCTCTATCGGAGCTTTAAGATACTGAATCACGAGACATATCACAAATGAAGGAGACGAACCCATGAAAAGAATCATTTCGCTTCTGCTGGTCCTGCTGATGGTGCTGAGCCTGACGGCATGCAGAAAAACCCCGGCCATCCAGACCACTCAGGTGGACGAGCCCGCCCCCACCGCTGCGCCCACCGCCGTGCCCACGGCTACGCCGGAGCCCTTGCCGCCGGAAAACTGGGCGGACATCGACAGGGAGTTCTTTAAGGAGTATCTGTCCAGCGACATCACCTCCCTGCATCAGCTGGTGAAGGACCCCGCCAAATACGGCATCGACTACGATGAAGTGGAGCGGTCTTTGGGCACCTATCGGGAAGACCCGGATCGGGAGTGGTACGTGTTTGTCGAAAACACCCTGAGCCGTATGGACCGCGTGGACCAGAACGCCCTGACCCCCCAGGAGAAACTGGCCTACGACACGCTGCGTCAGTATTGTGAGCTGGAGCTGGAGGGGGAGGCGTTCTACGGCTATTATGAGCCCCTGTCCCCCTATACCGGCATCCAGGTGGACCTGCCCCTGGTCTTCTGGTTCTATGATCTGAACAGCAAGCAGGACGTGGAGGACTACTTTACGCTCCTGGCAGACGTGCCCCGGTTCTTCTCGGAGCTGCTGGAATATGAGCAGTATCGGGCCGAAAAGCTGGGCATCTTCATGATCGAAGCCAATCTGAACCGGGTCATCGAGGATCTGGACAAGATCATCGACGCCAAGGACACCATTTTCCTGATCCCCCTGTTTATGGAGAGCATCGCCAAGGTGGAGGGCCTTACGGACACGGAGATCGACGCCTATCAGGAGCGGAACGTGTCCCTCCTCACCAACGAGTTCCACCAGGCGTATGTGGACCTGAAAGCCGGTCTTGAAGCTCTCCGGCCGTACTGCCGTGAGGCGAAGGGTGTCAAGGAGCTGAACAACGACACCTATTATCGCTGGTATCAGTATCAGCTGAAGATCAGCTGTGCCGACACCCAGTCCCCCGATGATATCTCGAAGCTTTTGAAGGATTCCTATCGGGATTGCTACAGCAACGCCCGTCAGGCCATGCAGCTCAACGGCAAATATCCGTCCAAGTTCTCCCTCGGCACGGTGGAGGAGAACGTGGAATTCCTGCGCAAGACCCTGGATCCCTGGCTGCCCGCCCTGCCGGAAGTGAACGTGACCTATGAGGAGGTGGCCGACGAGCTCAAGGACATCGCCTCCCCGGCCTTCTACCTGATCCCCGCCTTCGACGATTGGCAGAACAACAAGATCGGTCTCAACCAGCCCCAGGAGGCTCGGAACCTCCTGTCCACCCTGGCTCACGAAGGATTCAACGGGCATCTGTATCAGTATGTGTATCACCGGTCCATGCCGGGCCTGAGCCTCAGTCAGCAGCTGATCGAGCCCACCGCCTATGCGGAGGCCTGGAGCCAGTTTTCCGAGTATCTGCTGGCCAGAAAGGCCGGCACCAAGATCCGGGTGTACGATATGCAGACCTATCAGGGCTTTGAACAGATGGCCACGGAGATGCTGGGGTATCTGTGCGTCCGGGTCAACTACTTCGGCGACAGCTTCAATCAGGCCTACGACTTGTTCGGCTCCTATTTCAACTATTCCAAAGAGGAGTTCCGGGACGAGATCTATGACCCGTTCATCATCGGCCATCCCTTCTACTACATGCCCTACGCCTACGGGTACGCCCGGCTCATCAACCTGATGGCCCTTTCGCGCAGGACCATGGGGAACGACAAGTTCGATGAAAAGGCGTTTTACGCCCAGTATCTGAGCTACGGCCCCAGCTTCTTCAACCTCCTGGCCGACCGGCTGGATGCCTGGGCTCAGGCGCAGTGAGCCCCTAAGCCCGACGATACGCCCGCTGTTACGAGGCTGCAGAACAAATTGCCGCACAACAAAACATCCACCGGCTCAATGCCGGTGGATGTGTTTTTTTACGAAGTAAATCGTGTGGCCCTGCGAAAAAGGGATCATAGGGAGGCAGGACCGTCGAGGTGCTTTTGCACAGCCGAGCGCTGCCTGTGACAGCCGGGCCAAGGGGACGCCCCCCAACGAATGCTGAACTTATGAACGCCGGGAGGTCGTTTATCCCTCTGGCTGTCCGTCCAACGTTCCGCAGAGAGGGGAATAGCCCCAGGCCACGCCTTCGGGCAGCCGACGCTGCTTATAATCCACCTTTCCGCCGGTGCCGGCCTCGTCCCGGTGATGGTTCAGCTTGATGCCCATGAAGTAGATGGCGGTGGAGATGCCGCCGTCCAGATTGAACGCCTCCACACAGCCCTCCTGCTTCATCAGCTTGGTCAGCTCCAGCAGCTTAAAGCCAATGCTGTAGCCCGGCTGGCGGCCATCCGCCACGATGACCACATAGTGACCGGGCTCCACCATGCCCAAGGCGCACCGGGGGTTCCGCTGGGTGGTCTTGATGGCGCCGGAGGATATCTGTCCGTTCATGATAAGGTCGGAGCCTCTGGGGAAGGAGAACACGTCCTGGGCGCCGCTTTCCCAAATATCCATGGCTTCCAGGGCGCGCCGGTCGATGACCTTAAAGGTCATGGTGTCCGCATAATAAGCCAATGCATTGGAATACCGGTTCTTGCTGTAGACCCTGCCGTCCCGGATGAGAACGCCTTTCGCGTCCCGTTCGCCGATCAGGTTGTCCCCGGTGAACCATAGCACGCTCTTATAGCGCAGCGCCATCTCCTGAGGCCAGCAAACGTCCATGCCGTTCTTTTGGTTGGTGGCAAAGGTGGGATAGAAGCTGTCATAGTCACGGGTGTAGACATGGGCCACAAAGTAGGTCACCGGCTGTCCCAGATCTCGGCCGCCGTTCACCGAATAGACCTTTCCCTCGACCTCCTCCTGGAGCAGATCGGGGATCGAATAGACCTCCCGCCGCACCTCCACGCTCAGGATATCGGAGCGGTAGACCCATTTGCCGGCATCGTTGTCCAAGGTCTCCACCTTCTCCGGCTCGCCATAGGACAGGAAGGGATAGGGGTCCGGCGTGGGCGTGGGCGTGGGCACCGGCGTGGGCGTGGGTGCCGCGGTAGGTTCCCCGGTGGGGGTGGGCTCGCTCGTGGGCGCAGCCGTGAGGGCGGGCGTGAAGGTTGGGATAGGCGTCGCCGTCGCCGTCGGCGCGCTGGTGGGGGCCGGCGGCACTGCGAGGTACCGCAGATAGGAGAACCCGACGATCGCGATGATGGACAGGAGGATGGCGCCGATCATCACCGCCAGCAGCGGAACATTCCGGCCTCGGACCCGCAGGAAGAGAGCCGCCAGATTGCTCAGGACAGCCACCGCCAGCAGCACCAGCAGCACCGCCTCCAGCGTGCCCTTGTAGGGCAGCACCGCCGCTTTGTCCGTAAGGCTCGGCGTGGGCGTGGGGGTGGGCGTCGGCGTGGGCGTGGGCGTGGGGGTCGGCGTGGGCGTGGGGGTGGGCGTCGGCGTGGGGGTCGGCGTGGGGGTCGGCGTCGGCGTGGGGCTGGGCGTCGGCGTGGGCGTGGGCGTGGCCGTTGGCACCGGCGTGGGCGACGCGTAGGAAAGCAGGGCGTCCTTCTTCAGGTTTTCCAACAGATCCTTCTTCCCCTTGTCCTGGCCTACCGTTGTGTATGCCAAGGTGAACCGGCCTTCCTGAGGCAGAGCGCGCTTATAGAACTGGCGGGAAGCCACCTGCCGGTAAGCCGCGGCGGTAACGTCGCTCACCGCGTCATAGGCAACGACGGTGCCCCCCTCCGGATCGGAGATGTACAGCTTTTGGACCTTATGGCTCTTGCCGATCTCGACGTACTTGCCCTCGTTGGCAGCCACGCGGACGGCGTTCTCTATCTGGCTGGCGGCATAGACGCTGCGCTGATCCTCCTGCCCGCCGGCGGCGCAAACCACCACCTTGGGCCGCAGGGTGCGGATCAGCCGGACCAGATAGGCTTCCAGGGCCTCATCGGTCCAATTGTTCTGCACGTCCTTCAGATCGTTCATGTCATGATCCTGGAACCCGCCCAGCCATGGCGCTTCCCGGTAGCCCAGAGACCAAAGCGCTCGCAGCGCTTCGCTCAGCGGACGGGGATCGCCGGCCGTGGCATTGAGCACGGCGCTGTCCTCGCACAGAAAGCAGAAAGCGGTTTTGACCTCATACTTGTCCATGTACAAAGGCGCCAGGCCGCCCAGCTCCTCGAAGAGAGCCTGGGGCTGGCCCATGACCACCAGCAGATCGGCTTGCGCCATAGGCTCGCCGAAGTACATGAGCGCCTCGGGCAGCGCCCCGTCGAACACCCGAAGGGTGCTCACGGTCCAGGCAGCGTTGGCGGACAGGCTCACCTTTCGGCAGCCCCCCTCCAGCGCATACCGCTCGCAGGGACTGGCGGGGACAAGGTCCGTCCGCTGGATCTGGCGATCCCGCTCATCCATCTGGACCAACGTCACCGTTGGGGGCAGGGCAAACCAGGTGATATACAGGGCAGGGTCATGACACTCGGGCAGCGTTATCGTCACGGTCTTACCGGACGGGATGGTCATCCGGGTGAGCAGGCTGTCGTCCGTAAGCCGCTCCAACGGCATCTGGGTGGGCAGGCTGTAGGCGCACTGAGCCGTGACTTCGCCGCCGGCCCCTTCCGCCCGGACGACGCCGACCGACGGCCAGGGCAGCAGGAGCAGGGCCAGAAAAAGACAAGATATGGCTTTTTTCACATTGTTTTTCATAACAGCTTCAGAATACCACACAACCCGGGTGCGCGCAACCGGATTTTGGTCCCAAACGGTCCCTTCCTGTATCCTTTTGTTGGCGAAACGCCGGCCCTATTCCATCGAGTAGTATCGGATATACCGCTCCGGCGCAGCCCCGCTCTCCATATACCGGATCAGGATCTGGGCGCAGGCTCGGCTGTCGCTGTCAGCCCGATGGTGGACAAGATCGATGCCGTAATACGCGCACATGTCGCCCAGCCGGTGGCTGATCCCCGGCAGGAGCCGCCGCCCCATGAGCACCGTGCACAGCCCCTTCACCCGGGGCCGCCACTCGATGCCGTAGCCCCGGAGGCACTTTTTCAGCACGCCCATGTCGAAGGCGGCGTTATGGGCCACCAGCAGCCCCGAGTTTAGGATGGGCTCGATCCTGGGCCACAGCTCATCGAAGGTAGGCGCGCCCAGGACCGCCTCGCCGTCGATGCCGGTGAGCTGCGTGTTGAACCAGTCGAAGGGCTGCTCCGGATCCACCAGCGAGAAGAAGCTGTCCACGATCCGCCCGTCCTCCACCACGGATATGCCGATGGCGCTCATCCGGTTGTTGTACCTATTCGGCGTCTCCACGTCGAAAGCCACATAGCGCACAGGCGGCTCCCCCTTCCCTCGGATTTGGATACAGTATAGCGTTTTTTCGCGGGAGGAGCAAGTCCCTCCCCTACGGTGTCCTGCGCGTCGGCGCAAATCAGTGCAAGACGGGCGATTCGTGAATCGCCCCTACGGGAGAGACGCGGGGGCTGTGCCGTGGGAGCAGCTTGAAGCATGCCATATCGCTTTTCCAAAAAGCGTCAAAAGAAAAATTGAAAGAGGAACGATTTTACGCTATACTATACCCAAGAAAAAGAAGGGAGTATGCTATATGTTCAAGCATGTTTTGTTGTTCAAGTTCATCGACCCCGAGGTGTGCGCGCCCGTGGTGGGGCAAAAGCTGTTGGCGTTGAAGGAGACCGTGCCGGAGATCGTCGAGATCGAGTACGGCCTGGACGAGCTCCACAAGGGCCGGAGCTATGACGCGGCCCTGATCGTCACCTTTAAGGACAGGGCGGGGTATCTGGCCTACGACGTGGCTCCCACCCACAACGAGGCGAGAAAGTATATCCACGAGCACGTAAAAGAATCCCATACGGTCGATTACGAGTATTAAGCTGTCGAAAAACGTTGTTTTTCAACAGCTTAGGCTCCGCCTTCGCTTCGCTTCCAGGTCCCTCTTATAAACCTGCGGTTTACCGGGCAGCGGGACCTGCAAGGGGGTCAATCGCGCCGCACATGTCGCCGCGTTTAACATATTTTAGCCTGCCGTTCTTTCTCCGCAGCCTGCGTGCGCGCGACTACACCGCGCTTTTTCGGCCCGGTACATCATTTTCAACTTACAAAAGGAAAGGGTATCATACATTGTTCAAAGTCGTTTCCCCCTTCACCCCCCAGGGCGACCAGCCGGAGGCCATCGAAAAGCTGAGCGAAGGCGTTCTCAGGGGCGACAAGCTCCAGGTGCTGCTGGGCGTCACGGGCTCCGGCAAGACCTACACCATGGCCAAGGTCATCGAACGGGTCCAGAAGCCCACGCTAGTGCTGGCCCACAACAAGACGTTGGCGGCCCAGCTCTGCTCCGAGCTCAAGGGGTTCTTCCCCGATTCGGCGGTGGAGTACTTCGTTTCCTATTATGATTATTACCAGCCGGAGGCCTACATCGCCTCCAGCGACACCTACATTGAGAAGACCACCGCCGTCAACGAGGAGATCGACCGGCTCCGCCACTCCGCCACCTGCGCCCTGAACGAGCGAAAGGACGTGGCCCTGGGCGACCCGGAGGAGTATCTGCACCTGTCCCTCTCCCTGCGGCCCGGCATGGAGGTGAGCCGGGAGGAGGTCATGCGCAAGCTGGTGGACATCCAGTTCCAGCGGAACGACCTGGACTTTCAGCGGGGCACCTTCCGGGTCCGGGGGGACACCCTGGACATCTTCCCCATGGGGAACGAAGGCCGGGCCATCCGGGTCAGCTTCTTTGGGGACGAGATCGAGAAGATCACCGAGATCAACACCCTCACCGGGGAGGTGCTGAGCCGCCAGGACCATGCGGCCATCTTCCCCGCCTCCCACTATGCCACGGGCCAGGCCAAGCTCATGGCGGCCATGAACGAGATCGAGGGGGACATGGAGCTTCGGCGAGACCAGTTTTTGGACGAGAACAAGCCCCTGGAGGCGGAGCGCATCGAACAGCGGGTCCGCCACGACATGGAGATGATGCAGGAGATCGGCTACTGCAGCGGCATCGAGAACTACTCCCGCTACTTCGACGGCCGCGCCCCCGGGGACCCGCCCTACACGCTGATCGACTACTTCCCCAAGGACTTTTTGCTCATCATCGACGAGAGCCACGTGACCATCCCCCAGATCGGCGCCATGTACCGGGGGGACCGGATGCGCAAGGAGGAGCTGGTGAAGTACGGCTTCC
>CADCMN010000053.1 GCA_902802575.1 uncultured Eubacteriales bacterium | reverse complement strand
CTCGTTGCGGAAGGACTTGCCGATCTGGCCGATGCCGAAGGGCAGCTTTTTGCGGGTGGTCCGCTGGACGTTGGCGAAGTTCACGAAGATGCCCTGGGCCGTTTCGGGGCGTAGATATACGGTGTTCTTCGCGTCCTCGGTCACGCCCTGGAAGGTCTTGAACATCAGGTTGAACTGACGGATATCCGTGAAATTGTGCTTGCCGCAGGAAGGGCAGGGGATGTTGTTCGTTTCGATGAAATCCTTCATCTCCGCCTGGGAGAAGGCGTCCAAAGGCTTTTCCAACGTCACGCCGTGTTCACCGGCCCAATCCTCGATGAGCTTGTCGGCGCGGAAGCGCTCCTTGCACTCCCGGCAGTCCATCAAAGGATCGGCAAAGCCGCCCAGATGGCCGGATGCCTGCCAGGTCTGTGGATTCATCAGAATCGCCGCGTCCAACCCCACGTTGTACGGGCTCTCCTGGACGAACTTCTTCCACCAGGCTTTCTTGATGTTGTTCTTCAGCTCCACGCCCAAAGGACCGTAGTCCCAGGTGTTGGCAAGACCGCCGTAGATCTCGCTGCCCGCAAATATGAACCCTCTGCCTTTGCACAGGGAAACCAGTTTATCCATCGTCAATTCGCTCATTTTTTTGCCCTCCTTCTTTGCCTGGGCACAGTATTCCTTTCCATTATATGCGGGAACCCCGATTTGTCAAGGAAAACGAGGGACGCACAAAAAGTTGCAAAAGCACGTACTATGGTGTATACGGGCGCATGAAACGTCCGAAAAAAGGAGGATAGAAACATGAACTTTGGCAACAATAACATGATGTGGGTCCTGGTGCTGTTGCTCATCCTGGGCGAAGGCAACAACGGCAACGGCTGCGCCAGCTGCGACACCCTGATCTGGCTGCTGCTGCTGTCCCGTTACTGCGGCGACAACGACAACATGGGCTGCGGCTGCGGCTGCGGCGGCTCCAACACCATCGGTCGGAGCTGCGGCGTCTGAGATTTTGCCGACTCAGGTCGGCAGAATTGATTTTAGCGCCTTCCTGTGCTATACTCTATCGTATAGCACAGGAAGGTCTTTTGTATGGTACAGGAAAAAGGAAACGGGAAAGTGATCGTCGGCATGTCCGGGGGCGTGGACAGCGCTGTAGCGGCGCTGTTGCTCAAGGAGCAGGGGTATGAAGTCACCGGCGTGTTCATGCGCAACTGGGAGGAACAGGACGGCACATGCCCTGCCGAGGAGGACTACGAGGACGTGCGCCGTGTCAGCGAAGTCTTGGACATCCCCTATTACACGGTCAACTTCACCAAGGAGTATCAGGAACGGGTGTTCTCCTATTTTCTGTCAGAGTATGCCGCCGGCCGCACCCCCAATCCGGATATCCTCTGCAACACCGAGATCAAGTTCAACGCCTTTTTGGATTTCGCCATGAAATCCGGGGCGAACGACCTGGCCACGGGGCATTACGCCCGCCTGAGCCACGACCCTTCCGGCGTACACCTTCAAAAAGGCGTCGATCCGGGAAAGGACCAAACCTATTTTCTGGCCGGACTCACACAGGAGCAGCTGCACCGTGCGATGTTCCCCATCGGCGGCATGCAGAAGAAGGAGGTGCGGGAGCTGGCTCGCCGCCATGCTCTGCCCGTGGCGGAGAAGAAGGATTCCACCGGGATTTGTTTCATCGGGGAGCGCCATTTCAAAAAGTTTCTTATGAGCTATTTGCCCGCCCGTCCCGGAGACATGGTGGACGAGCACGGCAGGAAGATCGGCCGTCACGACGGGCTCATGTATTATACGCTGGGTCAGCGGCGGGGCTTGGGTATCGGCGGGCGCAGCGACGGCAGCGGCGAAAGCTGGTTCGTCATCGGCAAGGACCTGCAGCGAAATCTGCTCATCGTCCAGCAGGGGGAACATGAGGAGCTGTATTCCCTTTCGCTGACGGTGGACAAACTCAACGTCATCCCCCGTGAGGATCTGCCGAAAACCTTCTCCTGCACGGCCAAATTCCGCTATCGACAGCCGGATCAGGCGGTGCATGTGGAACGGATAGAAGGCGGCGCGCTCGTGCGATTCAGTGAGCCTCAGCGGGCGGTGACCCCGGGCCAATGGTGCGTGCTGTATCGGGGCGACGAATGTTTGGGCGGAGGCCCCATTGAGAGCACCGAACCTCTGAAGAGGATCCGCGTATGATCCGTCTGGACGAACGCCTCCGCTGCGCCCTCGAAATGCTGCAGGGCGCCGAGACCGTGGCGGATATCGGCTGCGATCATGGGAAACTGACGGCGGCTTTGCTGCTGGAGGGCCGATGCTTTCGGGTCATCGCCGGGGACATCAGCCCCGACTGCCTGGACAAGACCCGCAAGAAGATCGACCGATACGGCCTGCAGGACAGGGCTGAGACCCGTTTGGGAAGCGGCCTTACCATACTTTTCCCCGGGGAATGCGACGCTGCAGCTATCCTGGGCATGGGCGGGGAGCTGATGGTTGAGTTGCTGCGTGCCTCGCCGATGGTGGCGGAAGGATTGGACAGCCTGGTGCTGCAGCCAATGTCCGGCATTGAGGAACTGCGTCAGTGGCTCTACGAAAACAGCTATCATGTGCGGGCGGACAGATTGGCCGCTGTGGGCAGCCGATGGTATCAGCTCCTTTGCGTACAAAAGCGAGGCGTTCCCGATCCATGGCCGCCGGGGTTCCCGAAGGACTGCTATCTGGTGGGATATCGTGCCTTTCAGGACAGGGAAGAAATGCTGGGGACCTATTGTCAGGTTCAGCTGAAAAAACGGTATTCACAGTTGAAACAGGCCGCCGGGACGGCCGGGGAAGAAAAGCTTTCCCGGGAGGCGGATCAGCTGGAAAGCATATTGAAGGAGATACAGGGATGGAACTGAAAGAGTTTTGCGCATGCATGGAACAGATCGCGCCGCGCACGCTGGCATTGGACTTTGACAACGTGGGCCTGTTGGTGGAGCCGGACCACACTAAGATCAAGAAGGTGCTGCTGGCCTTGGACTGCACCACCGTCACGGCAAAGGAGGCCATCGACCTGGGGGCCGATCTGCTGGTCACCCATCATCCCCAGTTCTTTCACGGGGTAAAGAGCATCGGCTATTCTTCGCCCATTACGGGCGCGGCCGCCCTGCTCCTGCGGCATGGCGTGGGCCACTTTGCCTCCCATACCAATTTGGACGCCGCCCCAGGCGGGGTGAACGACACCCTCGCGCAGCTGCTGGACCTTCGTGATGTGGCGCCCATGCCTCCGGAAAACATCGGTCGCGTCGGCGTCCTGCCGGAGCCCATGAAGCTCTCCGACCTGGCGGCCCGCTGTAACGCGCTTTTGGACAGCCATGGCGGTTACACAGGCGATCCGGATCGGCTCGTTTCCAGAGTGGCGGTACTGGGCGGGGCCGGAGGCGGCGACATCGAATTTGCACAGGCAGCCGGCGCCCAAGCCTATCTCACAGGGGAGGCGAAGCACAATCAAATCCTGGAGGCTATGGAGCGGGATCTGCCCCTCATCCTGTGCGGGCACTATGAAACGGAGCGGATCGTGCTGAAATCGTTGATGGACCGTTTACAAATCCTCGCACCTGATGTACAATATACTATAACGCTTCGGGAGAAGGCGCCGTTGCTGTTCTCCTGAAAGGAGGTACCCTATGACGAAATTGGAATATTTGCTTATGTACCAGAAGGCTGATCTGAAGAAGCAGCAGCTGGAAAATGCCGTGCGCACCACGGAAAGCCGCCAGAAGCTGAACAAGATCACCAAGCTTCTCCGGGAGCAGCAAACCACCATCCAAAAGTTGACCGAAGATGCCGATGCGCAGAAAACCGTGTTGGCAAAGCTGCTCGCGCAGCAGGAAGGTCTGTCACATGAGCTGGAGCTGAACCATTCCGAGATGGAGACGCTGGAAGCCGACGATCAGGTCACCGCCGAAGAGCTCACCGAGTTCCGCCAGGATGTGGAGCGGCTGAATCGGGAGCTGTCCCGGCTGGAAAAGGATGTGAAGACGCTGTTGGAGCAGCTCGAAAACACCTCCGCCGAATTCCAGAAGGCCCGTTCCCTGGGCGGCCGGGCCAAGAAAGAGTATGACCGCCTCAAAGCCGTGTGCGAGGTGGAGAAAAACGAAAGCGCCGCCGACATCACCGCCGCCACCAAGGAGATGGAGACGGTGGAACGGCAGGTGGATCCCACCTTCCTGGCCAAATACAAGCGCGCCCGGGTCCATCACAGTATGCCGGTGGTCCCGGTGGTCAATGAAAAATGCAGCGGCTGCAATATGTCCTTGCCCATGGCCGTCATCAAAAAGCTCATCAGCCAGGAGACGGTGTTGGAATGCGAGAACTGCGGCAGGGTGTTGTATTATCAGAAATAGATCAGGTTTGTAACGAGTAAGCAAGACGATTGCGGCCTCTTCGGGAGGCTGAGGAAAGTCCGAGCACCACAGGGCAGAGTGCCGGGTAACACCCGGCGATGGCGACGTCAGGGAAAGTGCAACAGAAAGAAACCGCCTTCTTCGGAAGGTAAGGATGGAAAGGCGAGGCAAGAGCTCACCGGCGGTCCGGCGACGGATCGGCCCTGTAAACCCCACTCGGTGCAAGATTGGAATGGGAGCATTCAACAGCGGCCCGCTGCGCTCCTGATAATCGCATGAGCCGTTTGGCAACAGGCGGCCTTAGATAGATAATCGTCCGCGGGGCAACCCGTGACAGAACTCGGCTTACTGCTTGCTCGTTACATAATTTTTGAACGGCGTCTTTGAAACGGCATGAAGGTTGGCATTTCCACAGCAAGCATATTCAACAAGGCCATGGTGGAGGACATCCCCGCCATGCTCTCTCCGATGGGCTGTCGTGACATCGAGGTGTTTTTGAACACCTTCTCCGAATATCGCCCGGATTTTGTGCGCTTGCTGCGCAAGCGGATAGACGATGCGGGACTTAGGGTCTACAGCGTCCATCCCATGAGCAACCAGTTCGAGGCCCAGCTCTTCTCCATCCATCCCCGGCAGAAGGCGGACGCCTTCTCGGTGTACCGGGAGGCATTGAACGCAGGCCGTATCCTGGGCGCCACCCACTACGTGATGCACGGTTCGCCTCACCTGGGCGGCACGGCCAAGAATCTGGAGATGGAGCGGATCACCCCCGTCTTTCGGGAGCTGCTGGACACGGCGGCGGAATACGGCGTCACCCTGTGCCTGGAAAACGTGAGCTGGTGCTTCTTCCATGCGCCCGCCTTCGGACGGGAGCTGAAGGAACGGCTGGTGGATCACCGTCTGAAATTCGTGCTGGACATAAAGCAGGCGGTCCGGTGCGGGGAGGACCCCTTCGACTTTGTAGAGGCGGTGGGGGAGGACCTGGAGAACTGGCATCTGTGCGACTATGCCTTCGACGAGACCGGGAAGCTGTCGCTGAAGATGCCGGGGAAGGGCCAATGCGATTTTGGAGCCTTGGGGAAAGCTATGATCCAAAAGGGGTATGCGGGGCCGGCATTCATCGAGGTCTACAGCGATATGTATGCCCAAATGGATGAACTCAAAGCGTCCTTCGATCATATTCGGACTGTTTTATCCACTCTTTGAAAATGTACATCCTGTAAAATGGCAAAACCTGGCAAGAACAAGCAAGTAAAAGGTGTGGACGTCGTCATCATCCTGCTGACGACGGTGCTGCTCCTTTTTGGCCTTGTGACCTTGCTCAACGTGATGTCCGATCCCTTTGACGGCACGGAGGTGGGATTGGAGGGATTTTTAAGCCGGCTGAATATGGAATACTTCAACCGCCAGTTGGTGAGCATCCTCATCTCCCTTGCGGTGGCCGTGCCCATCGCCTTTCTTGATTACGACAAATACAAGCCCTTCGTCAAGGTGGCCTACCTGGTGATCTGCGCTCTGCTGGTATTGCTGTTGGTGGTGAAGGTAAACACCCGCGGCGTCTTCGGCTGGTACAAGATCGGCACCTCCCGGTCCTTCCAGCCCTCGGAGCTGGCCAAGGTGGTGCTGCTGGTGTCCCTCTCCAAGTTCGTTTCGGAGGCGTACGACCGCCGAGGTCACTTCAACAACTTTTGGGATGTACTGCAGGCCTTCCTCATTTTTGCAGTGCCCTTCGGTCTGGTCATGATGCAGCCTGACTTCGGCACGGCCCTGGTCTTTGCCGTGATCTTCATCGGCGTGGTCTTTGCAGCCCGTATCAGTTGGCTGTACATCCTGGGCGGGGGAGCGGCCGCCGTCATCAGTTTGCCGCTCATCTACAGATTTCTGCTGACCCGGGATCAGAAAGCCCGCATTCGGGTGTTCCTGGACCCGACATTGGATCTGGAGGGCGACGGGTATAACGTGCTTCGCTCAAAAGAGCTGGTGGGTTCCGGCGACCTGTTCGGCAAGGGCTATTTTTCTCCGGGCACTTTGGCCCAAAAGAAGTATGTGCCGGAACGGCAGACGGACTTCATCTTCTCCAGCATCGCGGAGGGATTGGGGTTCGTCGGCGCCGCTATCCTGATTCTCCTGTTCTTTTTGCTGATGCTGCGCATGCTGATGGTGGCGCGGCATTCCAAGGATATGTTCGGCCGATGCCTCTGTGTGGGCACGGTGGCCATGATGGGCTTCCATGTGTTTGAGAACATCGGCATGAACATGGGTCTCATGCCCGTCACCGGCATCCCGCTGCCCCTTATCAGCTACGGCGGCAGCAACATCATGGCCACGCTCATCACCGTCGCCATGGTGCTGTCGGTGAACTATCGCGCCTACAATCGAGGGCAGATCCAATGACCATACGACTGTTGAAGCCGGAGGATAGGAGGCAGGCCAAAGCCCTATGGACCGACACCTTCGACGATCCGCCGTCTTTTGTGGATTGGTTCTTCCGATATCGGTATCAGCCCCGGTGGTCCGTGGGCGTGTTCAGCGGAACGGAGCTGATATCCGTCGTCCATGGCACGCCGATGATGCTGACGGCGGGCCGCGCATCCTTTGCCGCCCTTATGACCTCCGGCGTGGCCACGGTGCCTTGGGAGCGGGGAAAGGGGCATATGTACGACGCCATGCGTTTTTTGCAGGCGCATGCTGCCCAGCATGGCATCCACGCTCTGTTCAATCATCCTCAGCGCCCCGGCGCTTATGCTCATCTCGGCTTTCGCAACAGCACCTTCACCAAGTATTGGCAGGGGGAGGGGACGGTGCTGCCGGGAAGTATCCGCCCGTTTTCAGAGGAAGAGGCCTTCGGCGTGTATTCCGCCGCGGCGGATCGCTATTCCGGCTTTGTGCGGCGGGATCGTGACGCCTTTCGCCTGAAGATGGCGGATTACGCTTCCGATGGCGCCAAGGGCTTTCTGCTGCAGGAGGCGGGGGAGACGGTGGGCTACTGCGTCTATTTTGATAAGGACGACGTCTACGGCGAGGAAGTCCTGTCTCTTTCAGAATATGGCCCCTTGCTCCATGAACTCAAACGATTGGCGGGCGGCAGAAACGTATGCGCCAAGCTTCCGCCCGATGCCAACGCCACAGGACAGGTGCGGCCCCAAAATGTGATGCTGGCCTCGGATCAAATCTGGCAGATGATGGCGTCCTTGGATCGGCCGTGCTTCTGCATCGATGAATATTGATGATCCGGCCCATTTGACAAGGCCCTTTGGATGTGATATCGTACAACCGATTATAACAAGCGGGTATTTGACAGCATGGTCTTTTCTTCCCTCACATTTTTATGTTTGTTCCTGCCGATCGTGGTGGGGCTGCATACCTTCATCAAAAATGGCCCGGTGCGAAATGCGATCTTGCTGGTGGCGTCGCTCCTGTTCTATGCCTGGGGAGAGCCGGTATGGATCGTGGCCATGCTGTTCGCCACCGCAGTGAATTACGTCTGCGCCAGGATCATAGATCAAACAAAGTCCCCCGGCCGGCGCAAACTGGCGCTCGTCGTGGGCGTCATCATCAGCCTGTCGGCGTTGCTGTATTTCAAATACGCTGCCTTTCTGGTCAACAATCTCAGCGCCCTCTTCGGCTCGACGTTTCGCATGGCCCAGCCGAAGCTGCCCATCGGCATCTCCTTTTATACCTTTCAAATCATCACCTATACGGTGGATGTGTACCGGGGCGACGCGCCTTTGCAGAAAAACCCATTGTGGCTGCTGCTGTATGTGTCCCTGTTCCCCCAGCTCATCGCCGGGCCGATCGTTCGCTACAGCGACGTAGCGGATTCCATGGAGGAACGGAAGGTCACTCCGACAGCCATCGGCGAGGGCTTTTTCCGGTTCTCTTTGGGCCTGGGAAAGAAGGTGCTGTTGGCGAACATCTGCGGAGAGGTGCTGGAGAGCCTGCCTGCGGCGGCGGATCTATCCTTCTTCTCGGGATGGCTGGCCGCCATACTGTTTCAGCTGCAGCTGTATTTTGACTTCTCCGGCTATTCCGAGATGGCCATAGGCCTTGGGCGCATGGTGGGATTCAAGTTTCCGGAAAACTTTGACGCGCCGTTCATTTCCCAAAGTATATCGGAATTCTGGCAGCGCTGGCATATCTCTCTGGGCACCTTCTTCCGGGAATATGTGTACATCCCCCTGGGCGGCAACCGGGTGAGCCGGGGCCGCTGGGTGCTGAATATGGCGGTGGTTTGGGGCCTCACGGGCATATGGCACGGCGCCAACTGGAACTATCTGCTTTGGGGTCTGTATTTCGGTTTCCTCATCGTGCTGGAACGGACCTTGCTGAAGGACATTCTGAAGCGGACCCCGTCCTTCCTGAAGCATTTAGGCACGGTCCTCCTGACGGTGGTGGGGATGGTGATCTTCCGAAACGAATCCTTCGCGGACATCGGCTGTCAGCTGCGCTCCATGCTTGCGCCATGGCGGGTGGCTCTGTCGGATCCATACGCCGTGTACGCGGTGAAGAGCAATCCGCTGCTCCTCTTAGCTTGTGTGATCTGCTCCTTCCCCCTGAGAAAAATGGCGGCAGCCTGGTTCGCCAGGCGCAAGGCGGAAGGAAAGCGCAACGCGTTCAGGCCCTACGGACGGGCCTTGCTCTCCGCCGTCATCCTGGGCCTGTCGCTCCTGTTCCTGGTGGGACAGAGCTTCAACCCTTTCCTGTATTTTCGCTTTTAAGGAGGACGGTCCGTGGCGAAAAAACACAGAAAAAAGAAGAATCGTATCCTTGCCGTCACTGCCGGCGCGGTGCTGTTGCTGCTGCTGTTGATCGGCGTGTATGAGCTGCTTTTGACGAGCGATGAAGACGCCTTCTCCGCGCAGGAGAACCGCATGCTGGCCCAGCGCCCCATCCTTTCGGGCAAGGGGTTTCTGTATGGCACCTTTACCGACGGATTGGAGAAATATCTGGCGGACAGGTTCCCCGGCAGGGCTTGGATCATCAATTTTGACAGGGATCTGCGGCAGGTGGGCAGCCTGGCTTCCTGGGAGGACTTTGCCCAGGTGGCGGAAGAGAACGTGCCGGACATGGCTTTTGTCCCGGAAACGGAGGACGAGGACGTGGTAGTCACCCCTCGGCCCACCCGCACGCCCGCGCCTACGGCTGAGCCCACACCGGAACCCACCTCCACGCCCGAAAAAACGGATGCAACCGCAGCTGCCGCCGTTGAAACGCCGAAGGAGACGCCGCAGCCCACAGCCACGCCCGCGCCCACCGCCTCGCCCCGGCCAACGAAGGCAGCGGCGGACGTGTCCAGCTTTCCGCGGGAACTGTCTTCCTATTTGCTGGACGGCAAGTCCCGCAAGCAGGTCACCATGAAGACGCGCACGGAGATCTATCGCCTGTGCAGCCTGTTCGACGCATACGCATCCCTGTTGCCGGAGGACGGCACCTTCGTCATGACCATCGTGCCCAGCAGCTACCGGGCCAACAAATTGCTTACCTTTGCAGATCCCAAAGCCATGACCTCGGAATTCGAGCCCTTCATCCACGCGGTGACGGCCAATAACGTGGCGGCGGAATCCACCGGTGATATTCTGTTTGGACCGATGATGGCGGGGGAGTACGTCTTTTTCCGCACGGATATCCATTGGACCCCTTGGGGCGCATACAAGGTCATGACAAAACTCATGGCGCATGCTGGCCAGACTCTGCCTGATTACGATGCGTTCCCCAAGGAGCAGGAGGCGCCCTTCCTGGGGACAATCTATCGGAACACCCGCAACAAGCAGCTGGAGAAGACCCCGGACACGCTGGATATCCTCTCGCCCCGTCATCCGGTGACCGTGCGCCGGTATACAGGCCGGGACGCCTATGTGGAGGTGCCTTTCATCGACAAGGCGGCAGATCCCCAGGACCGGTACACGGTGTATTTGGGAGGGCCCAAGGCCTGGACGGTGGTGGAGCGCGCCGACGGCGGCAGTATTGAGAAGAGCTGTTTAGTCATCACCGATTCCTTTGGCCTTTGCACGGCGCCCTTCCTCACCGAGGCCTATGATCGGGTCATCCTCTATGACCCCAGATACTATGATAAAAAAGCTATGGGCACGCTGTCCGAGCAGATCGAAGCGTACAACATCAAGGATATCTATCTGATCGTGGGTGAACTGCATGCGTTTGACGATTCCTATTTCAAACTTTGCAGCAAACAATTCTGACGCCGCAAGCTGATCGTGTTTTTGGCAGAAACGGTCGCGACGTTTTACAAACCGCAGGAAAGAAACTGCCTCGGAAAAACCATTGACAATTCGTTTGGTATACTTCCCTTCGGACGGAAGCGGGGAACATCGAAAACACGGAGATGTGTCCGAGTGGTCTAAGGAAGCGGTCTTGAAAACCGTCGGCATGCAAGTGCCCGTGGGTTCGAATCCTACCATCTCCGCCATATATGGAGAAATACCCAAGTGGCTATAAGGGGCTCCCCTGCTAAGGGAGTAGACTGGGATGACCGGTGCGTGGGTTCAAATCCCACTTTCTCCGCCAAGCAATAGAGAGGGCATTTGCCCTCTCTATTGCTTATTATGAGGAAACGTGGGATTTGAACGGGTTCGGTGGTGAATGAAGCCCCTGTGGAGCTTCAGAGCCGAACCCAGGGCCTGCGCCGCAGCGCAGGTCAAATCCCACTTTCTCCGCCAAGCAATGGAGAGGGCAAATGCCCTCTCTATTGCTTATTATGAGGAAACGTGGAATTTGAACGGGTTCGGAAGTGAATGAAGCCCCATGTGGCGAGCAAAACCGGACTCCGTCCGGTATTGCCCAGAGCCGAACCCAAGGCCTGCGCCGCAGCGCAGGTCAAATTCCACTTTGACTCTTGAAAAAAATCATATCTTGTGATATTTATTTTTCATGAAAATTTACATGTATACTCATCATGCTATTCATAGGCCCAAAACAAAATATGATAATATAGTAAAAGTGCTGATGTGGGCGCTCGTGCTGTTTTTTTCGCTCTTATTTGTTCTGATCGCTGTTGTCGGCTTTACATATGCCCATTCTGCAGGACCTGCTGGAATAATGCTTGGTGTTGCCCTGCTTTTGTATGCGATCTCAGCACCCATTTTTAAAGACACGTCCTATGCGTATGTTGAGCCCCAGGATCAACAGATCCTTGTGGTCAATTATATATTTCCCTTCGGCATACGCAGGGAAAGGATTGTAGAAAAGCGGGATATCGCAAGGGCGGAGATTTCCCTGTATTCAAAACGATACGCGCCTTCCGTTTCCAAAGTAATTCCCTATATGATCCTTTTCTTCGATCCCGAAGGACGTTTTCTCTTTGAGGTATGTTACTGTCAGGAATCGATCGATTGCTTTCAGGAATACTTGAAAGGGCAGGACTTGCCGCCGCTCTCATGACCTTTCCGGTTGAAAA
>CADCMN010000052.1 GCA_902802575.1 uncultured Eubacteriales bacterium | reverse complement strand
GCTCATCATCGACGAGAGCCACGTGACCATCCCCCAGATCGGCGCCATGTACCGGGGGGACCGGATGCGCAAGGAGGAGCTGGTGAAGTACGGCTTCCGTCTCCCCTCCGCCTTCGACAACCGGCCGCTGCAGTTCGACGAGTTTCTATCCCGCATCCCCCAGATGCTCTGCGTGTCGGCCACGCCGGGGCCCTGGGAGCTCTCCCGCTGCACCCAGGTGGCGGAACAGATCATCCGGCCCACGGGCCTCGTTGACCCGGAGATCTTCCTTAGGCCCATCCAGGGACAGATCGACGACATCCTCTCCGAGGTGCGCCTGACGGCGAAAAAGGGCTATCGGACCCTCATCACCACGCTCACCAAGCGCATGGCGGAGGATCTCACCGAGTACCTGGACGGCATGGGCGTCCGGGTCCGGTACATGCATAGCGATATCGACACCCTGGACCGCATGGAGATCATCCGGGATCTGCGCCTGGGCGAATTCGACGTGCTGGTGGGCATCAACCTGCTCCGGGAGGGATTGGACCTGCCTGAGGTGGGGCTGGTGGCCATCCTGGACGCGGACAAGGAGGGGTTCCTCCGGTCTGAGACCTCCCTCATCCAGACCATCGGCCGGGCTGCCCGGAACGCCGAGGCCCGGGTGCTTCTCTATGCCGACACCGTGACCCCCTCCATGCAGCGGGCCATGGACGAGACCGAGCGCCGCCGCAAGAAGCAGATGGCCTACAACGCCGAGCACCACATCACGCCCCGGACCATCCGCAAGGAGGTCAGCGCTCTGCTGGGCATCAGCCACAAGGCGGAGGCGGGCGAGACCGCCTATTCGGAGCAGGAGAAGGCGGCCCGGATCGAGATATTGAAGGAGCAGATGCAGCAGGCGGCCCGGGAGCTGGAATTCGAGGAGGCGGCCAAGCTTAGGGACGAAATCAAGAAGCTCATGGGCGAGACCGTGACCGTCTCCAAGGCCGTCCGCCCGGGCATGGTGGGCTCGGCCAAGAAGAGCCGGGGAAGATCTCGGAAATAGGGGGACGGCCCTATTTTTTATCCCGTTGTTCACTTTCCTCTTGATTCTTTCCTCTTTATGCGTATAATATCAGTTAGGGCGTAAGTGCCCATATCGTAGGAAAAGGAGAAGAAACATGAAGAAAGTTCTTGCACTTGTGTTGGCACTCATCATGGTCCTGTCCGTTGTCGCTTGCGGCAGCCAGTCCACCGAGACCAAGCCTGCCGAAACCAAGACGGAAACAAAGCCGGCTGAGACCAAGACCGAGACCAAGACCGAGACCAAGACCGAGGAGAAGAAGGACGAGCCCAAAGCGGACGCCGCGCCTCTTTCCCTCGTGCAGCAGGTCATCAAGGAAGCCCAGGGTCTGACCCTGGAAGAGTTGGCCAAGAAGGCCATCGAGGAATCCAACGGCGCCACCTTCTACGGCGTTGGCAACTCCAGCCGCGGCAAGTCCGCTCTGCCCAAGTTCATTGAGTATCTCCAGTCCCTGGATGCCAACTACACCTTGAACTTCGAGTGGCAGCAGCCCAAGAACAACAAGATCTTCGATCAGCTGACCGCCGACTCCCTGAAGGAGAAGGGCACCTTCGCCGTGACGTTGATTCAGGACGGCAACCAGATCGAAAGCAAGATGGTCCGCACGGGCATCCTGGACACCTTCGTGCCCCTCGATTGGGCCAAGGCCAACGGCATTGCCCCCGAAGACTGGAAGGGCTATCTGCCCCTGCAGACTCTGAACAAGGTGTTCGAGTACAACTGCACCGGTGAAAAGACCTTCACCAACTGCTGGGATTTCGTGGCCGAGGGTGAGCATGGTCTGTTCATGGACATCGACTCCGAGATCGTCGGCAAGAACTTCCTGTACATGCTGACCGCCGACAAGTACGCCGGCTATCTGAAGGATGCCTTCGACAAGCTGGATCCCGCCAAGCAGGCCGCCCTCCAGCCCGTCATCGACGAGCTCCAGGAGGATGCCGCTGACCTGGGTCTGGGTGAGAACGGCGCTTACGGCCTCGCCTGGATCAAGCTGTGGGTCGAGAGCTATGCTGCGGTCGAGGATGACGGCCCCATCTGCAACACCCTGGTGCAGAATTCCGCCACCGATCAGTTCGGCTTGCTGGTGTACTCCAAGCTCCGCTCCGTGGAGGAGTCCGACTCCGTCTCCAAGAACAATATCAAGGTCGCTGCCTATCAGGACGGCTACAACGGCATCGGCGGTTACGGCTACTGCCACTACATGTTCGTGCCCGACAACAGCCCCCTGCCCTGGACCGCTTGCGCCTTCATCGCCTACATCACCTGCACCGTGGACGGCTTCTCCGCCTGGGGCAAGGATATGGGCGGTTACTCCTCCAACCCCGAGGTTGCCAAGGGCACTGAGGAGAAGTACCAGCACAGCAAGGGCGGCATGAACGCTGCCGGCGAAGTCGAGTTCGAGTGCAAGAACGACCGTGGCTATGACTGGTGGGTCAACAACGGCCAGCTCGTCATCGAGGATCCCGAGTACTGCGCCAACGTGGCGTTCACCGTGGGTTCCTGGATCGAGATGCTCACGAAGTACAAAGTAAAATAATCATACCCGTCTAAAATGATCAGAGGCGCCTTAATCTTTTAAGGCGCCTCTGATGGGATAAGGGAGGAATACGTGCAAATAGCCCCACCCACTCGCGCCATGAAACGGCGCATTCGGCGCAATAAGCTGAAAACATTTTTCTCGAAGCCCCAGAACGTCATTCTTCTGCTGCTGGGCATCGTCCTGACCATCACCACCATCGCGCCCATCGTCGCCATCACCCAGGATACCTTCGCCATCCATGCAGGCACCATCGACGAAAACCTGACCCAGCGGAATCCTGAAAAGTATCCGTCCTACTATCCGAAGGGAAGCAACAAGGGGTATTCCTTTGCCAACTATATCGATCTGTTCACCTCGCGGCTCGCGAAAAAGAATCTGTGGCGGCCTTTGGGCAACACGCTGCTGCTGTCCACGATATCCTGTGTGGTCTCCATCCTCTTCGGCGGATTCTTCGCGTTCCTGGTCACGAGGACCAATCTGAAATTCAGAAAGTATCTGAGCTCCATCTTTATCTTCCCCTACATCATGCCCCAGTGGACGCTGGCCGTGGTGTGGAAGAACCTCTTCTATTCCAATGCCGTCACCCACTCGGCGGACGGCCTGCTGGCTTCGGTGTTCAAGATCACCATGCCGGCCTGGTGGTGCCAGGGGCTGTTCCCCTCCGCCATGGTGCTGGGTCTGCACTACGCGCCCTTCGCCTACATCCTCATCGGCGGCATCTTCCGCAACATGGATGCGAACCTGGAGGAGGCGGCCACCATCCTGGATACGCCCCGGTGGAAGACCATGTTCAGGATCACCCTGCCCATGATCAAGCCCGCCATCCTGTCCACCGTGCTGCTGGTCTTCGGCAGCGCCATGGGCAGCTACCCGGTGCCTCATTACCTGAACTTCGAGACCCTGTCCACCAAGTACATCTCCATGAACGACAAGTACAGCGGCGAAGCGAGTATTTTGGCGATCATCATGATGGTCTTCGGCGTGGCGATCCTGTTGGCCAACCAGCTCACTCTGAAGAGCCGCAAGAGCTACACCACCGTCACTGGCAAATCCGGACAGATCTCCCGGTTCAATCTGGGCAATGCGGGCAAGTACGTGATCGGCGCCATCTTCATCGTCATCACGTTCTTCACCAGCATCTATCCCATCATCTCCTTCGCCTTTGAAACGTTCCTGCCGAATCCGGGCGACTACAGCTTCCTGTACACCGGAAACATAGCGAACCTGACGACCAAGTGGTGGATCACCGCAGAAAACGTTACTGAGAACGGTATGTACGGCCAGTTCGGCATGCTGTACAACAAGACCATCTGGCACGCCTATGGCGGCACCATGCTGGTCTCCGTGGCCTGCGCTCTGACCGCCGGCACCATCGGCACCCTGATCGGCTATGCCGTCAGCAAGAATCGACGGAGCAAGTGGGCCAATTACGTGAACAACATCGCGTTCTTGCCCTACCTCATGCCGTCCATCGCCGTGGGCGTCGCCTTCTTCATCCTGTTCTCGAACAAGTACGTGAACCTGTTCAACACCTACTGGCTGCTGATCATCGTCGGTACCGTCAAGTACATCCCCTTCGCCAGCCGTGCATCGCTGAACTCCATGCTGCAGCTGTCGGGCGAGATCGAGGAAGCGGCCATCATTCAGGACATCCCGTGGTTCAAGCGCATGTTCCGCATCATCGTCCCGATCCAGAAATCTTCGATTATCAGCGGATATATGCTGCCGTTCATGACCTGCTTGCGAGAGCTGTCCCTGTTCATGCTGCTGTGCACCCAGGGGTACATCCTCTCCACCACGCTGGACTATTTCGATGAAATGGGTCTGTACGCGTTCTCCAGCGGTATCAACCTGATCCTGGTTATCACGATCCTGGTCTTTAACACAGTCGTCAATAAACTCACCGGCGCAAGCCTGGATGAAGGCATCGGAGGTTAATGATATGCCCAAAATCGTATTGGAAAACATCACGAAGCGGTGGAAGAAATTCTACGCCGTGGAAAATCTGAATCTTGTTATCGAAGATAACGCATTCGTCACCCTGCTGGGGCCTTCCGGCTGCGGCAAAACCACCACGCTCCGTATGATCGCGGGGCTTGAAACTCCCACAGAGGGCCGCATCACCATCGGTAACAAGGTGGTCTTCGACAGCGCGGCAGGCATCAACATCCCCGCCAACAAGCGCAAGGTGGGCTTCCTGTTCCAGAACTATGCTCTGTGGCCCAACATGACCGTCTACGAGAACATCGCCTTCGGTCTCAAGAACATCAACGAACCCAAGGAGACCGTGGACTACGACGCCAAGAACGACGCCCGGCTCATCGAGATCCTGAAGGATCCCAAGGGCGTGGCGGAAGTCATCAACGACTGCCGGGACAAGAGCGGCGTGGTGGACAAGAAGAAGGCGTACATCAAGCTGATCGACGCCTACTCCATCTCCATGATGACTGCCAAGACTCTGTTGGGCTACGACCTCCAGACCGACACCGCCAAGGCGGCCGCCGTCACCAAGGCGCTGGAGGAAAAGCTCGCCAAGGCCGTCGCCGCTCACAAAGCCAACGGCGAAGAGCTGGACAAGGACTACAGGGTGCTCAAGGGCGGAAAGCCCATCGTCACCAAGCGGAAGCTCACCAAGGAAGAGGTGGACCTGGCCGTGCGCCGGGTGTCCCGGATCGTCAAGATCGGCATGTTTATGGATCGCTATCCCGCGGAGCTGTCCGGCGGACAGCAGCAGCGCGTGGCCATCGCCCGTACCCTGGCGCCGGAGCCCAGCGTGCTGTTCATGGACGAGCCGCTGTCGAACCTGGACGCAAAGCTGCGTTTGGAGATGCGCTATGAATTGCAGCGTCTGCACGTGGAGACCGGCAGCACCTTTGTCTACGTCACCCACGACCAGATGGAGGCCATGACGCTGGCCACCTCCATCTGCCTTATCAACAACGGCGTCCTGCAGCAGTACGACGCGCCGCTCACGGTCTACAACCGGCCCAACAACCTGTTCGTGGCCGACTTTGTGGGCAACCCCTCCATCAACTTCATCGAGGCCCACGGCGAGCAGAACGGGGACGGCAGCGTTTCCCTGAAGCTCCTGGGCGACAACAAGGTCACCTTCCGGCCCAACGCGCCTATCTCCATGGTAGCGTGGAACAAGGCTCGGGACCAGTCCATTGAGGAGGAGAACGCCCGCCGCGCGGAGATGGCCAAGCAGAAGGGGTACGTGGAGAAGGGCAATAAGGACGAAGTGTTCCGGTACAACATTGCCCGGGTCCAGGAGGTGGACACCTCCATCGAGGATGCGCCTGTCATCGTGGACGGCGACTACGTGCTGGGCGTGCGGCCTGAGTTCATCCGCCTTGCGGAGGACGGCATCGACGGCGAGATCTACGGCGCCATGCCCACCGGTATGGAGTCCACGTTGAAGATCCGCACCGGCGACTTCCTGCTGACCAGCGTGGTGTTCGGCGATACCCTGTACACCATCGGCAGCGCCACCCACATCCACTTCACTGGCAACTCCATCATGTTGTTCGATCGCAAGTCGGGCCGGTATATCACCTCCGGCTCCGTGGAAGTCTGATCCCATCGAAAACGGAGAAGGCCCAGGCTTTCTCCGTTTTTTTCTGTGCCGACTGTCAGAATGAGGACCAAATATGAAGCCCAACATCGTTTTCGACATGGGGCAGGTGCTGATGATGTTTGCCCCGTCTACATATATCGCAAGGCTCGGATACGCCGGCGACGACGCGCAAACCCTCCTGCAAGAAGTGTTCAAGGGCTGGGAGTGGGTGGCCTTCGACCGGGGGGACATAACCGGCCAGGACGTGGTGGACAGCGCCTGTCTTCGGCTCCCTGAGCGGCTTCATCAGGCCGCCCGCGACCTGGTGTTCCATTGGTGGAAGGAGATGATCCCCATGCCCGGAGCGAAGGAGCTGGTGAAGGAGCTCCATGACAAGGGCTACGATATGTATGTGCTCTCCAACGCCTCTCAGGACTTCCACACCTACTTCGACAGTATCCCCGGCAGCGAATATCTGCCCCGGGAACGGCGGTTCGTGTCCTCGGACTATCGGCTTCTGAAGCCGGAGCACGAGATCTACGAACGGTTTCTGAAACGGTTCGGTCTGAACGCCGCCGATTGCATCTTCATCGACGACTATCCGCCCAACGTGGAGGCCGCCCGGCGGCTGGGCATGTCGGCCGTCGTCCATCGAGGCGACCCCTTGCGCCTGCGCCGAGAGCTTCGGGCCCTGGGCGTGGAGGTGGAAGCGTAAGCGGCCCTCTCCGGTTGTTAGCAGATCCCTTTCATGCCATCCATGGAGGAAGGATAGCGCCGCAAATAAACCCGGTCGGGGATGACCCTGACCGGGTTTTCTGCATTTTGAGAAAACGGGCGGAAGGAAGAGCGTTCCGCCAAAGCCCTTTCCCTGCAGCTTTTGTTTCACATGATGCCGTATTTCTGCATCAGGCGAATGCGCTCCTGCCAGATCCGAACGCTTTTGGCGGTGCTGAGATCCTGCTGCGGCAAAGGTTTGAGACCATCCCTGACAACGCGAGGGGCAGGATGCGGCTTACATCTCTTCCTCGATCCTGGTGATGCTGGCCCCCAACGCGTTGAACTTGTGCTCCAGGTGTTCGTAGCCCCGGTCGATGTACTCGACGCCCCGGACCTTGGTCTCCCCGGAAGCGGAAAGGCCCGCCACAATGAGGGCGGCTCCGGCGCGAAGATCGGTGGCGTGGATGTCCGCGCCTCGGAGAGCTTCCACGCCCCGGATGCGGGCGGTGCGCTTGCTGACGCTGATGGAGGCGCCCATCTTCCGAAGCTCCTTCACATGGTTGAACCGATTCTCGAAGATATTCTCCACCACCACGGAGTTGGAGCTGGCGGTGGTGAGGTAGGCCATCATGGGCTGCTGCAGGTCCGTGGGGAAGCCGGGATACACGGCGGTCTTGATGTTCACGCCCCGAGGCCGTCCGTCCATCTTCACCCGAAGGTAGAACTCCCGGCCGTCGTCGCCCTCCACGATCTGGGCCCCGCTCTCCAGCAACTTGGCCGTGATGGCCTCCATATGGGTGGGGATCACGTTCTTGATGATGACATCGCCCCGGGTGGCGGCGGCGGCGATCATGTAGGTGCCGGTTTCGATCTGGTCGGGGATCACGGCATAGCTGCAGCCGTGGAGCTTTTTGCGGCCCTGGATACGGATCACATCGGTGCCCGCGCCCTTGATGGACGCGCCCATCATGTTCAGGAAGTTGGCCACGTCCACCACATGGGGCTCCTTGGCCACGTTCTGCAGCACCGTCTGCCCCTCCGCCTTGCAGGCCGCCAGCATCAGGTTGATGGTAGCGCCCACGGACACGAGGTCGAAGAATATCTCCGCACCGCGAAGCTTGGACGCCTGCGCCCGGACCACGTTCCGGCTCTCGTCGATATACACGTTGGCGCCCAGAGCCCGAAGACCCTTGATGTGCTGGTCGATGGGCCTTGGGCCGATGACGCAGCCGCCGGGCAGCGCCAGCTCCACCTCGCCGTAAGCCCCCAGCATGGCCCCCAACAGATAGTAGGAAGCCCGCATGGCGCTGACCTCCGGGAAGGTGGCGTCCACGGTATGGATGGCGGTGGGGTCCACCCGCATGCAGTCGCCTCGGGTGAAGTCCACCTGGGCGCCCATGCGAGAAAGGATGTGCTTCAGGGTCTGCACGTCCTGAATGGCGGGCAGATTTTCCAAAATACAGCATTCTCCAGCCAGGACCGCCGCCGGGATGATGGCCACCGCCGCGTTCTTGGCGCCGCTGATGGTCACGGTCCCCTCGAGCCGCCGCCCGCCCTGGATGCTGTAGTATTGCGTCATAACTGATCCTCCGAGAAATAGGAGTTGGATGCCTACCCTTTAATATACCGAATTATCGCGTTCCCGTCAACCTTTTTCCCCTTTAGGACAGGTCATAGAGCAAATCGTAGGTCTCGTACCATTTCCGCAGCGTCCCGTCGTTGGCCCAGGCGATAAGCTGGCTGTCGATGAGGGAGAGGAGATCCTTCTGCTCATTGGTGCCGATCACATGATACTCCACGGTGCCCAGGGCATAGCCGGAGATCACCATGCCCTTGTCCCGGTGGGAGAGGGCCATCGTCCGGGGCATACACGCCGCATCCACGGATCCGGCCCGCACCGCCACCAGCATATCGTAGTAAGCGGCGTAGGGGACGATTTCGAGGGCGTTCTCCTCGTCCTGCTGATACTTGGTGAGCACGTCGCAGGCCGCCGTGTCGTGGAGGACGGCGATGCGCTTTTGGGCAAGGTCCGCTTTCTTCGGCACCGTGTAGCCCATAAGCACGCAGGGATCCCGGTAGAAGGGGGTCTCGGTGGAAAGATACCCCTTGCCCGTCAGCTTGTCCAGGCTCATGATGACGACGTCGATGTTCCCTTCACTCATCTGCCAGGCAACGGTATGCCGGGTGACAGCCTTGGTTTCACAGCCGTCGGTGCTGTTAAAAATCACCTCCGACAAGGCGCTGCAGAGGGCCTGTTCCAATCCTGCGCCGTTCTGGTTCAGGCCGTAGACGTTCTCGTCCACGCCCACCCGCAGGGTGCCCTTCCGGCGCAGCACGTCGATCTCCGCGTTGTTCAAATAGCTGTCAGCGGGCTGGTTCACCAAGATCGCCACGAACACCACCAGCAGCATCCCCAGCAAAAAGAGCACCGGGCGCAGGGGCAGCTTCTCCTGCCAGTTGTCGGGCAGGAGGCGGCGGCGATGCTTCTGTACCTTTTTATTGAATTTGGTCTCCATCTTTTTTAGTATAGCAGGATTGGAATGGAATTGCACCTTTTTCTTTTCATGGGAGAAGAAAAAGGTGCCGAAAAAGAAAAGCATAAAAGGGCTGCGTTTCAGAAGGAGACGATGCGTTGTACCAACTCGAACAGGCCCCAGCTCAGGGCGTTGGCGATGATCGAGAACAGCAGCAGCTTCCCCTTGGGGTGGTCCTTGTATTTTTTCGTGTAGAAGAGATACTCCACGATCACCACCACGACCTCCAGCGGGGCGACGATCCACAGGTCGTTGTATCCCCGTATACTCATGATCGTCCGCAGGAGGGGAAGTATCAGGTTCATCGCCACGTTGGTGACGATATTGATGAGGATCACGTACTTATACGGCTTGAGTTGGAATGGCAGTGCCGCCAGAAACTCCACCAGCGCCGTGAACCCCATCAGAAAAGCCAAGGAGACCACTGCTCCCAGAAGGTACAACGGCACATACAGCAATCCCAAGTCAGCCTTCACTTTCAGGGTGTTCGACTTCACATCATATTTCAGGTCCCTCCGGGTGACGCTTTCCACGGGATCGGATGAGCGGATGGTTCCATCTTTCATGGTCACCGCTACGTAGATGCATTTGGCGTCATCGGGCTTCTGAAAATGGATCTCCTGCTTCTTTGTATGCTCGCTGGCAAAGGTTTGAAGCAAATAGAAGGATCCGTCGGCTTTGTCCACATAGACAGCGATGGATTCCACCTCCCCGGTATCGGAGAGAAGGATGGTTCGCCAAGGAGAGTTCGGGGACGGTGCATTGGCCCGGGCGCTCCCCGGCGCCAGGCACAGCAGTATCAGCGCCGCCAGCAGCAGACAGGATCGTTTCGCAGTGAGCATGACAGGCTTCCTTTCCCCGGCGGGGTTTGTTGATTGATTATATCAGAAGACAGGACGTTTTGCAATTTTTTGAGCGCGTTTTCAAGAAAGAAAGGCGGCGAAGCCATCAATTAATACCTATTGATTATTGACAATCCCACCCCAAACGTGGTACTTTTGTGTATGGAAAACCGAATAGGCTTCGGATGATCGGCCCGGGAGAGATTGCCGTTTGGCAGCGCCGAAGGGGACACGCAAAAACTCTCAGGCAAAAGGATCGGGCCGGGACGAAGCTCCGGAAAGTGGGGGTCTATCCTCACGCCGAAGGTGCAACCGGGCACGGAACATGCGAAAGCAGGTTTCCCCTCGGGAATCTCTCAGGCAAAGAACGGAGGCGCAGCGTGCTCCTTGGAGTGCTATGCGCCTTTTTTGTTTCCCCGCGCAAACTGCGCGCACAAACGGACCCAACTCTACGACGCCCACGTGAAGGCGGGCGCCACCATGGTGGACTTCGGCGGCTGGGAGATGCCCATCCAGTACCCCGAGGGCATCGTTGCCGAACACCTGTTCACCCGGCACAGCTGCAGTCTCTTCGACGTGAGTCACATGGGGCGGCTTCGGGTGGAGGGCCCCGATGCGGTGGCCTTTTTGCAGCACGTGTTGACCAGCAACGTACTGGCGCTGGATCCGGATAAGGCCCAGTACTGCATCATCCCGGCCGAGGACGGCAGCGCCGTGGACGACGCGTACCTCTACCGCTTCTTCGAGGACTGGTACCTCCTGGTGGTCAACGCCGCCAACACGGACAAGGACCTTGGGCATCTGCTCCCCATCGCGGAGAAGTTCGACGTGAAGATCACCAACATCACGGCGGACTACGCCTCCATCGCTGTCCAGGGCCCCAAGAGCCGCGACCTTCTCATGACCCTTTCCGGCGGCGTAGCCGTCACCGAGCCCATGAAGAACGCCCTGGGCGTGCTGCCTCTCGAAGGCCATGAAGCCTGGGTGGCCAAGACCGGCTACACCGGCGAACCTCTGGGCTACGAGGTGTTCGTGAAGACGGAAGACGCCCACTGGCTGTGGGATCGGCTGCTGGAGCTGGGCGCCAAGCCCGCGGGCCTGGGCGCCCGGGACACCCTGCGTCTTGAAGCGGGCATGCCCCTTTACGGCCACGAGATGGGTCTCGACGCCGAGGGCAAGCCCATGCCCATCTTCGCCGTGTCCCTGGCCCGGTTCGCCGTGTCCTTCTCCGAGAAGAAGGGCGACTACGTGGGCCGCAAGCCCCTGGCAAGCGCATTTTGAACCGCGACTTCGCCCCCGAGGCCCTTGCCGCCCTGCCCCGCCGCATCCGGCCCATCACCCTCCTCGATCGCGGCGTCATCCGCGCGGGCATGCCCGTCTACAAGGGCGAGAAGCTGGTGGGCTTCGTGACCTCCGGCACCATGGTCCCCTACTACCAGGCCGAGGGCGAGGGCCTCTTCACCGAGATCCTTGACACCACCGCCAAGCGGTCCATCGGCATGGCCTATATCGACAGCGACATCCTGGACTTCGAGGAGGTCACCGTGGACGTCCGCGGCCGCAAGCTGAAGGCCGGCATCCCGCCCTACCATATGCGGGTGGACGCGCCGCCCTTCGCCCGGCCCATCCTCTATGACAAGCTCCTCGTCGAGGAGAACGCCAAGTCCACCGGCGACAACACCCAGAAGGCCATCGACCTTCTGTACGCGGCCATCGCCAACCACGAGTGGCGGCAGAACGCCTGCATCAACCTGATCCCCTCTGAGAACACTCCCAGCAAGGCCGTCCAGCTCCTCTCCGCCAGCGACCCCTCCTTCCGGTACGCCGAGCACAAGAAGATCAAGTCCTTCTACGACGCGGACGTGTTCTACTATCAGGGCACCAAGTTCATCGACCGGGTGGAGCAGCTCCTGGTCCAGGAGATGCGCCGGTACTTCGGCTGCACCGAGGTGGAGACCCGGGTGGTCTCCGGCCAGATGTCCAACATGGCGGTCTTCTCCGCCCTCATGGACTGGAAGAATCGGCTGGACCGGAAGCACACGCCCCAGCGCCTTGGGTACGTCCTCAACAACCATATCATCAAGGGCGGCCACCTGTCCGCTCAGCCCATG
>CADCMN010000051.1 GCA_902802575.1 uncultured Eubacteriales bacterium | reverse complement strand
GGAGATGTCCAAGATGGCCGACGCCACCATGCTGGTGAAGTACATCGTCCGCAACACCGCCATGAAGTACGGCAAGACCGCCACCTTCATGCCCAAGCCAGTCTACGGCGAGGCCGGCAGCGGCATGCACGTGCATATGCTCCTCCTCAAGGACGGGGAGCCCGTGTTCTCCGACGACGAGGGATACGCCCATCTGAGCCGCGAAGCCCATTGGTTCATGGGCGGCCTGCTCAAGCACATCGCCTCCCTCTGCGCCATCACCAACCCCAGCACCAACTCCTTCAAACGGTTGGTGCCCGGCTTCGAGGCCCCGGTGACCGTGGGCTACGCCACCTCCAACCGCAGCGCTGTCATCCGCATCCCGGCCTACGCCAAGTCGCCCAAGCTCCGCCGTTTCGAGATCCGAAACCCGGACGCCACCTGCAACCCCTATTTCTGCTACGCGGCCCTGCTGATGGCGGGTCTGGACGGCATACAGAACAAAATCGACCCCCATGAGAACGGCTGGGGCCCCTATGACATGAACCTCTACAGCCTGTCTCCCGAGGAGAAGGCCAAGCTCCATCATCTGCCCACCTCGTTGGATCAGGCGCTGGACGCGCTGGAGGCGGACCACGAGTATCTCACCCGCGGCGGCGTGTTCCCGGAGCGGCTGCTGAAGAACTTCATCCAGGAGAAGCGGAAGGAGTGCGTGGAGCTCGCCAAGATCCCCCACCCCGCCGAGTTCGACAAGTATTACAACGCATAACTCCATGCCCGAGATCATCCAAAACATGCTGGAGGAAGCCCTCGCCTACGGGCGCGGCTTCACCAGCCAGGGCAAGACCGCCCAGTACATCCCCTACCTCCGCCATGTGGACCGGGATCTTTTGGGCGTGTCCGTCCAGACGGCGGACGGTCGGCGGCTCAGCGCAGGGGACTGCCGGGCGCCCTTCACCGTCCAGAGCATCGCCAAGGTGGTGGCATTGGCTCTGGCCCTCCAGGACAGGGGAGAGAAGTATCTCTTCTCCGGTCGGGTGGGCCTGGAGCCCACGGGAGACCCCTTCAATTCCATCATCCGCCTGGAGGTGGACAAGAAGCCCTATAACCCCTTCATCAACGCCGGCGCCATCGCCGTGGTGGGGGCCATCAAGGGCCGCAGCGGGTCCGAGAAGTTCGAACGGCTGCTCCGGTACTTCAAGAAGCTCTGCGGATCCGAGACCATCTCCCTCTGCGGGGAGGCGTACCTGTCCGAGCGGGAGACCGGGGACAAGAACAGGGCTCTTGCCTACCATCTGAAGGCCACCAAGATGCTGGAAGGGGACGTGGACGAGGATCTGGACGTGTATTTCCGCATGTGCTCCCTGTATGTCACGGCGGAGGATATCGCCCATCTCGCGTTGGTGCTGGCCTGCCGGGGGAAGGACCCTGTTTCCGGCGAGAAGCTCATTGCGCCGGAGCATGCCCGGATCATCCGGACCCTCATGCTCACCTGCGGCATGTACGATGGCTCCGGCGAGTTTGCCGTGCGGGTCGGGTATCCCGCCAAGAGCGGCGTGGGGGGCGGTATCGCGGCCGCTCTGGTGGATCGAATGGGTATCGGCGTGTTCGGCCCGGCTCTGGATGGGCGAGGCAACAGCGTAGCAGGCGTCGCCATGCTGGAATACTTGTCCAAAGCTATGGATATTCGTCTGTTTTGAGACAGAAAAGGAGAGATAATGGCATCCTTCGACGAAAAGCGTGAGGCTCTGCGTCAGCGGCAGATGCTGACGGGGAAGAAACTGTTCAAAAGCGCCCTGTTCCTTCTGGGGTTCCTGGCGTTTATGACGCTGTTCATGGTGCCCATGGGCATGACCAACGCCATCAACACCATGATGAACACCGCCTATCGGATTTTGTTGGACACGGTGTTTTATATCATGGCCATCGCCGTGCTGGCCGGAGCCCTGTCGGAGATGCTGACGGAATTCGGCGTTCTGGAGCTGTTCAACTTTCTCCTTTCGCCCCTTATGAAGCCCCTCTACGGCATGCCCGGCGCGGCAGCCTTGGGCGTGGTGTCCACCTATTTTTCCGACAACCCGTCCATCCTGGCCTTAGCAAAGGAGCAGCAGTATCGCCGGTACTTCAAGGCGTACCAGATCCCGGCTCTGACCAATTTGGGAACGGCCTTCGGCATGGGACTCATTGTCACCAGCTACATGGCGGGCCTCTCCGCCGTCACGGGGATGAGCCTGGGCAAGGCGGTGCTGTGCGGGAACCTGGGCGCGGTGGTGGGCAGCGTCATCAGCACCCGAATGCTGCTGTATTTCAGCAAAAAGCTCTATGGCACGGAGACATTGGCTCTGTCTCCCCGGGAGATGGGGCAGCTCACCGACGAGGAGAACAAGCCTCCCAAGGGGTTCATGCTGCGGCTGCTCAACTCCCTCATGGAGGGCGGCAAGAACGGCGTGGAGCTGGGATTGGGGATCATCCCCGGGGTGCTGGTCATCTGCACCGTGGTCATGATGCTGACTTACGGCCCCGCCGCCGACGGCACCTACACCGGCGCGGCTTATGAGGGGATCCGGCTCCTGCCGCAGCTGGGAGACAAGCTCCAGTTCCTTTTCAAGCCCCTCTTCGGGTTTACCACCTCGGAATGCGTCTCCGTCCCCATCACGGCGTTGGGGTCCGCCGGCGCGTCATTGGGCATGGTGCCGGAGCTCCTGCGGGAGGGGGCGGCCGGCGCCAACGACATCGCCGTGTTCACCGGCATGTGCATGTGCTGGAGCGGGTATCTCTCCACCCACGTGTCCATGATGGATATGCTCCACTGCAACGAGTTGGCGGGCAAGTCCATCCTCTGCCACACCATCGGCGGCTTTTGCGCCGGCATCGCGGCCCACTGGCTGTTCGTTCTGCTTTCGCTCCTCTAAGACGACCGTATCGACCGCCTTGTCTCACGGGACGGGGCGGGGGCCATACATCTATTCCCATGAAAAGGTAGCCTTCCATGAAAAAACGAGTTTTTGTCGCCGCTCTTTTCCTATCCCTCTTTTGCCTCCTGGGCTGCCGTTCGGACGATGTCCGGCCTGGAGCCGATCCGGCGCCTCAGCCGACGGACGCTTCGGGGAACGCGCTCCAGGCGGTGCTGACGGCCGCCCCCACGGCGGCGCCCACCGCCGTGCCGACCCCTACGCCGGTGACGGTGCATGGCCAGGCCGTTTCGCCGGACGCGGATGTGCTGACCCTGGAGGGAGCCATCGAAGAACCGGCGGCCCTGGGAGACGAACTAAAGCAGCTCAAGCGCCTCAAGGCGGTGACGCTGGACAGGGCCGTGCCGTCCATGGACTTGGCGGCCTGGCGCCAGGAATGGGCGACCCTGGAGGCGGAGCTGCCCCATGTGACATTCTCGTTCCAGGACCTGTATGAAGGCGCACCGACCCAAACGGTGAGCTCCTTTGCCGTGCGATCATTGCCGGACGATCCGGAAGGGGAGATCCGGACCATATTGGACACCTTCGGCGCCCTGGAGGAGCTGGATCTGTCCGCCCTGTCCCCGGACCGGGGGACGGTGACTGAGATTGAGACCATGGCGCCTCAGATCGCCGTTTGCTGGAACGATGCCGCCTTCGGCCCCTCCCGGAGCGACGCCGAGACCCTGACCTTTTCCGCGCCGGCTCAGCTGGACGAGGTGCAAAGGTATATAGGATGCTTCCCCAGCCTGCAGACGGCGGACGTCCTTGCCTTGGGCCTGTCTGAGCAGGAAGGCGACGTCCTTGCCCAGGCGTTCCCTGCCGTGGCTTTCCGTCGGATGGTCACCCTCAACGGCGTGGCGCGGGACAACTTCGTGGAGGAGTTGGATCTGAGCTACGCAAAGATACGCAATTACACCGCTTTTTGTGATGAGGTGGGCCGGTTCCCTCGGCTCAGAAAGCTGGAAATGAGCTTCTGCACCCTGACCAACGAGGAGCTGGCCGCCCTGAGAAGCCGGTATCCTCAGGCAGGGGTGGCGTGGACCATGAAAGTCCGGGGGCGGCACCTTCGCTCGGATGCGGTGGCCTTCTCCTCCAAGCAGCTGTGGGACAACACCCATCGGTATACCAATAAGGACTGCGAGGTCTTCAAGTACTGCGACAAGCTGATCGCCCTGGATCTGGGCCACAATGCGATCTCGGATCTAACCTGGCTGGAATCGCTGTCGGATCTGCAGCTGCTGATCCTGGCGGACAACAAGATCAAGGACCTGACGCCCCTGACCAAACTGAAGAAACTGAAATATGTGGAGATTTTCATGAACCCCATCACGGACATCTCGCCGCTGGGAGAGCTGACGGAGCTTGTGGATGTGAATGTGTGCTTCTGCTTTGCCGGCGGCATCAGGGACATCTCCCCCTTGAGCAACTGCAAGAAGCTGGAGCGGATCTGGCTCACCGGCAACAAGCATATCTCGCAGGCGTCCCTGGCAGAGCTCCAGGCAGCCCTGCCTGACGCGTACATCAGCTACACCAACGGCTCCGGGAGCACCGGCGACGGCTGGCGGGAGCATCCGCGGTACGACGCTTACATAGAGATGTTCAAAAAGAACATCCCCGTGGCGCCTTTCCTGCCGGAGGAGTGATCGGTTTTCTAAGTGGGTCAGTTGCTGCCGACGGCGTCGTTCTCCAGGAACATGACGATGTCGGACAGGCCTCGGATGTTGCCGTACCGCCCCGTGCTGCGGGTGGAGATGGTGGCCAGTTCATGCCCCATGAACACCAGGGAGGAGGAATGGCCGCCGTCCATGTTATAGGCCACGCGAGCCCCGTAGCTCAGGAAGTAATCCGCCAGGCGGCTGAAGGATAGGGCTGTCTGGCTTTCTCTGGGGGTCACGATGACGATGTAATGGAAGGGGTCGGAATAGCCGAAGCCCACACGCGTGGTGAACAGATCCTTGCCGTTGTTATAGTACGCCTTTTCCCCGTTGTTCACCAGCAGGGGACCAAAGGAAAAACTGTCTTTCACACCAAGCGCCTGCAGCTCTGCGGCGCTTGTTTTTCCGGCCGCGTAAAAGTTCAGGGTGCCGTCGGGCATCACAGCCAGGGTGGTGGTCTCTTTCCGGTCGTAGTAGACCTTGCCGTTGCGGATCATCACGGCCTTCCGGTTGTTGGTCCAGCCGATATAGTCGCCGGTGAACGCCAGCACGGCGTGATGGTTGAGGGCCTGTTCCGAAGCCAGGACGGCGGGCATCTTGATATAGTTGCCGGAGGCTTCCGGCCATGTGACCCGGCCCGTGGGGATGTTGTTCTTGGTGGCCAGCAGATCCGCCCGGAACACCTCCCGATCACCGGAGTAGTCAACGCAGACGAGAACGATGCCCTTGACGTCCATATAGAACCAGGGGCCCAGACGCTCGTTTTCTCCCAGGATATAGGCGGTGGCCACGGGAGACTCCCCTTCGGGCGCGGACGCCGGGGCGCTGATCCATTCGGAAGCGAACACGGGCTCGTCGGGGACCGGGGCCGGCGTGAGGCCGGCGGTGATCACGGTCCCATCCAGCCGAAGAGCGGCGGTGTGATAGCCGCCGGCGGCGATGGCGGCCACATCCGTCCAATTCGATACGTTGCACTGGCCCGCCCCGTTGTCGCCGCAGGCCACCACGGTGCCGTCCCCTTTGAGGCCGACGGTGGTGCAGGCGCCGCAGGAGATGGCCACGATATCCGTCCATTCGCCCACATCGCACTGTCCGTAGGTGTTGTCGCCGCAGGCCACCACGGTGCCGTCCGCCTTGAGGCCCACCGTGTGCAGCAGCCCGGCGCTGACGGCGGTGATCTGCTGCCACTGGCTAACGTCGCATTGCCCGTGGGAGTCGGTGCCGCAGGCCGTTGCGGTGCCGTCCGATTTGAGGCCTACGGAATGCCAGGCCCCGGCGGCAACGTCGATCACGTCCTTCCAGGCTTTTTTGGGCAACCGGTTCAAACCCTTGCTGCCCACCGCGGTCACATGCCCATCCTCATGTAAAAACAGGGCGTGGACGAGGCCCGGCGCCACCTTCTTCACCTCGGTGAGATCCAGCACCGTTTTCTCCGCGCCGAAGGTCTCCCCCGTGGGAAGGACGCGGCCATCCGCAAGATAGAACACGCTGGTGAGGCCGGAAAAAACCTTGTCCGCCTGAACGGGGGCGGCGGTGTACCGCTCGTCCCCGGCGATCCAGGGAGCGTTCCCCGCCGCGGCGGTGTGCCATACGCCGGCGCAAAGCTGATCGGCGGCGGCGGCAATGTATTGATCCCGATGGGCCTTGATCCAATCCTCCTTCATGAGCTGCAGGGTCTCCGCTTCGGCGCGGCCTTCCGCCGTGCCCAGGGCGTTGAGCGCGTCGATGCCCTCGTCAAAGTTGGTGCCGGTGAAGACGGCCTTGGCCGCGGCCAAAGCCATGCGTGCCTGAATGGCCTCCGCCCGCTGCGCGGCGTCCCCATATGCACCCAAGGCGATGAAGGCCGCCAAAGCCTCCTCCTCTCGGCCGGCCTGTTCCAGGGCGGCGGCATCGTCATAGGCCTGCTGCAGGGCCGCCAGGCGAGCCTGCTCGGCCTTGGCCTGCTCCTGCTCCTGGAAGGCCTGCCGCAGGGACTGAGCCCGGGCCGGGTCCCGTTCCGCCAGCAGGTCTGCCGCATAGGACAGCTCGTTGGCGGCTGCGGCCCGATCCGCCTCCTCCAAAAGAAGCTCATCCAGGCGCCGGTTCAGGTTCGCCACCCGCTCTTCGGCAAAGGGTTTGCCGTCGATTTCCTGCGCGGCGTTGGTCAGGATCTCCTTGGCTTCGGCATAGGGCACGGTACGGCTGGCCTGCATGGCGGCGGTAAAAGCCCGTTCCACCGGCCGGTACAGGAAAGCATAGACGCCGCCCGCCGCCAGAGCTGCCAAAACGATGATGACGATGATGGGCACCCAGATCTTTTTCCGCATATTTCCTCCATTTGGTCGCCCCTCTGCCGGGGACGACCGTATACATCATTATTTTACCCCAGAAGGAGCTTCCCCGTCAACAGAAAAACACTTTCGTTCGACGGGATACGGTTCTCTTTGACAACAGGGGGGCCGGCGTGGTATATTTTGCCGGGGAGAGGAGCGTATGTACGGAATGAAGAAGCTTCATTATGGGTGGATCGTCTGTCTGTGCGGACTGTGGCTGTTCGTGTGCAACATGGGCCTGTGCAGCAATATCCTGTCGGTGTACCTGCCCTTTATTGAGGCGGCGGGTCTCAGCGACAGCATGGGCAGCGCCATTCTCGCCGTCCGCTGCGTATTCTCCTTCGCGGTCACGTTCCTGGTGGAGCTCTACTACCGCCGGCTCAGCCTTCGGCGGGGCGTCTTGCTGGCTTCCCTCATCGGCGTGGCCTCCGCCCTGATCTATTCCATAGGCGGCAGCGCCCTGGTATACTACGCCGGCGCAGCCCTGGGCGGCGTGACCTACGGCCTTGGATGCATCTACCCCGTGTCGATCCTCCTTGCCAACTGGTTTCATACCCACCGGGGCCTGGCCCTGGGCGTCAGCTCCGCAGGCTCCGGCGTGGCGGCCATGGCTTTTTCACCCGTGGTTTCGGCCCTGGTGATGAAATACGGCCTGCGCGCCACGTTTTTGCTGCAGGCTGCGTTCATGGCCTTCAGCGCGATTTGCGTCTTCCTGCTGCTAAGGGATGCCCCCGCTCAAAAGGGCCTCGCTCCCTATGGGGAAGGCGGCGAGGGCGGGCACGCTGTCCGAGAGAAGGAGGGTCCCTCAGCCCTGCCGTCCATGGTGCTGTGGATGCTGGCGCTGATGATGCTGCTGATCGGCGGCGCGGGCCAGGCGTTCTCGGGGCATCTGTCGGTCCTCGCCCAGAGCTGCGGCTACAGCGCCCAGATCGCGGCCACGATAGTATCGGTGCACGGCCTGGTGCTGGTGTGCAGCAAGTTCCTGTCCGGGGGCCTCGCGGACAAGTTCGGGCCCAAGCGCTGCACGTCCCTGCTCATGGCCCTGTTCATCCTGGGGTGCTCGCTGGTCCAGCTCATGAACGGCGTCAGCCTCTTCTGGTGCTATGCGCCGGTGGCGCTCATGGGCTTCGGCGCCTCGGTCTACAACGTGGGTCCGCCCCTGTGGGCCGGGGACCTGTCCGACGGGGCGGGCTACCCCAAGCTCCTCAAGTGGCTGCAGATCTTCTACAACCTGGGCGGCATCCTCTTCTCCGCCGTGCCTGGCATCATCGCCGATCATACGGGGGAATATAGATCCGCCTATGCCCTTATCGCCGCCATGATGCTGACGAGCCTGCTGATCCTCCGCTGGTCATATCGGCAAGGTTTGAGAAAAAAATGATCCATGCGCAACCTTCCCGGCTCTTTCCCGGTGTTATAGTCAAAAGGGATCAATGGAGGCGTCTATGATACAGAAAAAGCTGACGGGCTACCGGCCCAACTATCCCCGCAAAGCTCTTCGCAGCGCGGCCATGACCGCGGCGGCCCTGGTGGCCATGGGCGGCGTCACGGGCTGCCGGCTGCCCATCTCCTCCCGCCTGCAGACTTCCGGGATCGTGCCCATGCCCGAACCCACCGACCAGGAGCTGGTGCTGGACGGGGAGGTGGCCATCATCGAGCCCACCGAGGAGCCCATGCTCCGCACCGACGGGATGGTCCCCCTGGCAGACCCCACCGAGGAACCCCTGGTCCTGGAGGGCGAGGTAGCCATCCCGGAGCCCACCGAGGAGGAGCTGCGCCTACCCGGCGAGCCGTATATCGAGGAGCCTGAGCCCACCCCGGAGGTGCCCCTTCGGACCACCGGTGTGCTGCTCATGCCCTCCGCCACCCCCGAAGCCTGAGCCTATGAACCTGACCCTTCACCTCACAGCGGACTGCAACCTCCGCTGCCGCTATTGCTACGAGACTCATTGTAAAAATCACATGACCTGGGACACGGCCAAACAGGCGGTGGACCTGGTCTTTTCCTATGGCCACAGGACCAACGGCTTCTCCCTCTTCGGCGGCGAGCCCCTGCTCGAGCGGGACCTGGCGGAAAAGATCTGCCGGTATGCCAAGGCCGAGGCGGAAAAGCGGGGCGTGGGCGTCCGGTTCAAGATGACCACCAACGGCACCCTCCTGGACGAGGATTTTCTGAAGTTCGCCAACGACCACAATCTGGAGATCGCCCTCAGCCACGACGGTCTGCTGCAGGACCAGCAGCGGCTCACCCGGGACGGGCGGCCCACCCTGGCGAAGCTGGAGCCCATCGTGGACCTGCTCCTTCGCTACCAGCCCAACGCCGCGGCGCTGCAGACCGTGACGCGTGACACCGTGGGCGGCATGGCCGAGTCGGTGAAATGGCTCCATGACAGGGGGTTCACCCGCATCAACTCCGTCATCGACTATCGGCCCAACGCGGGCTGGGACGATTCTTCCCTGGCCGTGCTGCAGGGGCAGTACGAGGCCGTGGCGGACCTGATGGAAGCCCGGTTCGACGACAGGCGGCCCCTGCTGTTTCTGCCCTTCCTGGTGAAGATCTCCGCCTATCTCAACGACAAGCCCTGCCTCGAATGCCTGCTGGGCATGCGCCAGCCCTCCGTGGCGGAGGACGGGTCCCTCTATCCCTGCAACCAGTTTCTGTATCTGCCGGACTACCGCATGGGCCACGTGGCCACCGGTATCGACGGGCAAAAGCAGCAAGCCATATACCAAGCTTCCCTGGCCCCGGAGCCCGACTGCCAGGGCTGCGCCATCGAGGGCCGTTGCCGCCACCATTGCGCCTGCCTCAATTTCAGTCTCACCGGGGACATGCACACCGTGGCCCCCGTCCAGTGCGAGCACGAGCGCATCCTCATCCCCATCGCCGACGATTTGGCCGCCCGGCTCTACGAGAAGCAGAGCGCCCGGTTCCTGCTGAATTATCGGGAGGACACGTTGGAATAAGGCCCATTGTTAACATCCGTGTTGCAGTTATGACGCAACTCTATGGTATGCTATGGAAAAAGGAGGGATGAGCCATGACGAAGCTGATATCGTTATTCCTGTCCGCGCTGCTGTGCGGCCTGGTCGCGATCCAAGCGAAGAATAACATTTCCGTCGCCGAACCCCAACGGCTCCCCGTGTACGTGACGCTGGTGCAGGAGGGAAGCGCCCTTACTAAAGAGGTTGCGAAGCCCCTGTCATTGAAGGACCAGAAAAACACCATGTGGTCAGACGACGCCGGCGTCCGCCTCATGATCTATGGGGACGGCGCAGCGTATCTGTTCACCGCCAATGAAATATTTACGTTGGAGGCCGGCGACGACGGGTTTCTTCTGAAGAACGAGATGTACCGCACGCCCTTCGACACGGCGCCCGCCGCCGTCCTGCCCGCCGGAACGGTGAAGATCATGGCGGAAGGCGACACGGTGGAACTGAAGATGATCGACGATCCCGCGAGCATACTGACCTTTGCGGGCCTGGATGGCGCGGTGCTGACGAAGGAGAAGCATACCCCGTATCGATATCCCGACTTCAACTTCTTTTCCGGGCCCCTGGAGCCGGGCACGGCGTGGTTCCGCTACTTCGATATGGGAGAGCACCGCCATGCTAACCTCAGCATCAACGTGGGCGAGGATGGCGCAATGACCGGTGCCCTCACCATGCCGGACGGCACGGCGTGGCCCTGCGCGCTGCTTGGAAACAAAAACGGCTTTGCCCTGGTGGATGAAAGCGGAGAAGCGCCGGCGCTGCTTTTCTTTGGAGAGCGGCCCCGGGTGGACGAGGATCGGTATGACCGGACGAGGTATGAACTGGTGTGCCTGGACCTTTCCCCCGTCTTCGACCCCCTGCAGCTGACGGGCATAGATGAGTTTGCCTTGGGCCGTCAGCGATACGGAGAATGGGATCTTGCGTATATCCCGGGCAAGAGCCTGGATTCGGTGATCCTGGCCCTCATCCGGGACGGCTGGACGGAAACC
>CADCMN010000050.1 GCA_902802575.1 uncultured Eubacteriales bacterium | reverse complement strand
GTCCTGATAGAGGATGCGGCACTGGGTGCCCACCACCAGCTTGTTCTTCTTGGCGTCCCGGACCCAGACGTAGTTGTCGTAGTCCTGGTAGCGGCGGTTATGGGTGCGGATGTACTCCGCGGCGGCGGCGTCGGTCTTGTCCAGGTCCTCCGGGTTCCGGGAAAGGCAGCACCAGCGGAAGGGCCCGTAGCCGAAGTCGAAAAGCTGGGGCCCCAAAATGTCCTCCACGTAGGAGGGGAACACGAAGCCGTCCAGGTCGTTTTCACCGTTCTTGCAGACGCTCTTGACGCCGGAATCGTAGACGGCCTTCAGGAAGCTGTTGCCGTAGTCGAAGAAGTAGGTGCCCTGCTCATGGAATTTGCAGATCATCTCATAGTGATGATGGAGGGACTTATCCACCCAGGCGCGGAAGCCCTCGGGGTCCTTGTCCAGCATCTCGGTGCGCTCTGTAAAGGTCAGGCCCTGGGGACAGTAGCCGCCGTCGTAGGGTACGTGGCAGGAGGTCTGGTCGCTCATCAGATCCACATGGACGTTCTTTTCATAGAGATACTCCAAGAGGTCCACGATGTTGCCGTTGTAGGCCACGGCGCAGCTCTCCCCCGCCTTCTGATGCTCAAGGACGATGCGGGTCGCTTCCTCCAAACTGGCGGTCCGATGGCTCACCCAGCCCTGGGTGTAGCGGGTGTCGATGCGGGAGTCGTCCACTTCCGCGATGATGGCGGCCGCCCCGGCGATCATGGCCGCCTTGCCCTGGGCGCCGCTCATGCCGCCGAGGCCCGCGGACACAAACAGCCGTCCGGACAGATCCTTATCCTTGGGGATGCCGCCGCCCGGTTGAAGTGCTCCTGATCGTCGAAGGTGCCCACCATGAGGCCGTTGGTGATGACCACCCGGGGGGCCAGCTTGTGGGAATGGAACAGGCCCAGGGGGTGGCCGGACATGACCACCAGGGTCTGCTCGTCGGTGAGGGCCTCCAGATACTTCTTGATGAGCCGATACTGCATCCAGTTCTGGCACACCTGGCCGGTCTCGCCGTAGGTTGTGAGCTCGTAGGGATAGAGGGCCACGTCGAAGTCCAGGTTGTTGTCGATCATGACCTGGATGGCCCGCCCCTCGATGCAGTTGCCCTTGTATTCGTCGATGGGCTTGCCGTAGAGCTTTCCGGCGGGGCGGAACCGATAGCCATAGATGCGGCCCCGGGTCTCCAACTCCCGGGCGAACTCCTTCGCCATCTGTTCGTGGTGATCGGGATGGATATAGCGCAGCGCATTTTGGATGGCCAGGGCCTTGTCGGCCTCGGTCATATGGGATTCCCGGCGGGGCGCACGGCGAATGCCCTCTGCGAAAGCGGGATATTCCGGCAGCTCATAGTCGAGCTGAATGGTCATGGCGTCCTGGATCATTTCGTTCACACTCATTATCAGTCAGCAACCTCCCCATTTTTTCAGTAGTATACCACAAGATGTGGTGGCTGGGAAGATGAAAGCGTATATATCTTTTGAAAAAAGACAGGAACGGCGCAAAGCCGTTCCTCAGACTGTCGATAAGGGTTCAATACCCGTTCCAGGGGTCGATGAGCGTGCCGTCCACGGCGTTGACGATCAGCAGATCCTCCGGGCGACGGCCGCCGTCGTAGTCCTCCGTGTGGATGTCCATGTCCAGATAGAAGCACCAGGCGGGCACCAAGAGTCCCGTCTCCACCGAGTCCTTCTCCCGGATGCGCCAGAGGCCCAATTCCACCCGGCGGATATCCACCGTGAGGCCCTCCGCCCCCAGCCGTTCGTCCCGGGCGTAGTCGTCCAACAGCAGCGGCAGGCGCTTGTCCACGGTGTCCAGGATCGTGCCGAAGGGCAGAAGGGCGCTGTCCTCCACCAGCACTTCGTCCGTGGCCTGGGGCGAGGACCAGGAGAAAGAGAAATCCGGCCCGTCGTCGAACCACAGCTCCATTTGCTCCGGCTGCCAGGAGGGCGCCGTCAGGTCCTTGAACGCAAAGAGATAGACGCTGTACCGCTGGGTGCTGCTGCAGGGCACGCCTCGAACCATGCGGGCAAAATGAGCCTGATAGGCGTAGCCCTTGATCCCCTTCGTTATGGTCCGCCCCAGAGGGTCCACCTCCCAGTCCACATCGGGCATGAGCCGCACCGCAGCCACCCGGAAGGCGTCGGCAAGGCCCATCTTGTCCAGAAAATACTCCGCCTTGGCCCAGGCTTCCGCGGGCGTGGTTTTCAAAAATTGGTCCACGCCCTCCGGCAGGGGATCGTCCCGATTCACCCAGATGCGGGGATATCGTTCCCGGGGATCGTAGGGATGGGGCGTGTTGCCGGAGGATTCGTAATGGAGATTCGCACCCCGGGTCACGGGCAATCCCTCCCCCTTCCCTTTCATGAGTTTGTCGTTGTCACAGTTGTTGCGTATGCTGATCCTCTTATAGGTCTTTGGGTCATAGGCCTCCAAACCCGTATAGCTGGCCCAGTAGGCTCCGGCCTCCGAAGTGACCTCCAGCTTTTGGAGCGTTCCGTCGGTGCGCTGGGGCGGCTTGCCTTCCGGCGCGGCAAGGTACTCCTTCTGCAGATCCTGCAGGATATCCCGCGCCTCGTCCGGCGTATCCATGCCGTTGTTATATTCCCCATTGGCAATGGAGAGATAGTATTCCATCTGTTTGGCGATGACCTCTTTCGTCCGTTCATAGGATTCGACGTACATCTCCGTATCGCCGATGAGTTTATCCCACAGCTGAGAAACGAACGCCTGGGAGAAGTCTATGGGGTGGACCCGCACTATGGGCATGGCCTTTGAGGGCACCTTCACGTCTGCGTCGATGCGGATGACGAGCCGCCCGTCCGCCCCGGTCAGCTCTCGGTAAAGATGTTCCGGGATGTCATAGAGGGCCCAAAAGTCGGGCTGTTTAGCCTCCACCCGCACCTGCACCGGCTCCCGGCCCGTTTCTTCCGCCGGTTGCCCGGATTTTGCCATGTCGATCATGTCCGCCTGATTCTTCTGCCGCACGGCGTCAACCTCCGGCGTGGGCTGGCAGGCGGTCAGCAACAGCAGCAATGCGATCATAAAAACGAAGGATCTCTTCATACCTCAATACCCCTTGTCCTTGTTGATGATGGTTCCGTCCAGGGCGTTCACCGTGACGCCGCCCCAGTATTCTCCGCCGAATACCCGGCAGAAAGCCTGCAGCATGTAGTAGTGCTCCTCCTTTTCCAGGCATTTCAAAAAGCGCTCCCGATAGGTGGAGCTGCGGCTGATGCCCAGCATGTCGGCGCTGCCGCTGCGGGGATTGTCGTCCACATAATCTTTCCAATCCACGTTGCTGCCGTCGCTGAAAAAATGGTATACCGGCACATAGTAGAACCCGCCGTTCTTCTTGGCGATGCGCCAAAGGCCGAAGGTGACCCGATTGATGTAGACGGTCACCTCCTTGCCGTTCTTTCGATCGTTCTCCACGGTATACTTCCATCGGGCGGCGATGCTGCCCATGGCGTTCTTCGTCGCTTCGTCAAAAGAAATAAGTTTCGCGTTGGAGCTGACCACGCCGGTCACCTCCATGGGCGTGTTCCAGCGCAGGTAGCTGACGCCCTGATCGTCCATGTGGAGCTCTATGCGCTCGTATTGGACGGGATGATTGACGGTGGAATCCATGTCCCCGCCCACCTCCTCATTGGCATAGGCAGAGGGACAGCCGTTGAAGGTGCGCATGAGCACCAGGCCCCACTGGGACCAGCGATCCGGCAGCGTGGCGACGATTCGATTCCCGTCGCTCTGCTGATCGGGCATGGCCATGAGGGGCGCGCAGTAACAGACGCTGTACTCATTTGTGCCCGTGACGCTCTGGACAAATTCGTTTGCCCGCTCTATGGCTTCCGCCCGGATCATCCTCACCCCGTAGGGCGCGTCCAACGGCTGCTGCCGATCCGTCCATAGGGGAACGCGGATGGCTTCGATATACGTCAGCAAGGGGTCGTTCGCGCTGGTCCGGGCGTTCAGCGTCCAATGCTCCCCGTTCACCCGGGTCTCCACGTTCACACCGGGGTACAGCTTTCCCTTCTGATCCAAACGATAGTCCTTCTGGCATTCTTTGATCTCCAAGGGAATGGGCGTCACGTCCGCCGCATAGGGCGCTTCGTCGTACCGCTCCTTGTACATAGCCAGCTTGTCCTCGTAATATTTATCGTTTCGATGCCATTCCTTGTCCTTCTGGGGGTCCCGGTCGGCCATCTCGTCCATGAGCTCCTGGATCTGTTTGGCCATGTCCTCCTTGGTCCAGAGCACCTCGGGGTACCAGACCGTGTCCGCCGGGAACATGGCGGCCGCCACCCGGTCGATATCCGCCTGGGTGAAGTCCCGGCGCGCCGCCTCCACCACGGGCACGGCGCCGACGTCCGGCAGATAGACGGGACAGTCCTGGGCGATGATGGGAAAACCGTGGTCATTGTTCTCTGTGTACCAGGTGGGCATGGCGCCCAGCCTTTCGTAGAGGGGCCCGCCCTGTTGCTCTATCTCAACAGGGGCTTCCGCCGGCGCGGTCGTTTCAGGCTCCGCCTCCGGCACATAGGGCTTGGCCTCCGCCTGCCATTGCTTCTGTTCCCCTTTGTTGGGGATCACCTCCACCTCAGGGGTGGGCAGACACCCGGTCAGAAGAAGAACGGCGCAAAGAGACAACAGAAAAACACGCTTCATACGACCCTCCTTGTCAGGTTGCTGATGACAGTATAGGGAGGAGATTCGTCCAAAACGTCACAAAATGATTATGAAGATGCGTATAAGATGTAAAATATGGTTTTACAGATGTAAAAAATGCGGAACCAGGATTCGATTCGCGCTGCGGCTTTGTCGGGGGGCGAGCGCCAGGAAAAAGCTCCGGTGGAGCTTTTTCAGCGAGCCCGGGCGAAGCCCATGGGCAGGCTCTCAGGCCCCACTGGGGCCTGATTCACTCCCGCAGCCTTCGAATCCTATTTCCTTTGGAGTAACAAAAATGAGGCACGCCATGGTGCCTCATTTTTGTTGGCTGCGGAACCAGGATTCGATTCGCGCTGCGGCTTTGTCGGGGGGCGAGCGCCAGAAAAAAGCTCCGGTGGAGCTTTTTCAGCGAGCCCGGGGGAAGCCCATGGGCAGGCTCTCAGGCCCCACTGGAGCCTGATTCACTACCACGCCCTTCGAATCCTATTTCCTTTGGAGTAACAAAAATGAGGCACGCCATGGTGCCTCATTTTTGTTGGCTGCGGAACTAGGATTCGATTCGCGCTGCGGCTTGGTCGGGCTGCGGCTCTGAACGTCCACTGGACGTTCATTCACTCCCGCAGCCTTCGAATCCTATTTCCTTTGGAGTAACAAAAATGAGGCACGCTATGGTGCCTCATTTTTGTTGGCTGCGGAACTAGGATTCGAACCTAGACAATACGAGTCAGAGTCGTAGGTGCTGCCATTACACAATTCCGCAACAGCTTTGTCAGGGAAATCCCGAGATGCCGTCCGTCTGAGTGATAACACCCGCCTCTCGGCAGGTGGTCTAGCTGTGATGAGTCTCTGTCTTCCCGTCGGAGCGGGCCTGACATCCTCTCGATCAACGCGCCTTTCCGTATTCACTCTGTGGGTTTATCACTAAAAACGTAACGCACACCGCAGGATTTTTCCGATGGTGGGATTAATTGGAATCGAACCAATGACCTCCACGATGTCAACGTGGCGCTCTAACCAGCTGAGCTATAACCCCTTGACAGGATTTAATTATACACATCGGAGCGAAAAATGCAAGCACTTTTTTTGAATTCCGTCAATTTACTATGGGAACTGTCCGTTTTTCCCTCTCGTTCAGCTCTTGGCGCATCTGCTCATGGATCGCCGCCAGGCAAAGGGCCGCTGCGGTCAGACTCAATGATTCCCGCGAACACAGCCGGATCACGCAGAAGGAGAAGAGCGTGTACTCCTTGAGACAGAAGAACAGCTCGTAAAACAATCCCCCCAAGGCGCATGCAAGGCGACGATCCATTCCGTCCCGGCAGAGCGGTATGGTCGCGATATACAGCAAGACAGCGGAAAGAAGCGTCGTTCCTGCGAACAGGGGCCAGGTATCGGCCGCCTTCCAGCTCAAAAATCCGCCAATGAGTGCGGCTGTCAGTACCTCCGCCCAAGTCGCAAAACGCCTTCCCAGGGGGAGAAACGGGATCAAGAGCAGCAGCGCCGCCGGAAAAACAGTGATTCGCGCGAACCTGAGCTCCCACCAGGAGATGGCCAGGATCCCCAGAGGAAACAGGATCTTGCGCCATCGACGCCCGTCATTTCCGTCGCAGAAGGCCCAGGCGCACAGGGAAAGCATCAGAAGACAGGGTTGATAGAGATACAAAAAGCGTCACATCCTTTTTCATAGGATGGACGCTTTCGTCGATCATCATGCAATCAAAGGCGGCGGACGCCTTCGCTGTATACCGCCCGGATGTGCCGATCATCCAGCCGATAGACGGCCCGAATCAGCCGCTCCCGCAGGGTGATGTTGGGCAGCTTTGGCAGTCCTGTGTCGTCCAGCACCACGGCGTGCAGACGCTCCCCCGCCGTAAACCCGGTCTTATAGCCCATAAAGGACTGGCCGGCGCTGGTGGCCATGTAGTATGCTTGCTCAATGGAGATGACCTGAGCTGTATCCTGCATCATGCTGCCCCTGTCTTTGGCGGCGCAGATGGAGTTGGCCATGGTCCGCAGCATGGAGAGCGTTGTCCCGCCGGACACATCGGACCCCAGGCAAACCGATTGGCCCTCTCGCAGCATCTGGGCCACGGGGCTGATGCCGCTCATCAGAGAATTGTTGGAGCTGGCGCAATGTACGGGATGAACGCCCCGCAGTTTCATGGCCGCGCGCTCTCGCTCGTCGCTGTGCACACAGTGAGCCATCAGCGTTCTGCCATCGAACAGGCCGTATTTATCATACACCTCCCAATATTGCCGGCAGTCGGGGAACAGCTCCCCCACCAGGGCGATCTCCCCCAGATTCTCCGACAGATGGGACTGAACGGGCAGATCCCGCTCCGCCTTCAGCCGCCCCAGGAAAGCCAGCAGCCGTTCGGTGCAGGACGGCGCAAAGCGGGGCGTCAGGATGGGCTTGACCAGGGTGAACGCCTTGGACGCTTCCAGCCAGCGCAGGGTCTCCTGTTCGCTTTCCTCAGTGGTTTCGCATAGATACGGCGGCGCGTTGCGGTCCATATTCACCTTGCCCACATAGCCGGTGACGCCCGCTTTCTCCAGCTCTTCCATGAGGATCAGGGTGCTGTCGGTGTGCAGGGAGGAGAACATGGCCACCCGTGTGGTGCCGTTTCGGATGAGATCCTCTGCCAGGATTCGATAGTGGTCCCTGGCGTATGCGGGATCTGCATACCGCTCTTCCGTCGGGAAGGCATAGGATTCCAGCCATTGCAGCAGGGGCTTATCCATCCCTGTGCCCATAAACTCATATTGGGGCCCATGCAGATGCATGTCGGCAAAGCTCTGCAGGATGAGAGCGTCACCATAGTCCTCCACCGACGCTTCCGCCATATTCTCCGGAAGGTCAGGATAGATACCGACCACCGCGCCGTTCTCCAGAACAAGATAGCTGTTTGGATGGACGCCCAGGATATCCGGCGACAAGGCTTCCAGGATGTTGCCCTTCAACGCGGTCAACATGTTTGCATGTCCTCCTTCGTGTCGATGTCCCTCAATTCTTCCGGCGATGCGGCTATGGTCCTCAGCAGTTCCCTATGGGCGGCGATCACCTGCCGACCTCCCCTGTCCCCCGTCATCTGCAGCAATTCCGTAAAGAGCGAAGCGGGAAATATCACGGGATTTCCCCGCCTGCCGTCGGCCACAGGGGCCCAGATGTACCCGGGCTCCTTTTGAAAGGCCTTCGTCAGCCGGTTAACGGTGTCCGCGCTCAGGTGCGGCTGATCGGCCACCGCGTACAGTATCCCATCATACGCGCCTGAGGAGAGGATATGCGCCGTGCCCAGCCGAATGCTGACGCTCATGCCCTGCTCCGGGGCGGGATTGAGGACGAGGTCGAAGCCCATGCTTCCGGCGGCTTCCATCATATATCCCTTGTCCGCGCTGGTGATGAGGACACGAAGATCAAAGGCTGCTTCGCTGAACACGCTGAGAGCGCGGACGCCCATGGGTTGTCCGTCAATGGGCAGCTGGAGCTTGTCCCGGCCAAATCGACTGCCGGAGCCGGCCGCCGTCACCAAGCAAGCGAGCTTCATTGCCGATACCGGCCGCAGCGTTCGCGATGGACGTATTCGCCCTTGCCTGCGGCAATGAGCTTGCCGTTTTCCACCACCAGCTCGCCGTTCAGGATCACGTCCCGGGCTCTGCCGGCGGCCTCATATCCCTCATAGGGCGAGTTGTCGCAGTTGTGGAGATTGGCGGCGGCGCGGATGGTGTGAGGCGCATCGGGATCGAAGATCACGATATCCGCGTCGCTCCCCGCCCGCAGAACGCCCTTGCGGGGATACATGCCGAAGAGCCTGGCCGCCTGGGTGGACAGGAGCCGGCCCATTTGGACCATGTCAAAGTAGCCGCCCTTCACCGCCCGTGTATACACGATCTCCGCACGGTTCTGGACGCCGGCGCCGCCGTTGGGGGTTTTGGAGAAGTCGTCCCTTCCCGCCGCCTTCTGGGCCATGGTGAAGGAGCAGTGGTCCGTGCCGATCCAGTCGATCTCCCCGGCGGCCATGGCCGAGAGCAGCGCCTCCTGATCCGCCTTGGAGCGCAGGGGCGGCGACATGACGAACTTGGCGCCGTCGGGTGCGTCGTACATGCATTCTTCCAGCACAAGATATTGGGGACAGCTTTCCAAGTATACCTCCTGCCCCCGTTCGCGGGCCTGGCGAGCGATGGCCAACCCCTCCCTGGTGGAGAGATGGACCACCCAGGCAGGCGCCCCGGCCAGATACGCGGCGTCCATCAGCCTGCCTACACCGTCCGCCTCCACCACGTTGGGCCGGGAGACGGCGTGATACCGGGAGGAGGTCTTCCCCGCCGCCTTCAGCTCCTTCACCCGGGCTTTGATGATGTCGTCGTTTTCACAGTGGATGCCGATGATGCAGTCCTCCTTGGCCAGATACTTCATCGCCTCGTACATGACCCCGTCGCTGAGGCGCATGTTGTCATAGACCATGTACATCTTGAAGGAGGTGACGCCGTTCTCGATCATGAGAGGGACCTCTGCGATCCTCTCCTCGTTCCATTCGGAAACGGCCATGTGGAAGCCGTAGTTGCAGCTGCTGTTTTTCGCCTTGTTCTCCCACTTGCGGAAGGCATCCATCATGGTCATGCCTCGTTCCTGGGTGGCAAAGTCCAGCACCGTGGTGGTGCCGCCCGCTACGGCGGCCTTGGTGCCGGTGACGAAGTCGTCCGCCGTGACGGTGCTGCCCACCTCCAGATCAAAATGGGTGTGGGTGTCGATGAACCCGGGGAACACATAGCAGCCCGCAGCGTCGATCACCTTGTCCACCGCAGCGTCGATGACGCCGCCCGCCTGAACGATCTTTCGCCCATCACACAGCAGGTCGCCCCGAGCCACCCGATCCTCAAAAACCAGAAAAGCGTTCTTTATCAGTATGCGCATACACAAGCCCTCCTGTTGATATATAAAGTATACCATAGGTCTTCAAAAAAGCGTATATCTTTCAAAAAAATAATTGGATCATCTTCCAACAAATTTTGTTTTGTGCTATACTACCCAATGGGAGGTTATAAAGATGGACAAAAACAGATTACGCAACGCGATCCTAAACGCCACCTCACGCAACGCCGCCCTGGTCATCAAAAACGCGAACATCGTCAACGTGTTCACGGGCGTCATCCAGAAGGGTGATGTGGCCGTTCGAGACGGCATCATCCTTGGCATCGGAACCTATTCCGGCAAGGAGGAGATCGATGCAGCGGGCGCCTATCTCTGCCCCGGCCTCATCGACGGCCATGTACACATCGAGTCTTCCATGGCCCATCCCCTCCGCTTTGCGGAATGTGTGCTGAAGCAGGGCACCACCACCGTGATCGCCGATCCGCATGAAATCGCCAACGTCTGCGGCACGGACGGCATCCAGTACATGCTGGATCAAACGGAATGGTCCCCCCTCTCCGTGTTCCTCATGATCCCCTCCTGCGTGCCCTGCACCAGCTTCGAGACCAGCGGGGCCAAGCTGGTGGCCAGCGATATGGAGCCGTTCATGAACCAGAAGCGCGTGGTGGGTCTGGGCGAGGTCATGGACTACGTATCCGTGGTCACAGGCGACGGCGAGATGCTGGATAAGCTGAAGCTGTTTGAACGGCGTCCCATCGATGGCCATGCTCCCCTCCTTTCCGGAGATGAGCTGAACGCCTATTGCATCGCTGGTCCCCACACCGATCATGAATGCTCGGAGTACGACGAGTTTGTGGAGAAGCTCAGCAAGGGCATGCGTCTCCATCTGCGGCTGGGCTCCGCCTGCCGGGGTGTGGAGGAGATCATGGCGAAGATCGCTGAGAACCATCTTCCCACCCGACGGATGCTCTTCTGCACCGACGACAAGCATTTGGGCGATATCGAGCGGGAGGGACATATCAACTACATCATGCGCCGGGCCGTGGCCAACGGCATCCCCGCCATCGAGGCCGTTCAGATGGCCACCATCAACGCCGCGGAGACCTATGGCCTGCTGCGCTACGGCGCCATTGCCCCCGGGTATCGGGCGGATATGGTGCTGTTCGACAATTTGAAGGACTTCAACGCCCTCATGGTGTTCTCCAACGGCATTCGCTTTGAGCCCCGTCCGGACACCCTCCTCAAGCGGGACCCCCGCATCTACAACAGCGTGCACCTGGCGCCCCGCAAGCCGGGGGCGTTGGATCTGCCTGTCCATGGGCGGATGCCCGTCATCAACCTGGTCCCGGGAGAGCTCCTCACCAATCTGACCTTTGAAACCGTGCCGGAAAAGGACGGAAAATTTGCCCCCACGCCGGAGCTGCTGAAGGCGGCCGTCTTCGAGCGGCACATGTCCTCCGGCCGAGTGGGGGTGGGCATCCTCAAGGGGATGCGCCTTGAAAACGGCGCCATCGCCTCCACCGTGGGCCATGATTCCCACAACCTGATCGTGGTGGGCGACAACGATGGGGACATGCTGACCGCGGTGGACGCCCTGGAAACCTCCTCCGGCGGCTTTGTGGTGGTGAGCCGCGGCAAGGTGCTGGCCCATCTGCCCATGCCTATTGCGGGGCTTATGAGCGATCTGCCCCTTCAGGAGATCATTTCCCGGCAGGAATCTTTGCTCACCGCCTTTCGCTCCATCGGCGAGTATGCCGACGGCGACCCCTTCGTGACCCTTTCCTTCATCGCCCTGCCCGTGATCCCCCACGTGCGCCTCACGGATATGGGCGTGTTCAACGTGACCAAGATGCAGTTCATACAGTAAGGAGGACATCTATGATCGTAGGAAAAAGCGTGCCCCGCGTGGATGCGTTCGACAAGGTGACCGGACGCGCCAAGTATACGGACGACCTATGCGATAAGAGCGCCCTGCTCATCCGGGTGGTGCGATCCACCATCGCCCATGGCTTTGTGAAGTCGGTGGATATTTCCGAAGCCATGAAGGTGCCCGGCGTGGTCCGTATCTTCACCTGTTTCGACGTGCCCGACATCCCCTTCCCCACGGCCGGCCACCCCTGGTCCGTGGAGGAAGCTCATCAGGACGTGGCGGATCGGCTGCTGCTCAACAGGCATGTTCGCTACTATGGTGACGATGTGGCGGCTGTGGTGGCGGAAAACGAGGTGGCCTGCGCCCAGGCGGCCCGGCTTGTGAAGGTGGAATATGAGACGCTGCCCTTCGTGCTCGACCCCATCGAGGCCATGCAGGAGGGCCAGCCCCAGATCCACGATGGGTTCCCCCACAACATCC
>CADCMN010000049.1 GCA_902802575.1 uncultured Eubacteriales bacterium | reverse complement strand
ATGGCAAGTGTAAAACTGACCAACGTAAAGAAGGTTTACGATAACAACGTGGTCGCCGTCCACGACTTCAACCTGGACATCAAGGACAAGGAGTTCGTGGTGTTCGTAGGCCCCTCCGGCTGCGGCAAGTCCACCACCCTCCGGATGGTGGCGGGCCTCGAGGAGATCAGCGGCGGCACCGTGGAGATCGACGGCGAGGTGGTCAACGACCTGCAGCCCAAGGATAGGAACATCGCCATGGTCTTCCAGAACTACGCCCTGTATCCGCACATGTCCGTGTACGACAACATCGCCTTCTCCCTCAGGCTCCAGAAGATGCCGGAGGACGTGATCTATTCCAAGGTCACCAACGCGGCGGAGATCCTGGGCATCACCGACTACCTCATGCGCAAGCCCCGGGCCCTGTCCGGCGGCCAGCGGCAGCGTGTGGCCATCGGCCGCGCCATGGTCCGGGATTCCAAGGTGTTCCTCATGGACGAGCCCCTCTCCAACCTGGACGCCAAGCTGAGGAACCAGATGCGCGCCGAGATCATCCTGCTCCGGCAGAAGCTGAACACCACCTTCATCTACGTGACCCACGACCAGACCGAGGCCATGACCCTGGGCGATCGGATCGTCATCATGAAGGACGGCTATATCCAGCAGGTGGGCACCCCCGCCGAAGTGTTCGAGAAGCCCACGAACCTGTTCGTGGCCGAATTCATCGGCGCGCCCAAGATGAACATCGTGAAGACCAACCTGGTGAAGGAAGGCGACCGCTACTTCGTGACGCCCTGCGGCGCGAAGATCGAAGTCACCGGCGAGAAGGGCGGTCTGCTGAACGAGAAGAACGTCAGGAGCGGCGAGATCCTCCTGGGCGTTCGCCCCGAGCATATGAAGCTGAGCTTCGACGCCACGTCCGACACCATGCCCGCCCGGCTGGAGGTCAACGAGATGATGGGCAGCGAGCTGCATCTGCACGTGTTCACCGAGGACGGCACCCGCTGGATCGTGCGCGTGCCCACCATCGACCTCACCACGGAACAGCGCGCGTCCCTGGTCAACGGCACCGAGGTGCACATCACCTTCGAGGGCAAGGTCATGCACTTCTTCGATCCCAAGACCGAGAAGAATTTGATCTACTAAGGAACAAAAAGGTCCCCTTTTCCTGAAAAAGGGAACGCCAAAAGAACGCAAATGGGAAGTATGGCTCGCGCTGTACTTCCCATCGTTTTTCTACCGTTTTTTTCGCCGCGACTGCTCCTTTTCGAAAGAGAAGAGGAAAAAGGGGACCGAAAAAGAGAAGCGCGCCAACGATAAAAGGGACGGTGGCAGGATCCGTCATCCCTTCAGCTGGCTTTTCTTTTTGCGCCGTTTTCTTCTCACCTGAAAAGAAAAAGCGGCTTATCTCCCATTACTCCTTATAATACAGCCCCTTCTCTCGCCGCAGCAGCCCAAAGTCCACCATCTCCCGGCGGAGGGTGCAGTAGTCGTCATAGTGGTCCAGGATCTTGAAGTTGACCTCCTGCTCGGTGTAGCTGCGGCCCGGCTCGAAGTCCGCCGCGATCAAATCCAGCAGCACCTTCCGCTTTTTGAGCTGGCGGGGCATGGCCACGATGAGCCCGTCCCGCCAGAAGGAACGCTTCACCTTTTCGGCAAAGGCTTCGTCATAGATCATTTCATCGTCCAGCACGGGATGGTTCCTCCTTTGTCCGTAAGATCAATTGCCCCAGTCGCGCCTGGTTTTCAGCGCGGCCAGCAGCATCAGCGCCAGGCCCTCCAGGAGCAGCAGCAGCCCCAGCAGCGGGGCGCCGCGCAGGGAATAGATCAGCTGTCCCTGGGGGGTGAACAGGGGGATGATCCGCCAGATCCCGCCCAGGGCGGACAGATCCGCGAAGCAGCCGCCCGCGATGGAGGTGATCAGGGCCGCCAGAGGCCCCACCAGGTCCAGCCGCCCGGAGACGGAGAACCGGGACAGGAACAGGCACAGGCCCGTGATGCACACCGTGTAGCACAGCAGCAGCGCCGCCAGCCGGAGCGAACGGTCGGCCGCAAAGAGCAGCGCCGGCACGATCAGGATCCCTCCGGACAGCAGCAGCGCCCCCACGTCGCTGAAGAAGGCGATCCCCCGGCCCCGAGGGTGGGCGCACAGGCGCAGGTACACCTGCCTGGCGAAGGGGCTGGACAGCCGCACGGCCAGGGTGAACAGCAGCAGGAACAGGGACAGGACCACCACGCCCTCGTAGCAGGCGTAGCCCTGGCCGAAGACGGCGCGGCTGGCGCTTTGTCCGGCGGAGAGGGTTTGGATCCTGTAGATCCGGGCGTGGGGGAAGGCGGACGCATAGGTGTACAGCAGGGAGCTGTCATACCCCTCCGCGGTCAAAGCGCGTTCCGCCCGGGCGGCGCTGCGGCCGGAGAGCAGCAGGCCGGCCACCGTTTCCCGCAGCAGGTCGCCGGAGACGGCGTCCGGGGCTTCCGTGATATGGATCAGAGCCGAGGCGTCGTCCGACAGGATCCGCCGGTCGTAATCGTCCCGGATCGTCAGGGCCGCCTCGCACTGGCCGCAGAGCAGGGCGTCCTCCGCTTCGTGGACGGAAGGGAACAGGGTCACGTCCAGCTCCGCGCTGGAGAGCAGATCGTCGCACAGCCGCCGGGCATAGGGACCGCCGCATTGATCCACCAGGGCCACGGTGACCTTCTCCGGGGCTTGCGCCGTGAGGATGAGGGAGGTCATGGCAAAGCAAAGAACGAACAGGCCGTAGATCAGCGGCACCGTGAGCACGCTCCCGAAGGCGGCGCAGAGCTTATGGAGGGCGGCGCGCAGGATGGTTCGTATCATAGGCGCCTCCGTATCCGGCGGACGAGGGCCGCCAGGAGCCCCATGACGGGGAGGGCGATGAGCAGGGGCCGCAGGATCAGGATCAGCTCCGAAAGGCTTCGATCCAGGGATGCGGCGTAGAACACCCGTGTCACATAGTAGGGGATGGTGCTGGCCGAGGCGAAGCGGATCTGCGCCGGCAGCAGCCGATAGGGGAAGAGGGCGCCGCCCAACAGCAGCATGAGCAGCAGCAGCACGCTGCCCACCAGTTGCGCCCGCTCGGTGGAAGCGCACAGGACGCCGATCAGATAGAACAGCAGGAACGAGGCGCTCAGCAGGCACAGCAGGGGCAGGATCAGCTTTTGGGGGTGAGGTATGCCCGTGATGAGGAGCAGCGGGACCACGGTGAAGGCCGCGAGGATCAGCGTCGCGCCGTATTTGGCCGTCAGCATCACGACGGGGCTGCCGCCCGCCGAGGCGAACCGGGATTGAATGCCCATCTCCTGCTCCTCATGGAGGCTGCGCAGCACGCACAGGGGCACGAACAGCAGCAGCACCGAGCAGATGCCGGCGGCGAAAAACACCATGCGGGCCTGGGCCTTATCCCCGTACAGGGAGGAGAGGGAGAAGTATTCCAGACGGTTCAGCGCGTCGGTGACGGAGGCCTCGGAATAGGCGTAGTACACCTGGTTCATGGCTTGGGGGGTCAAATCCCCGTACCGGACCCGGGCTTCGGCGTAGTACACCCGCTGGTTCTCCTCCAGGATGCCGGCCAGGGAGGCGACGGCGGAGCGGACGATGGAGGACTCCTTGGGCAGAGACCCGTTCAGGGTGACGACCACGTCCGTGTCCTCCATGGTATAGAGATCGTAGAAAAAGTCTCGGGGGATGGTGATGACCGCCGCGCAGCCGCGGGACAGCAGCTCCTCGTCGGAGGCCTTGCCGGCGGCGCGAACGCTGTCGAACAGGCTCACCGAGCGCAGCTGCTGGATCAGCATCTTGGACATGATGGTGTCGTCCTCGTCCCGCACGGCGATGGAGAAGGGCTCGGTGGCCGTCCCCGCGTCCGCCATCTGCCCCAGGAACGGCATCATGACCGACAGCAGCAGGATCGGCACGAAGAGGAAAAGGATGCTTTTCCATCCTTTTCCGAACACCAGCCGTATGTCTTTTTTCACGCAGGCGGCGAGCTTCATAGCCCGCGCTCCGATCGCAGCGGCGCTTTTTGGACGAAGGACCCCTCTTTCAGGGTCAATATGCGGTCGCACAGCTGTTCCAGCTCTCCCGCCTGGTGGCTGATGAGCACGACGCCGGTCCCATCCCGTTTCGCGTCGAGGATGGCCTTCTGCATCGCCCGCACGGACCGAACGTCCGCGCCCACGGTGGGTTCGTCCAAAAGAAGGAGTTTCGGGGCGGCCACCAGAGCGCAGGCCAGGTTCAGCCGCCGCTTCATGCCGCCGGAATAGGTTTCCATGCGATGGTTGGCCTTGTCTTCGAGCCCCATCATGCCGAGCAGCGCCCGAACCCGCGCCGCCTTTTTCCGCCCGCGCAGGCCGTATACCTCCGCCCAGAAATCCAGATTCTGCTTCCCGGTCAGGGACGGGTACAGGGCGATCTCCTGGGGCACATAGGCAATCCGGCCGAAGGCGTCCGGGGCCACATGCCGCTGCCCGGCGTTCGGCCGCTGGATGCCGGCCATGACCCGCATCAGCGTGGACTTCCCCGCGCCGTTTTCCCCGCGAACGCCCAGGATCTGGCCGCGAAAGACCGACAGGGAGACGTCGTCCAACACGGGCTTCCCCTTTTCATATGAGAGAGTGATGTGCTCCAGCGTCAATACTGCGTCGTTCATCGTCATAAAAAAACAGCAGCCCGCGGAAAACGGGCTGCTGTCGCAGGGTCAGTTAAAATACTTGCCGAGGGCTTTCTCCGCCTTCTGTGCCAGCTTCTCGGCCAGCTTCTCCAGATCCTTCCGATCCGTGATCTCCTCGGTCTCCAGGCCCTTGGGCTTGCTGACCTTGGCGCCCTTCTCGGTGTACAGGGTCAGAGAGAGGCTGTCGAAGGAGCGGTACCGCATATTCTGATCCATCTTGAAGCGCAGCTCGTGGTTCATGCCCTTGCCTTCGGGAGCGACGTTGAGGTCAACGCGGTAGGTATACCCTTCGTTGATGGTCACGCTGTACTCGCCCACGGGGATGTTCAGGGTGGACCGCTTCTTCAGGTTGATGCCGGAACCGGAGATGCGCGCGAGCTTGTTGTTCCGCCCGGAGTAGACCGTTCCCTCGAACTCGGCGTTGCGGCCGTTGACGGTCCGCTGGAAATCGAAGACCGGGGTCACCTTGTCGTTTTCGGCATAGAAGGCGAAGAAGCGGGAGGTCTTGCCGGAGGACAGGGCGTCGTACCCCATCTGATACTGTTCGTCCTTGAGATACACGGACTGGCGGATGATCGTGTTGCCCTTCATGACGACTTCGATCTTCACGTCCAAATCAGCCAGCTTTTCGGCCAGGTCGGGGATCTGATCCTTGATCTGATCCAGGAAATCGCTGGGATCCTTGGAGACGCCGCTCATCTCCACGTAGTATTCCAGACTGGCGTTGGCATAGGAGCCCTTGTAGAACAGGTTGTCATACAGATCCTGGAGCAGCTTCTTCCACTCCTTCTCCGTGGGAGAGATTTGATAGATGACCGCGCCCTTGACGGTTTCTTCCTCGTCGAAGAGCTGCACCGTCTTGCCCTTGGTGATCTTGAGCTTGGAATCGAACAGATCCTTGAAGGCGACGGTCAGGGCTTTCTCCAAGTCCTTCCTGGCCAGATCGGTGTCCTTCAGCTTGTCGGTATCGAGGGCTTCCCCGTTGTTGGTCAGGATCTCGGACAGATCTTCCAGCTTGCAGGTGTAGTAGGCGTCGTCGATGAGCGAGGTGTACACCCCCAGCTCCTTCTGATCCATCATGAGCAGGGCGTTGAGGACCTCGTTTTCCTTGATCTCCAGGGAGGAGCTGAACTTCACGTTCTTGCTGTCGCCGATGATGCCGCCGGACAGCTTGATCTTGCCGATCAGATCCGCGTACTTCTGGGGTACGGCATAGTAGGAATCCTTGCTCGTGGACATCTTCCCGGTCAGCACATAGGACGTGTTCACGTTCTCCCCCGCGTTCAGACCGGTATTCGCATAGCCGGCCGCCTCCTTGAGCAGGTTCACCTCCGCCAGCTGCAGCTTCGCCTTGGAGTGAGGCAGCAGAGCGCCGATGGCGCCGGTCAGCAGCAGCAGGACCACCGCGGCCGCCAAAATGACTGCGCCGCCGACGATCCCCAATGTCAGAGCGAGCTTCTTTTTCCGACGGGCGCTCTTCTTCTTCTTTTTCTTTGCCGGCTTCTCAGGAGCTTTCTCCTCCTCTTCCGGCGTGCGCCAGATATTCTCTTCCTCGAACTCAACGTCCTGGTACTCCTGGGGTTCAGCGTCGAAGTCGTCGTCAAGATCGGCGTCCGGCTCAAACGCCGGCTCCTCCTGGGCCTCCGGCTCGACTTCCGGTTCGTCGTCCGTCAGCGATTCCTGGCGGGTCCCGCAGAACGGGCAAAACAGGGTATCGTCGTCGATCTCCTGTCCGCATGCATGACAATATTTCATGTGGGTACTCCTTTCGTTCTCCCTGAATCTATGTCCGAGATCTCAATAATTTTACATTATCTTGCCGCTTCTGTCAAGAAAACCCTGCAGCCGATCCGCCGCCGGGTTCATTCCTGCGAGGCGGGCGCCGGGCCGAAGACGGCCTCGAAATCCGCCTGGGCATGGGCGTTGACCAAGGCGCAGAAGCGGTCGTATCGTTCCAGGAACGCCCGGCCCTCCACGGTGAGCGCGGCGCCGCCGCCGGAGCTGCCGCCGGTGGTGGTGACGAGCAGGGGGAAGCCCAGCTCCCGCTCCGCCCGGCGGATGATGGCCCATGCCTTGCTGTAGGCCATTCCCATGGACAAGGTGGCCTGGCGGATGGAATGGTATTCCTCCACCCGGTGCAGGAGCATCGCAATGCCCGGCCCGAAAAACTTTTCCTCGCCCATGATCCGGGGCGAAACGACGAAGCGGATATCGTTCATGCCATGCCTCCCTGCGCGTCGACGTGAAATCCTGCCGAAACAGACTTTGTATACCGGAAGTATAGCGCAAAACGGCAGATCCGGCAAGACCGTGCCGTTTTGACGGGAAAACTGTCGAGACTGTCCCGAAAGGAGACGGCCCCGCCCCGGGACCTGGCCCCCGTCGGCCCCGGGGACGGTCTATCTGCGGTGCAGTTCAAGATAGGCCGACGGCGACATGCCGTACTCCTTGCGGAAGGCCCGGTAGAAGGCGGAGTAGTCGCCGAAGCCCCACCGGCGGCAGACCTCCCCCACGGCGGCGCCCCCCTGCATGGCGTCGCAGCAGGCGGCCAGGCGCTTCTTGAGGAGGTATTGATGGACGCTCAGGCCCGTGTTCTCCCGAAACAGATGGACCAGGTAGAATTTGCTCAGATAGAACTGCTTCGCCAGGGCGTCCAGGGACAGGGGCTCGTCCAGATGCTGGTCCACGTAGCGGGCGATGGCCTCATAGCGGCTCAGCTGCTCCTTTCTGTTGCGGCGCTGTTCCTGTTCATGGACGGTTCGGCCCAGGAACAGCAGCAGCTCCGAGATGCAGAGGGTGATGGCGGCTTCCTTGGCGAACCGGTCCGCATGGATCTCATCCAGGAGGGTGAACAGCCGGGTCCGGATGGCGTTGAAGGTGGGCAGATCGAAGCGGTATACATATCTGCCCCGATCCTCGGCCCGCCGCAGCAGATATCCGTAGGCCGGGGATCGGCCCTCCAGGACCGCTAAGAACGGCTGACTCACCCAGAAGACGAATCGGCGGTAGGGCTTCTCCCCGTCCGTGAGCTGGGCCCGGTGGCTCACGCCCGGAGGGATCAGGATCACGTCCCCCTGGCGCAGAGGATAGGGCTTTTCGTCGATCACCATGGTCACGGCCCCCTCCTCGAAGAAGTACAGCTCGTAATAGTCGTGGCTGTGGCTGCCCACGCTGCGGAAATGGGTGTCGCTGTAGTAGAACACCTCGAAGTCCTCGCTGAGCATGTATTGGCGGGTATTGAATTGGCTGGACTGTCTTTTGGCCATGGGGCACCGTCTCCTCTTATTGCACGTAGCAGCAATAGCGACATTGGTTCAGCTCACCGGGCAGCACAAGCGCGGTGTAGCCGCGCGCGCTCAACCGACGAAGGAAGAACGCGCGGCTGAAATATGTCAAACCCAGAGACATGCGCGGTGGGTTTGACCCATTGCAGGGACCGCTGCCCGGTGGTCCGTCAGGACCACAGGCGGGACCTGGAGGCGAAGCGAAGGCGGAGCACCCCGCGGCAGCGGCCCAGGCAGTTGAAAAACAACGTTTTTTGACTGCCTGCTATCTCTATTATAGCAATTTTTGCAATATATGCAACAAAAGAAACAATGGGATCAAACTGTTTTTTTCGATACAATGGACCCACCAACCGACAGGAGGATTTATGTATGATGCCCAATGTGCTGAACACCGATCTCGCCGGCAAGGTGGCCGTGGTCACGGGGGCCGGCGGCGTGCTCTGCTCCGGCTTTGCCAAGGTTCTGGCCCAGGCCGGCGCCAAGGTGGCCCTGCTGGATCTGAACTTCGAAGCGGCGAACAAATTCGCCCGGGAGATCGTCGAAGAGGGCGGCGCGGCCAAGGCCTACAAGTGCAACGTCCTGGACAAGGAGGTCTGCTATGCCGTGGCCGATCAGGTCCTTGCTGACTTCGGCCCCTGCGATATCCTCCTGAACGGCGCCGGCGGCAACAATCCCCGGGCCACCACGGACAAGGAGTATTTCGAGCCGGGGGACATCGAAGGGGACACCAAGAGCTTCTTCGATCTCGATAAATCCGGGGTGGAGTTCGTGTTCAATCTGAACTTCATCGGCACCTTGATCTCCACCCAGGCCTTCGCCCGCCAGATGGCGGGCCGCCCGGGCTGCAGCATCCTGAACGTCAGCTCCATGAACGCCTACACCCCCCTCACCAAGATCCCCGCCTACTCCGGGGCCAAGGCCGCCGTCAGCAACTTTACGGAGTGGCTGGCCGTCCACTTCTCCAAGGTGGGCATCCGGGTCAACGCCATCGCTCCCGGCTTCTTCTCCACGGCCCAGAACGCCGCCCTGCTCTGGAATCCCGACGGCACCCCCACGGCCCGGACCGGCAAGATCCTCTCCGCCACGCCCATGGGCCGCTTCGGCCGGCCCGAGGAGCTCAACGGCGCGCTGCTGTTCCTCCTCAACAACGAGGCCGCGGGCTTCATCACCGGCGTGACCATCCCCATCGACGGGGGCTTCTCCGCCTACTCAGGCGTATAACGCCATCGAAAGACAAAAGGAGTACGATCATGAGAGAGACGTATACATACGCCATCGCCAGCCCCACCAGCATGGGCCTTCGCATCACGCCCCAGGATCGGATGGCGGTCCACAACAGCAACCTGTTCTATCTGCAGGCCACCAGCGCCGAGAGCAACGTGCTGAACGTGGCCTCCTCCCTGGGCAAGGAGTGCCTGGCCCTCACCAAGTTCGTGGCGGGCAGCCCCATGGCGGCCTTCATCAAGGGGCAGCTTCGGGCCCGGAACATCCGCTATGAGGGCTTGGACGTGCCCCAGGGCGGCCCTTGGGGATACCGGCATCAGTTCAACATCGCCGACTCCGGCTTCGGCCTTCGGGCCCCCCGGGTGTGGAACGACCGGGCCGGCGAGGTGGGCCGGACCCTGTCCGCTTCCGATTTCGACCTCGAGCGCATCTTTGGGGAGGAGGGCGTGGGCATCCTGCACCTGTCCGGCCTCATCGGGGCCATGAGCCCCGAGACCACCCGGTGCTGTCTGGAGCTCGCCAAGGTCGCCAAGCGGTACGGCACGATGGTCAGCTTCGACCTCAACTACCGGGCCACCTTCTGGGCGGGTCGGGAAGCGGAGCTGCGGGCGGCCTTCCACGAGATCGCGTCCATGGCCGACATCCTCATCGGCAACGAGGAGGACTTCCAGCTGTGCCTGGGCTTCGCCGGTCCCGAAGCGGGCGGCAAGGAGCTCTCCGGCAAGATCGACCGGTTCCAGGCCATGATCGACCGGGTCCGGGAGAAATACCCCAACGCCCGGGCCTACGCCACCACGCTGCGCCAGGTGATCTCCGCCAACGAGCATCTCTGGGGCGCCATCCTCTGGGCCGACGGGAAATGGTTCGTGGAGGAGCCTCGGCCCATCCAGGTCATGGACCGGATCGGCGGCGGCGACGGGTTCTCCGGCGGCCTTCTCTACGCCCTGCTCCGGGGATGGGACGCCGAGAAGTGGCTCCAGTTCGGCTGGGCCAGCGGGGTCCTGGCGGCTTCCAGCCTCAACGATTACGCCGAGCCCGCCGACGAGAAGCAGGTGTGGGACGTGTATAAAGAGAACGCAAGAGTTCAAAGATAATTCAGTCTGCCGAACCCTTCGGCTTCGCCAGACAGAGGCTCCGCCTTCGCTTCGCTTCCAGGTCCCGCCTATAAACATGCGTTTACCGGGCGGCGGGACCTGCAGGGTGTCAAATCCGCCGCGCATGTCGCCGGATTTGACGTATTTCAGCCCCGCTTGCTTCCTCCGCAGCCTGAGCGCGTGCGTCTACAACGCACTTGTGCTGTTCGGTGAGCAGGGCATATGGGACAGTAAGCTATTCGAGAATACATAAGGAGATACAAGTTTTATGAAGAAAGCAGATATCGGCCTCATCGGCCTGGCCGTCATGGGGGAGAACCTGGTGATGAACATGGAGTCCAAGGGCTTCACCGTGGCCGTCTTCAACCGGACCACCGCCAAGGTGGACGCCTTCGTGGGCGGCCGGGCGACGGGGAAGAACATCATCGGCTGCCGCAGCCTTCAGGAGCTGGTGGACAGTCTCGCCAAGCCCCGGAAGGTCTTTCTGATGGTGAAGGCCGGCGACGCCGTGGACAGCATGATCGATCAGCTTCTGCCCCTCCTCGACGACGGAGACATCCTCATCGACGGCGGCAACAGCCACTTCCCCGACACCATCCGGCGGACGGCCTATGTGGAATCCAAGGGCAAGCTCTACATCGGCACCGGCGTGTCCGGCGGCGAGGAGGGGGCGTTGAAGGGCCCCGGCTCCCCCTGCTGCGACTGGGTGGGCGAGAACGGCGCGGGCCACTTCGTGAAGATGGTCCACAACGGCATCGAGTACGGCGACATGCAGCTCATCTGCGAAGCCTACCAGCTCATGCGGGACCTCTTGGGCCTTTCCTATGAAGAGATGCACGATATCTTCACCCGCTGGAACGAGACCGAGCTCGATTCCTACCTCATCGAGATCACCCGGGACATCCTGGGCTATAAGGACCAGGACGGCTCCCCCCTGGTGGAGCACATCCGGGACACCGCGGGCCAGAAGGGCACCGGCAAGTGGACCGGCATCGCGGCCCTGGACGAGGGCGTGCCCCTGACGCTGATCGGCGAAGCGGTCTTCGCCCGGTGCCTCTCCGCCATGAAGGAGGAGCGGGTGGAAGCGTCCAAGGTCTTCGATCGGAGGATCCCCGCCTTCACCGGCGACAGGGAGGCCTTCATCGAGGCCATCCGCCAGGCCCTCTTCGCCGCCAAGATCATCTCCTACGCCCAGGGCTACACCCTTATGCGCACCGCCGCCGAGCACTACGGCTGGAACCTCAACTACGGCGGCATAGCCCTCATGTGGCGGGGCGGCTGCATCATCCGCAGCGTGTTCCTGGGCAAGATCAAGGAAGCCTACGACAGGGACCCGGCCCTCAGCAACCTGCTCCTGGATCCGTACTTCAAGGAGACCATCGAGAAGCTGGTGCCTGCCTGGCGCACCGTGGCCGCCGCCGCCCTCACCTACGGCGTGCCCGCCCCGGCCATGACCTCGGCCCTCAGCTACTTCGACGGCTACACCACCGAGCGCCTGCCCGCCAACCTTCTCCAGGCCCAGCGGGACTACTTCGGGGCCCACACCTACGAGCGCCTGGACGCGCCCCGGGGCCAATTCTTCCATACCAACTGGACCGGTCACGGCGGCAACACGGCGGCTTCCACCTATACTGCATAAGGCGACCATATGAACGACATCTATCGCATCGCAAACACCGACGCGGGTCTCTCTTATGAGGAGATCCGCGCCGCGCTGCTTCAAAGCCTGGCGGGGCGGCAGCTTCGTAAGGTCCTGATCCTGCCCCCGGACTTCACCCGCTTCCATTCGGGTGCGGGCTTCATCACCAACGTCTATTACCACGCCCTGGTGGACGCCGGCGTCCGGGTGGACGTTCTGCCCGCCCTGGGCACCCATGTGCCGGTCAGCGAGAGCCAGTGGACCAGGATGTTCGGGGACATCCCCTATGAGCGGATGCTCGTCCACAACTGGCGGACCGATGTGGTGAAGCTGGGAGAGGTGCCCGCAAGCTACGTTTCCGCGATCACCGAGGGCCTGTGGACCGACCCCGTCAGCGTGGAGGTGAACCGCCGGGTCATGGACGAGAGCTACGACCTTATCATTTCCCCGGGCCAGGTGGTGCCCCACGAGGTGGTGGGCATGGCCAACCACGCCAAGAACCTGTTCGTGGGCGTGGGCGGCAGCGACATGATCAACAAAAGCCACATGGTGGGCGCGGTCTACGGCATGGAGCGGATGATGGGGAAGGAGGACACCCCCGTCCGCCGGCTCTTCGACTACGGCCTGGAGCACTATCTGAGCGATCGGCCCATCCTCTTCGCCCTCACCGTCACCACGGCCCCGGGCGGCATGATCCGCACCCACGGCCTGTTCCTGGGCGAGGGGCGGCAATGCTTCACCGAGGCCGTGAAGCTGGCCCAGCAGAAGAACATCGACTTCGTGCCCCACGGCCTCAAAAAGTGCGTGGTGTACCTGGACCCCTCGGAGTTCAGGAGCACCTGGCTCGGCAACAAGGCCGTCTACCGGACCCGCATGGCCATGGCCGACGGCGGGGAGCTCATCATCCTGGCCCCCGGCGTGGAGCGCTTCGGGGAGGACGACGCGGTGGACAGGCTCATCCGCAAATACGGCTACCGGGGCCGGCTCACCACCCTGGACCAGTTCAAACGGCCCGAGAACCGGGATCTCAGGGACAACATGGGCGCGGCGGCCCACCTGATCCACGGCTCCTCCGACGGCCGGTTCACCGTCACCTACGCCGTGAAAAACATCCCGAAGGCCGAGATCGAGGGCGTGGGGTTCCAAGCCGCGGACTACGACGAGATGGCCGGGAAGTACGACCCCGCCGCGCTCCGATACGGCGTCAACACCGTGGACGGGGAGGAGGTCTACTTCATCCCCAACCCCGCTTTGGGCCTTTGGATCGACCGGGAACGCTTTGAAAAGGAGAACTAAGCCATGAAGCCCTTTATGGATCGGGATTTTCTGCTGGACACCCCCACGGCCCAACGCCTCTATCACGACGTGGCGGCGGAGCTGCCCATCATCGACTACCATTGCCATCTGAGTCCCCGGGAGATCTATGAGGATCGGCCGTTCGAGAACATCACTCGGGTCTGGCTGGGGGGCGACCACTACAAGTGGCGGCTCATGCGCTCCTTCGGCGTGGACGAGCGATATATCACCGGCGATGCCTCCGATCGGGAGAAGTTCCAAAAGTGGGCCGAGACATTGAGTCTGGCCATCGGGAACCCCCTGTATCACTGGAGCCATCTGGAGCTTCGGCGGTACTTTGGCTACGAGGGGATTTTGAACGGCGACACCGCCGAAGCGGTCTGGGACCTGTGCAACGAGCAGCTCCGGCGGCCGGAGTTCTCCGTCCGGAACCTGATCCTTCGCTCCAACGTGAAGGTCATCTGCACCACCGACGACCCGGCGGACAGCCTGGAATGGCACCGGAGGATCGCCGCCGACGGCTTTGCCGTGAAGGTGCTGCCCAGCTTCCGGCCCGACAAGGCCATGAACCTGGAGAAGCCCGACTATCTCGACTACCTCCAAAAGCTGGGCGGGCCCCAAACCTACGCCGAGCTGGCGAAGGTGCTCCGGGAGCGCCTTCGATTCTTCGTATCGTTGGGCTGCCGGGTCAGCGACCACGGCATGGAGTCCGTGCCCTACGTCCCCGCCGGTGAGGCGGAGCTGGAGGCCATCTTCGCCAAGCGCCTCCGGGGCCAGCTGCCCACGGCCTGTGAGGCGAAGCAGTTCAAAACGGGGCTGCTGCTGACGCTGGGCCGGTGCTATGCGAAGTACGGCGTCGCCATGCAGCTTCATTACGGCGTCATCCGGGACAACAATCGGTATATCTACCACCTTCTGGGCCCCGACGCCGGCGTGGACGCCATGGGCGACCCCTCGCCGCTCAAGGAGCTGGCGGGGTTCCTCAACGCCCTGGCGGAGACCAACGAGCTCCCCCGGACCATCCTCTACTCCCTGAACCCCACGGAGAACGCGGCCATCGGCACGATCATCGGCTGCTTCCAGGGCCCGGAGGCCCGGGGCAAGCTCCAGCACGGCAGCGCCTGGTGGTTCAACGATCACGAGAAGGGGATGCTGGACCAGATGACCACCCTGGCGGCCGAGGGGCATCTGGCCACCTTCGTGGGCATGCTCACGGACTCGAGAAGCTTTCTCTCCTACCCCCGTCACGAGTATTTCCGCCGGCTTCTCTGCAACCTCGTCGGCGGCTGGGTGGAGCGGGGCGAATTCCCCGACGACGAAAAGGCCCTCCGTACCATCGTGGAAGGCGTCTGCTGCCGGAACGCCCAGGCCTACTTCCGGTTCTAAGGGATAATCGCAACGATGACGATAAGGCATCCGCACGCCGCGGGCGCCTTTCACCGTTTTATCACACTTGCCTTCCTTGCCAAAAGTGGCGAAAAGTGGTATATTATACACAACAAAATTTCAGGAGGCAAGCTATGGTCCCATCCGCCGTCATCAATGAAGCCATCGTGTTCTTTACCGTCCTGGCCATGATCGCCCTCGTCCGGCGCACGCCCCGGGAAAAGCTGCCGGAGAACTTCCGCTACTTCACCGTGCTCTCCAACCTGTTCTGCGCCCTCACGGCCCTGATCCTGCTCGTCTGTGAGCTCTGCGGGGCCATGCCCCCCTGGGCCGCCGCCCTCAAATACATGGGCACCGCCGCCGTGACGGTGACGCTGGTGACGGTGTTCGTCTATTTGCTGCCCGTCACCCGGAGCCTTCGGGGCCTTTTGGACGCCTGGCCGGAGCTGGTCATGCACCTCATCACCCCCGTCTTGGCCATCTTTTCCTTCCTTGGCTATGAGCAGGAGGGCCTGAGCGCCTGGATCATCCCCCTGGGGCTGGTGCCGGTGCTGCTGTATGGCCTGCTGTACTTCAATCGGGTGGTCGTCGCCCGTGCCTGGGAGGATATGTACGGCTTCAACAAGGGCGGCAAATGGAAGCTGAGCTTCGCCCTCATGACCGCCGGCACGGTAATCATCGCCGTGCTGCTGTGGTGGCTGTGACAGAGGATCGTTCTTCGACGCAAAAAGAGAGCCCTTCTCGGGCTCTCTTCGTAGTTTTGGGGCTTTTGCTTTACGCCTCCACTTCCTTTTTGTCCTGGGGGATGATGACGTTCAGGAGGATGGCGATCAGGGCCGCGGGCACGATGCCGGAGCCGCCGAAGATGTACTTGAGCCACTGGGGCATGAAGGCCTGGGCGGCGGAGGAGGAGCCCAGGCCGAAACCAAGGCCCAGGGCGATGGCCACGATGGTGGCGTTGCGGCCGGTCAAAGGCTCCTTGGTGATCAGGTTGATGCCGGAGATCACGATGCTGGCGAACATGAACACCGCCGCGCCGCCTAAAACGGGCTGGGGCATGATGTTGATGATGGCGCCGATCTTGGGGAACAGGCCGGCCAGCACCAGGATGCCCGCGCCCATGGCGATGGCGAAGCGGTTGACCACCTTGGTCATGCCCACCAGGCCCACGTTCTGGCTGAAGGAGGTGTTGGGCAGCACGCCGAACAGGGCGGCGATGGAGGAGCCGAAGCCGTCGCAGACCACGGAGCCGGAGAGCTCCTTATCCGTGGGGGCACGGTTGAGGCCGCCCTCCACCACGCCGGAGGTGTCGCCGATGGTCTCCACCGCGGTCACGATGAACATGATGCACATGGGGATGATGGCGTCCAGCCTAAAGCGGATGTTGGTGAAGATCTCCTTGGGCGGCAGGGGCAGGGCGAACCACTTGGCGGCGCCCACCTGCTCCCACTTGGTGATGTAGGCGGGGATCACGGTGGCCTCCCCGATGGTGATCTCCCGGGGCAGCACAAAGCCCATCAGCAGGGACACGATATAGCCGATGATGATGCCGATGAGCACCGAAGCGATGGAGGGGAAGCCCTTGCAACCGTGCTTGAACACCAGGATGGCCGCCAGGGTGATGAGGCCCAGCAGCAGATTCCACAGGCTCCCGAAGTCCTTGACGCCGGAGCCGCCGGCGAAGAAGTTGATGCCCACGGAGATCAGGGAGAGACCGATGGCGATGACCACCGTGCCGGTGACCACGGGCGGGAAGAACTTCCTGAGGGGCTTGATAAGGAAGCCCAGGCCCATCTCGAACACGCCGCCCACGATGCAGGCGCCCATGAGCACGCCGTAGGCGAAGATGCCCGCGTTGGCGTTGGTGGTGATGGTGCCCGCCGCGATGCCGCCCATGGTGCTGATGGCGATGGAGTTATTGATGCCGATGAAGCCGGAGGAGGTGCCCATGACGATGGGGAGCCTGCCGCCGATGGGGCCGATGGGGTACAGCTGAATGAAGGTGACGAGACCCGCGATCACCATGGCGTTCTGCAGCAGCGTCACGCGCAGGGCGCTGAACCCGGCGTCCACCGTGAGCCCGCAGGTGCCCAGGATGATCAGCAGGGGCGACAGGTTGCCGACGAACATGGCCAGCACGTGCTGCAGGCCCAGGGGGATGGCCTGGCCCAGCGGGATCCGCCCGTCCAGCTCATAGGGCGAGGTGTAGATCGGTTTCTTTTCCATAGGTCCCTCCTTGCGTGGATTTCGAATACAGTTTACCATACAGAACAAGTCGTTGACAATAGGGCGTCACAAGAAAAAGGAGAGCCGTTTTCCGGCTCTCCTTCAAAACGCGCCGTCGTATGGGCGGGGGTTTCATACGCATCCATGTCAACTATAGGACAATGCGTACAGGGTCGGATCATCTCTGGGAGACGGTGAACAGGGAATAGAAGTAGCCCTTCCGGTCCATCAGGTCCTCGAAGGTCCCGCGCTCCGAAATCTCGCCGTTCTTCAGGGCGAACAGGCCCGTGCAGCGGCGCAGGATGTTTTCGTCCAGATCGTGGGTGACGATGACGCGGGTGTAGCCGTCCAGCTTCAATATGGCGTCCAGCACCTCGAAGGAGGTCTCGGCGTCCAGGGCGGCCGTGGCCTCGTCCACGAAGAGCACGGGAGTCTTGCGCAGCAGCGCCCGGGCGATGGAGACCCTCTGCCGCTCGCCGCCGGAGAGACCGGAGCCGTTCTCGCCGCAAAGGCAGTCCTCGCCCTTCTCGTCGATGAGCTTGCTGAGGCCGGACAACCGCACCGCCCGATCCACCTCCGCCTTGGGGAAGTCGGAAAACAGGGTGATGTTGTCCCGGATGGTGCTGTTGAAGACGAACACGTTCTGCTGGATGATGGACACCAGGTCGTAGAGGGAGCTGGGGGAGATGGTCTTGAGCTCCTTGCCGTCGTAGAGGATATGGCCCCCATAGGTATCGTAGGCGGCCATGAGCAGGTTCAGGATCGTGGATTTGCCGCTGCCGGAGCCGCCCACCAGGGCGTAGCAGCCGCCGGCCTTCAGGTCCATGTCCACGTCGTGCAGCACGGGCTTGTCCGCCTCGTAGGCGAAGGAAAGGTCCCGAAGCTCAATGCCCTTGGTGAGCTCAGGCGGAATAGCCTCCCCATCGTCGGGAATGTTCTGGCTCAGGGCCTGGGCCAGCTTGTCCATGAGGCCGTAGGCGGACTTTTTCCCAGCGTAGAAGGTCGGGAAGACCTGGATCGGCGCGAGGACGTAGTTAAGGAGCTGCACGAAGACGATGGCGGTACCGGCGGTGATGCCGCCCCGACCGGAGAGGGCCAGGGCCGCGGCCACGAAGAACACGCCGAACTGCAGCGCGCCGCCCGCGAGCCCGGAAGCATAGGAGACGTGGAGCTTCACCTTCTCCCGCGCTTTGGCCGCATCGGTCACGCTGTCGTTGCTCTCGTCGTGGAGGCGGTCGATGCTCTTCTCCGCCTTGAAACTCTTGACCACCGCAAACCCCGAAAGCACGTCCTTGAGCATGCCGGTGTATCGCTCCTTCCTGTCGGAGACCTGTTTCTCCGCCTTGGCCGCCCTGTCGCCCAGGACGATGGAGACCACGATGGGCAGCAGGGAGAAGCCGATGGCGATCAGGGTCAGCAGGGGGCTGTACCACAGCATGAGCCCCAGGGCGCCCACAAAGGCGATGCCCACCTGGAAGGTGTTCTGCAGCATCCGCACATAGTCCTGCTCGATGGTGTTGGCGTCGTTGCTGAGGGCGGAGAGATAGCGGGCGCTGTTCTCGCCGGAGAAGGCATGGATGCCCTTTTCGAGCAGCCGGTCAAAGGCATATTTCCGGTACTGGCGCATGGCCCTGGCGCGGAACTCGGACAGGAACAGCGTATCCAGCACCCAGGCGAGCCCCATCAGCGCGAAGCCGGCGATCGCCACGAAAAGGAGCGTGCGGAAGCTGATGGCCGAGTCGCCGGAGATCAGGTCCGATATCCCCTTGATGGTCCATGAGATCACCAGCTCCGACACGGCGGCGAGAAAGGCCGCGGCCACGGTCATCACCAGATTGAATTTGTTCTTCCGAAACAGCTCCCTGACAAAGGGGCGGCGCAGGGCCTTTGTTTCTTGTTTAGTCACGGTCATTTTCCTCCTCATTTTTCACGCTTTCCCAAAGGGCGGCCAGTTCCTCGTTTTCAAAGCTTTTTACGGTGTTGCCGATGACCTCCATGGCCGTGGCCCCGATGTCGTCGTGGGTGCTGGCGCCCTCGATCCGGTCGATGAAGCGGATGTCGCTCTCGTCGTAGCTGGGGGCGGCGTCGAAGAAGGCGGCCAGAGCCTTGGCCCTTTCCAGGGAGGAGCGGGCCTCGTCCAGCTGTCCCGCCTTATACTCCGAACCGGCCAGGGCGGCGAGGAAGCCGCAGTCCACCTTGTCCAAAAAGTTGGGCTTGTTCCCCTCCCTGAGCCCTGAGAAGAAATCGATCCCCAGGCGCAGGATGGCCTGCGCGGAAACGAAGTCGCCCCGGGTGCCGTACACGTTGATGTATCCGATGATGGTGTGGATGAGATCGGCGACGATCCGGGCCATGGCCTCCGACAGGAAGGGCACCGCCTCCTCCGTGTGGTCGCCCATGGCCAGGGTCTGGCCGATGATGGGGTCATAGAGGCCGCCCGCGTTGTGCTTTTTGTAGAGCTCGATCCCCTTCTCCATCTCGTCCAGCCCCAGATAGATCGACGCCATCCTTCCATACAGGATCTGCTCGCTGATCTCCGGGTCCGTGTTCTGGCCCAGCAGGAGCAGGGATTGCTCCAAAAGCACCATGGAGCGCCGGAGCATGTCCCTGTCGCCGCTGTCGAACCCGTACCCGCGGTACATGGCGGAACACTCGTTGACGATCCGGAAGGAGTGGGGATACTTCTTGAGGGCCTTTTCCGCCTCGGCAAGCCCCGCCCGGTCCTTCTGGCGGCGGTATTCCTGCAGCCGCTTCACGGTGGCGTCCAGCCGGTTGTCCTTCATCTCGTAGCCCAGCAGCACGTCCACGGAGGTGTCGAAGAAGTCCGCCATCTCCAAAATCAGATCCAGGTCCGGGACGGACAGCTTCGCCTCCCATTTGTATACCGCGCCAGCCGTCACCCCCAACGCCTCGGAAAGCTGCTCCTGCGTTAGGGATCGCTCCTTGCGGAATCTGCGGATGTTTTCCGCCAGCGCCATCTTCATATGCCCACCTCCGTTTCTATGGATGAGTATACTCCGTCAAAACGGTGAAGTAAACCGACTTATCATATCAGTTAGATGTAATAATCTATACTGTCAGTATGAGTTTCGCCCCTTGGGGCTGCATGACGCACACGTCTTCATCTGGTCATTGACATAAAAAGAAGAGCCTATGGCAGGCTCTCCTTATGGCATTCGGAATACACCAGGCTGTTCGAGCAGATCCTTTACTCGTACTCGATGGTGGCCAGGGGCTTGCTGGAAAGGTCGTAGAGGACCCGGTTCACGCCCTTGACCTCTTTGAAGATGCGGTCGCGGATCTTGAGCAGCAGGGCGTAGGGGACCTCCTCGATGGTGGCGGAGGTGGCGTCCACGGAGTTCACCGCCCGGATGATGACCATCCAGTCGTCGGTCCGCTTGCCGTCCTTGATGCCCGTGCTCTTCATGTCGGGGACCACGGTGAAGTACTGCCACACCTTGCCCTGAAGGCCCGCCGCGGCGAACTCCTCCCGCAGGATGGCGTCGGACTCCCGCACCGCCTCCAGCCGATCCCGGGTGATGGCGCCCACGCACCGCACGCCCAGGCCCGGGCCGGGGAAGGGCTGCCGGTAGACCATGCCGTCGGGGAGCCCCAACGTCTTGCCCACCATGCGCACCTC
>CADCMN010000048.1 GCA_902802575.1 uncultured Eubacteriales bacterium | reverse complement strand
GGTGGCCTCCATCTCCGCCAGCGACAAGCGGATCGGCGAGCTCATCGCCGACGCCATGGAGAAGGTGGGCAACGACGGCGTCATCACCGTGGAAGAGGGCAAGACCATGAAGACCGAGCTTTCCGTGGTGGAAGGCATGCAGTTCGACCGGGGCTACTGCTCCGCCTACATGGTCACCGATACCGACAAGATGGAAGCGGTTCTGGACGATCCCTACATCCTCATCACCGAGAAGAAGATCAGCAACATCCAGGACATCCTGCCCATTCTGGAGCCCATTGCCCAGAGCGGCAAGAAGCTCCTCATCATCGCCGAGGATGTGGAGGGCGATGCCCTGGCGAACCTGATCCTCAACAAGCTCCGCGGCGTGCTGAACTCCGTGGCCGTGAAGGCCCCCGGCTTCGGCGACCGCCGCAAGGCCATGCTGCAGGACATCGCCATCCTGACCGGCGGTCAGGTCATCTCCGATGAGCTGGGTATGGACCTCAAGGAGACCACCATCGACATGCTGGGCACGGCCCGTCAGGTCAAGGTCAACAAGGAGAACACCGTCATCGTGGGCGGCGCCGGGGATCCCCAGGAGATCAAGAACCGGGTGAAATCCATCAAGGCCCAGATCGAGGAGACCACCTCCGACTACGACAAGGAGAAGCTTCAGGAGCGCCTGGCCAAGCTGGCCGGCGGCGTGGCCCTGATCTCCGTGGGTGCGGCCACCGAGGTCGAGATGAAGGAAGCCAAGATGCGCATCGAGGACGCCCTCGCCGCCACCCGTGCGGCCGTGGAGGAGGGCATCGTGGCCGGCGGCGGCGTGGCGCTGCTGAACGTCACCAAGCAGGTGGAGGCCCTGAAGGCCCGCACCACCGGCGACGAGAAGACCGGCGTGGACATCGTACTCCGCACTCTCGAGGCCCCCATGCGCCAGATCGCCAAGAACGCCGGCGAGGAGGGCTCCGTCATCGTGGAGAGGCCCCCATGCGCCAGATCGCCAAGAACGCCGGCGAGGAGGGCTCCGTCATCGTGGAGAACATCAAGCGCAGCAAGAAGATCGGCTACGGCTTCGACGCCGCCGACAACACCTACGGCGACATGCTCCACAAGGGCATCATCGACCCCACCAAGGTCACCCGCTGCGCCCTGCAGAATGCCGCTTCCGTGGCGGCCATGGTCCTCACCACCGAGTCCCTGGTCTGCGACATCCCCAAGCCCGAGCCCGCGGCCCCCGCACCCGGCATGGGCGGCGGAGACATGTATTGATGTAGCGAAACCGCACGAAAGGAGCCTTCGGGCTCCTTTTTTCGCGCCTTCGGCGTGATGTTGCGCGGGACGGGCAAGCCCGTCCCCTGCAAGCAAACAGGCACACACACCGTAGGGGAGGGGCTTGCCCGTCCCGTTCTCGTTTCGCTCGAACGAAAAAACTTGTCATCCTGAGCGAAGCGCAGCGGAGCCGAAGGACCTCTGAACGCAAAAGCTTATCCGCGTGAAAGCAGCACGTTTGAGCCTGCGACGCTCAGAGATCCTTCGACTCGGTCCCTTGCGGTTCTTGTGCGCTCTTCCTTCTTGCGCTGTGCTCCCTCGCTCGGGATGACGACGGGGGGGGAGGGCCGATCGTGATCGGCCCCTACGACCCGCAGCGCGGCTTTCGTTTCCTCCCCGCAGGGGCGATGCACGAATCGCCCGTTATTCACAGAACGTTTTCAAGGGTGGAGGTGAGGCGCTCTTGCAAAAAAACCGCAGGATGATGTATGATACTGTCACAAAAGCAGGGGAGGAAGGAGAATCATGAGACGTACCAAGACCCGGCGCACGTTTCAACCTCGGTTCTTTTTGTTTCTGGCGCTTTCCGTGGCGCTGGTGGTGGGCGTCGTGATGCTCGCGTCGGCGGGCGTTGACTATTTCCAGGAAAAGAAGAAGCAGAGCGAGCTGGATCTGCCCGTGAATGCCAGCGCTTCTCCGGAGGCGGGGGACGGGTCCGGCGCTGGAGAAGGGACGGCCAAGGCGATCCAGAAGCGTCGCCTCAGCCAGGAGAAAGCCTATACGGTCACCGGCAGCGACAAGGACGGCTTGGAATCCTCTGTGCGCCGGAACAACCTGGATGAGGTCCTGGACGCCGCGCCCCGGGCGTTGGGCCTTTCCCTCATCAATAAGGACGCCTACACGGACATGAGCGGCGTCATCACCTTCGGCGGCGGCCCCTATCGGGACAGCTTTGCCTTCGGCACCGCTACCGTCACCCTGAAATCCATGCAGATCACCTGGCAGTCCATCATCGGGAAACTGGGGGATTACGCCGGCACTTCCTGGACGGGCCAGCCCCTGCTGGTCAAATGGAAGCCGGAGGTCCTGCCCACCCTGGGCGTCAGCGATATCTATAAGGCCACGGAGGACTTCATCGAGGTCATCTATCCCTCGGCCGACGGCAACATCTATTTCTTCGATCTTTTGACCGGCGGACAAAGCCGGCAGCCCATCAACGTGGGCGTGTCCATGTTCGGGACCCCGTCCCTGGACCCGGAAGGCCGTCCCATGCTCTACGTGGGAGCGGGGCTGATGAAGAAAAACGCCCGGGGCACCCAGGTCAGCAACTACTACGCCATCAATCTGATCACGAACCAAAAGGAGAAGAACGAGTTCGGCGGCCGGGACTACTTCGCCTATCGGAGCAAGTGGAACGCCTTCGATTCCAGCCCCCTCATCATCAACGACACTCTGATCATGCCCAGCGAGGCCGGAGTGATCTACTTCGTCACCCTGAACACCAAGTATGACCCGGAGAAGGGGACCATCTCCATCAACCCCGGGGATCGGGTCAAGTATCGGTACACCGGCCCCAACTATAACGCGAACGACTCCGCCACCAAGCGCTGGTATGGGTTCGAGTCCTCTGCCGCCGTGTTCCGCAACTATCTGTACATCACCGACAACGGCGGGCATCTGCAGTGCATCGACACCGACACTCTGAAGCTCCTCTATGCGGTGGATCTGGGCGGCGACACGGACGCTTCCCCCGTTTTGGAGGAGGACGGCGCGGCGGACACCCTGTTCGTTTACACCGCCAGCCAGACAAACGTCCAGGGCGATGGCTTGCCCCAGGGCTGGGGGTACGCCGCGCTGAAGAAGATCGACGCCCTCACCGGCCGGGTGGTCTGGTCCAAGGATCGCATCGCCTATGTGGGCAACGGTTCCTATAAGAGCGGCTCCCGTTCCACGCCCCATGTGGGCCGGGGCAATATCAGCAACCTGCTCATCTGCGCCTTTTCCGGCGCGGGCATCCCGGTGGTGGATGATGCGGGCACGGTGAGCTCCTACACCTACGGCGGGCGGCTGGTGGCTTTCGACAAGAGCGACGGCAACGTGGTCTGGTCCATCGAGACCAACGGCAGCGCCGACTACGTTTCCTCGCCCCTGGTGATCTATACGGATCGTGGAGACGCCTATCTGATCGCCTGCGACCGGTCCGGGCGGGTGAACCTGTACGACGCGGCCACCGGCGGCATGGCCCTTTGCTCCTCGCTGGACCTGGGCGCGCGGATCGACTCCACCCCCGCGGCCTTCGGCAACTACCTGGTGGTGGGCACCACGGGCAAGGGGGCGGACGGCACGGAGACCAGCCCGAAGATCTATTGTATAAAGGTCGAATAGGCCGCAGTTCGACCGCGTTTCATAGTACAGCTTCCCGTTGGAGGAGGGGGATTTCGCCATACTTCTCGGCGGCTGATTTGAATAAGCGTTGCCTTTCCATCATAGCCTTTCCCAAAAGGGGAGGGCTATTTTTCATGAAAATACTGTTGGCGGGGCAGCCCAACTGCGGCAAGACCACGCTCTTCAACCGTTTGACGGGGCGGCAGGAGCACACGGGGAATCGGGCCGGCGTCACGGTGGAATGCGCCCGGGCCCGGATGAAGGGCACGGGGGATGAGCTGATAGACCTGCCCGGCCTGTATAGCTTTTCGGGCGGCGGCCGTGACGAGGCTGCGGCGCGGCAGGCCATTAAGACCGAGGAAGCGGACCTCATTTTGAACGTGGTGGACAGCACAGCCCTGGTGCGGAGCCTGACGCTGACGCTGCAGCTGATCTCCTGCCGAAAGCCTATGGCGGTCCTGCTGAACATGACGGATGAGGCGCGCAAAAAGGGCATTCGCATAGACGCCGCGGCGTTGTCCGGACGGCTGGGGATCCCCGTGTTCCCGATCAGCGCCCGCACGGGGGAAGGGCTGGCGGACCCGAGCGAGTTTTTGAAGGAAAGGCGCGCCTCTTGCCTCGCTGCGCCGGACGACCGGGAGGGCTTGTTCCGTCTGGCCCAAAGGATAGCAGGGGCGGTCACGGTCCGAACCGCCGCGCCCCAGCGACAGGCCGCCGACAGATGGCTGCTCCATCCCCTGTGGGGCCTGCCGATCTTCGGGGCCATATTGGGCTTGGTGTTCCTGCTTTCCTTTCAATGGGTGGGGCCGTGGATCAGCGGCGGGATCGAAGGGCTGATGGGGATGGCGACGGAGGCCCTCTCTCATACGCCGTGGGATCTGCCTGTCATCACGGAGGGCGTCCTGGGCAGCGCCGGGTACGTGCTGTCATTTTTACCCATCATCACCGTGCTGACGCTGCTGCTGACCATTTTGGAGAACGTGGGGTATCTGCCCCGGGCGGCGTTCCTGCTGGACGATTGGCTCAAAAAGCTGGGATTGGACGGACGATGCGCCGTGCCCCTGCTGCTGGGCTTTGGGTGCACCGTGCCGGCCGTCATGGCCGCCCGGTCCCTGCCGGGCGTGGAGCTTAGGCAGAGAACGGTCCGGCTGCTGCCCTTTGCGCCTTGTTCGGCCCGGCTGCCCTTTTTGCTGCTGCTGGGCGGGCTGTTCTTCGGAGACGCTCCCGCCCGCGGCGCGCTGCTGTTCTATGGGCTGAGCCTGTTGACGGGGGTGATCTATGGGGCGTTGACAAGGGGCGAAGGCAGGGCCGACGCCTTTTATCTGGAGCTCCCGCCCCTGAGACTCCCCCGCTGGCAGAGCGTGCTGAAGGAAACGGAAAAGCATGTGGACCATTTTCTGCGCCGCGCGGGATCGATCCTGCTGCCCACGGCCTTTCTGCTGTGGTGCCTGTCCCATGTGGATCTCAGCTTCCATCCTCTGCAGGAAGGGGAAGACAGCCTCCTGTCCGCCTTGGGAAGGCTCCTTATGCCGCTGCTCAGACCTCTGGGCCTAAACGATTGGCGTATGGGGGTGATCCTGCTGTCCGGCGCAGGGGCCAAGGAGACCATGGCGTCCGCCGCGGCCCTGTTTTTGCAGGAGGGCATGAGGATCACGAGGGAACAGACGCTGGTGCTGGGCACGGTTTCGTTGCTGCTACCGCCGTGCCTGGGGACGCTTATGACTGTCCGCGCGGAACTGGGCGGCCGACAAACGGCAAAGCTGATATTTCGGCATGTGCTGCTCGCCTGGGTCGCGGGGACCGTTTTGCATGGACTCCTGCATCTTCTGACACCGCTGCTGGGGTAAAACGGGAAAAAATCGAAAAAAAACAAAATGATTTTGCAAGCTGCCCCTTTCGCTCTTGCATTTTTGGCGGCCATGGAGTAACATAACAAGCAAACCTAAGCAAGACGACGGAGAGGCATCCATCATGAACAACCTTCTCAATGAGATCCAAAAACGCCTGCCGAACCTGTCCAAGGGGCAGCAGCGCATCGCCAACTTCATCATCTCCAGCTATGAGCAGGCCGCCTTTATGACCGCCGCCAAGCTGGGCGACAGCGTGGGCGTGTCCGAATCCACGGTGGTACGCTTCGCCTACGCCCTGGGACTGGACGGCTATCCGGCCCTGCAGGATCGGATGCAGGAGATGGTCCTGGGACGCCTCACCTCTGTGCAGCGGGCCCAGCTGGCCTCCGGGATCAAGAAGAACGAGGTGTTCAAAACCGTGCTCACCACCGACATGAACTCCATCCGCACCACCATGGAGATGGCGGACGAGGGGCAGTTCGATAAAGCGGTGGAGACCATTCTCCAAGCCAGGAAGGTCTATGTGCTGGGGCTTCGTTCCGCCATGCCGCTGGCTATGTTCCTGGCCTACTATCTCGATTATATCTGCGGCAACGTCATCACTTTCTCCGCCAACATCCAGGACCTTCGGGAGACCATGGTCCGCATGGACGATCGGGATGCCTTCATCTGCATCAGCTTTCCCCGGTACAGCTCCCGTACCGCCGAGGCCATGGCCTACGCCAAATCCCGCGGCGCCAGGACCATCGCCCTGACGGACAAGCCCGATTCACCCATCGGCGCCATGGCCGACGTGGTGCTGCTGGCCAAATCCGACATGGCCTCCTTCGCCGATTCCCTGACGGCGCCGCTCTCCGTCATCAACGCCATCATCGTGGCGGCCGGGCTCCAAAGCGAAAAGCAGGTGCAGGAGCATTTGAAGGAGCTGGAAAACGTGTGGAATCGGGATCAGGTATATCTCACCGACGGAGGAGCCGAAAGATGAACGCCCTATCCGTAGCCGTCATCGGCGGCGGGCCGGCGGGCCAGATGGCGGCCATCACAGCGGCGCAGAACGGCCATCGGGTCACCCTGCTGGAAAAGAATGAGAAGCTGGGCAAGAAGCTGTATATCACCGGCAAGGGCCGCTGCAACGTGACCAACGCCTGCGGTCGGGACGGCTTTTTCGCCAACGTGATCCGCAACCCCCGGTTCCTCTACAGCGCCTACGCCGCCTTTAGCGAGCGGGACATGATGGCCTTTCTGGAAAGGAACGGCTGCCCTGTGAAGGTGGAGCGGGGCCAGCGGGTGTTCCCTGTATCCGATAAGTCCAGCGACGTGCAGCGGGCCCTGGATCGCGCCTTGAAAGCGGCGGGCGTCACCGTTCGCCTGAACGCCGATGTGCGCGAGATTTTGACCCGGGACGGCGCCGTGTGCGCTGTGCGCACGGACCGGGGCGCGGAAGCCTTCGACCGGGTGATCCTGACCACCGGAGGCCTCAGCTACCCCTCCACCGGCTCCACCGGGACTGGGTTCGACATGGTCAAAGCCCTGGGGCACACGGTGACGGATCTGTTTCCCTCCCTGGTGCCGCTGGAGACCGTGGAAAGCTGGCCCTTCGCCCTGTCGGGCATCACCTTGAAGAACGTGCGGCTCACGGCGAAAAAGGGCGGAAAAACGATCTGTTCCGAGCATGGCGAGATGCTGCTCACCCACTTCGGCGTGTCCGGGCCCCTGGTGCTGACCGCTTCGGCCTACATCGCGGAAGAGCCGGCGGGCACGGAGCTCTTCATTGACCTGAAGCCCGCCATCCCCGCGGAGGAGCTCCACGCCCGGCTCCAGCGGCTGGTGCAGGAGAATCCCAAGAAAGCCGTGGGCGGAGCCTTCTCCGGCGTGCTGCCCACCCGGCTCCTGGACGCGGTGTTCGATCAGGCCCGCATCCAGCCCTGGGCGCCTGCCGCTTCCTTCACCAAGGAACAGCGTCAGGCCATGGTCGGCGCCCTCAAGGGGATGCCGCTCACCGTCAGGGGGACCCGACCCTTCTCAGAGGCCGTTATCACCCGGGGCGGCGTCAGCGTGAAGGAGGTCAGACCCTCCACCCTGGAATCGAAGATCGTGCCCGGCCTGTATCTGGCTGGGGAAATTTTGGATGTGGACGCCTTCACCGGCGGCTTCAACTTACAGATCGCCTGGTCCACAGGCGCATTGGCAGGAGGCAGCATATGAACTTTATCAACGGCATCGCATTGGACGGTCCCGCCGGAGCGGGAAAGAGCACCATCGCCAAGATCATCGCCAAGCGACTGGGACTGCCCTATCTGGACACCGGCGCCATGTATCGGGCTATGGCCCTGTGCGCCCTGTCAGAAGGCGTATCCCTGACGGACGCCGAGTCCGTGGACGAGCTGCTGCGCCGCACGGACATCCAGGTGGCGTATCTGGCGGACGGACAGCACGTGCTTGTCAACGGCGCGGACGTGACGGGCCGCCTGCGGGAGGAGGAGATCGGCAAGGGCGCTTCCCTCATCAGCAAGCTCCGTTGCGTGCGGGACAAGCTGGCGGGTATGCAGCGGGACATCGCCCATGAGACCCACGCTGTTTTGGACGGTCGCGAGATCGGCACCTTCGTGATCCCCGAAACGCCCTATAAGTTTTATATCACCGCCACCCCGGAGGAGCGGGCAATGCGCCGGATCCGGCAGCTGGAGGAGAAGGGGGAGAAATCCGACTATGAATCGATCCTGGGGGACATCCTGGCCAGGGATTATCAGGACAGCCATCGGGACTACGCCCCCCTCAAGCAGGCGGAGGACGCCGTGCTCATCGACACCACCCATCTATCCATTGAGGAGGCCGTGGAAACGGTACTGAAGGCACTGGAGGAGAGATAAGATGCTGTACTGGTTTGGCAAGATCGTCGTCACGCCCTTTTTCTTTCTGATCTTTCGCCCCGTCATCCACAACTGGAAGGGGCTCAGGTCCAAGGGGCCCGTCATGTATCTCTGCAACCATTTTTCCCTGGCAGATGCAGTGGCTTTGGCGGCCATCAGCCCCCGAGGCATCCGGTTCATGGCCCTGGAAAGCCTGTTTGTCAAGCCCATTCCCAATGCGTTTTTTCGAAGTCTGAACATGCTTCCCGCGGGGGAAGGGGGCGGTTCCCGGCTGGGCCCGGTGAAACGGGCCATCGCGCTGCTGAACGACGGCTATGCTTTCGGCATCTTTCCCGAGGGGCATCGGTCCCCTCTGTACACGGAGATGGACGCCTTTGAAAAGGGCGCGGCTTTCATCGCCCTCCGCGCCAACGTGCCCATCATCCCCGTGTATATGGACCCCCTGAGCTGGAAGAGGATGCGCCTTCGGGTGACGGTGGGAGAGCGGATCGTCCCCGAGACGGTGAAGCTGGAATGCCCCGGACAAAAGCCGGTGGACGCCCTGACGGATCGGATCGTGGACACCTTGAACACCCTTCGGGAGGAGACGGAGGAGATGATCCCTCTGCGGCAGAGGCGGAGAGTATGAGGGTCATCGTCGCCAGGAACGCCGGCTTCTGCTTCGGCGTGCGCCGGGCCGTGGAGCTGGCCCGAGCCGAGGCGAGAAGGTGCGGCAGGGTATTCACCTGGGGCAAGCTCATCCACAACGAGTCCGTTGTCCAGGCCCTCTCCGAGGAAGGCATCCTGCCGGTGGACACCCTGGAGGGGTTGACGGCGGGGGATACGCTGATCGTCCGGGCCCACGGGGCACCGCCTGCCCTGTTCGCGGCTTGCCAGGAGCGCCAGATCCGCACGGTGGACGCCACCTGCCCCTTTGTCGAGCGGATCCATCCCATCGTGCAGGCGGCGGCTCGCCGGGGCATACCCGTCTATATCGCGGGGAAGCGGACCCATCCCGAGGTCATCGGCACCGCCGGATGGGCCGAGGGGCGCGCTGTCGTATTGGAGAGCGCCCGGGAAGCGGAGCAGGCGCAGACAGGCGAAGAAGGCTGCCTGGTGGCCCAGACCACCCTGTCGGAAAAAACCTTTGAGGAGATATCCGCCATTTTGCGGCGGCGGGTGCCGAAGCTGTCCGTGCACAACACCATCTGCCGCACCACCCGGACCAGGCAGGAGGAGGCGGAGGGCCTCTCCCGCCGGTGCACGAAGATGCTGGTGCTGGGCTCCTCCGGCAGTGCCAACACCATCGCCTTGGCGAATTTGTGCAAAATACACTGTCAGGACACCAAAATGATAGAGGATATCGGCAAAATTCCTCTTGAATTATTCAAATTGGATGATATAATAGGATTGGTCACAGGCGCATCGACGCCAGACCCCATGATTAGGGAGGTTATACAAGGAATGAGCGAACTCGAAAAGACGACGATTGAGACCAATGAAGCGGAAGCTCCCGCCGAGGCCGTCGCCGAACCCACTGAAAAGGCCGTGGAAGAAGCTGTAGTAGCGGCCGAAGAACCCGTTGTCGCTGCCGTGGAACAGGCAGAGGAACCCGTCGCAGAAGAAGCTGCCAAGGCAGAAGAGACCGTGGAAGCCGTCGTGGAAGAAGCCAAGGAAGCCGCCGCACCCGTGAAGGATGCCGCCGAAGATTTCCAGCAGGCTATCGACAGCTCCATTCGTCGGATCCGCCCCGGCCAGATCGTCACCGGCACCGTTATCGGCATCACCGACAGTGAAATCCTGGTCAATGTTGGCTACAAGTCCGACGGCTACATCCCTCGCGCTGAGTTCTCCACCGATCCCGAGGCCGAGATCGACGTGAAGGAAGGCGAGGAAATCGATGTTGAGGTCGTGAAAGTGAACGACGGCGAAGGCAACGTGCTTCTTTCTCGGAAGAACGTCCAGAGCAAGAAGTTCTGGGACGATCTCATGGCTGAGGAGACCGAGGGCAAGACCTTCGAAACAGTGGTGAAGGAAGTCGTCAAGGGCGGCCTGATCGCCGAAATGGAGGGCGGTGTCCGCGCCTTCATCCCCGCTTCGCACGTTTCCACCAAATATGTTGAGAATCTCAGCGAGTACGTGGGCAAGACCGTGAAGGTCAAGGTCCTGGAGATCGACAAGCAGCGCAAGCGCATCGTGGCCTCCATCAAGCAGGTGCTTCTGGAGGAGGCCGCCGCTCGCGAGCAGGCCAAGTGGGACGCCCTGGTGGTCGGCAGCAAGATCCACGGCATCGTCCGTCGGATCACCGATTTCGGCGCCTTCGTGGACATCGGCGGTCTGGATGGTCTGGTCCATGTGACCGACGCGGCCTGGGGCCGGGTCAAGCATCCCTCCGATGTGCTCAGCGTCAATCAGGAAGTGGATGTGCTGGTCCTTGGCGTGGACAAGGAGAAGAAGCGCATCTCCCTGGGCTACAAGCAGCTCCAGCCCAAGCCCTGGACCATGGCGGGCGAGAAGTACCCCGTCGGTTCCATCGTGGAGGGCAAGGTGGTCCGCATCGTTCCCTTCGGCGCCTTCGTGGCCCTTGAGCCCACCATCGACGGTCTCATCCACATCTCTCAGGTGGCCACCCGCCGCATCGAGAAGGTGGAGGACGAGCTGAAGGTCGGCGACATCGTCCGCTGCAAGGTCCTGGAGGTCAACCCCGAGGCCAAGCGCATCTCCCTCTCCCGCAAGGAAGCCACCCTGGAGGAGCATCCCGAGATCGCCGAGCAGATCGCCGCGGAAAAGGCCGAGAAGGAGCGCATCTATCAGGAGCGCAAGGCCGCCCGTGAGAACGCCGCCCAGAACAACGCCGAGCGCAAGCCCCGGGCCGAGCGCCCCGCCAACAGCGAGCGCCCCGCCAACGACGAGCGCCGCGAGTCCCGGCCGGATCGCCGCCGCCGCAACAGCGAGGATGGCGAGTACGAGCTGCCCCCGGTGACCAGCACCACCACCAGCCTGGCCGACCTCTTCGCCGGTTTCAAGACGGAGGAGTAAGGTCCCATAGCCACCAACGAAGCAGACGCTTTCGGGCGTCTGCTTTTTGCGTCCCTCGGATCAGCAAATATCCGCTCAAAAGGAACAGGCTTTCCTTGACAGGCAGGGGGCGAAAGTCTATAATATACATGGATTATAAGGGTACTTATGTGCCCAGTAAAAAAACAGGAGGATTTACGGTATGGCAAAGACCATGACAATCGACGGGAACACTGCTGCAAGCCATGTGGCTTACGCATTCTCCGACGTTGCCGCAATTTACCCCATCACCCCTTCGTCTCCCATGGCGGAGGTCGCCGATGAGTGGGCTGCCAATGGCAGGATCAATCTCTTCGGTCAAAAGGTCCGCATCGCGGAGATGCAGTCCGAGGGCGGCGCTTCCGGCGCGGTCCACGGCTCCCTCAAGGGCGGCGCGCTGACCACCACCTTCACGGCTTCCCAGGGCCTGCTGCTGATGATCCCCAACATGTACAAGATCAGCGGCGAGCTGCTGCCCGGCGTGTTCCATGTGTCCGCCCGCGCCCTGGCCACCCACGCTCTGTCCATCTTCGGCGACCAGAGCGACGTCATGGCCTGCCGTCAGACCGGGTTTGCCATGATCGCGTCCGCCTCCGTCCAGGAGGTCATGGATCTGGCGCTGGTCACCCACCTGTCCGCCATCAAGGCGTCCGTGCCCTTCCTCCACTTCTTCGACGGCTTCCGCACCTCCCACGAGGTCCAGAAGATCGAAGCCATCGACTATGAGGACATGGGCAAGCTGTTGGACTACGATGCGGTGAAGAAGTTCCGTGAGCGGGCGTTGAACCCCGAGCATCCCCATCTGGGCGGCACGGCGCAGAACCCCGACATCTACTTCCAGAATCGCGAAGCGGCCAACAAGTACTATGACGCCGTCCCCGCCATCGTGGAGGACTACATGGACAAGGTCAGCGCCCTCACCGGCCGGCCCTACCACCTCTTCGACTACGTGGGCGCTCCCGACGCGGACCGCGTGGTGGTCATCATGGGCAGCGGCGCCGATGTGACCGAGGAGACCCTCAACTACCTGAACGGCAAGGGCGAGAAGCTGGGCCTCATCAAGGTCCGCCTCTATCGTCCCTTCGTGGCCGACAAGTTCCTGGCCGCCATCCCCGCCACCTGCAAGAAGCTGGCCGTCATGGACCGCACCAAGGAGCCCGGCTCCCTGGGCGAGCCCCTCTACACCGACGTCTGCACCGCGCTTCGGGAAGCCGGCCGGAACGACCTGGTGGTCGTGGGCGGCCGCTACGGCCTGGGCAGCAAGGAGTTCAACCCCACCATGGTCAAGGCCATCTATGACAACCTGGCGGCGGACGAGCCCAAGAACCACTTCACCGTGGGCATCATCGACGATGTGACCAACCTGAGCCTGCCCCTCGGCCCCACCGTGAACGCGGCCCCCGAGGGCACCATCTCCTGCAAGTTCTTCGGCCTTGGCTCCGACGGCACCGTGGGCGCCAACAAGAACTCCATCAAGATCATCGGCGACCACACCGACATGTACGCTCAGGGCTACTTCGCCTATGACTCCAAGAAGTCCGGCGGTCTCACCGTGAGCCATCTGCGCTTCGGCAAGACCCCCATTCAGAGCCCCTACCTCATCGACAGCGCGGACTTCGTGGCCTGCCACAATCCGTCCTACGTCACCAAGTACAACGTGGCCAGCGGCATCAAGGAGGGCGGCACGTTCCTGCTGAACAGCCCCTGGACCTTGGCCGAGATGGAGGAGGAGCTGCCCGCGTCCCTCAAGAACGCCATCGCCAAGAACCACCTGAAGTTCTACAACATCGACGCCATCAAGCTGGCCCAGCAGGTGGGCATGGGCGGTCGTATCAACACCATCATG
>CADCMN010000047.1 GCA_902802575.1 uncultured Eubacteriales bacterium | reverse complement strand
CCTTCGTCAACGCGGACAAGGTGCCCGGCCACGAGCTGGTGCCCACCCCCGAGGAGACGCTGGCCGACTCCATCTCCGTGGGCGTGCCCCGGAACCCGAGGAAGGCCCAGCGGGCGGTCTACGCCTCCGACGGCCGCTGGATCGCCGTCAGCGACGACGACATCCTGAACGCCATGCGGCTGTTGGGCCGGAACGAGGGCGTGTTCTCTGAGCCCGCCGGGGCCACCGCTACCGCGGGCGTGAAGGCCGCTATGGAGCAGGGGATCATCCGTTCCCATGAGACCGTCACCGTCATCAGCACGGGCAGCGGCCTCAAGGATACGGCCAACGCCCTGAAGGCTGCCGGAAAACCATATATTTGTGCGCCATCACTGGACGCGCTGGAAAAAAGTGGTATACTCAAGTAAGAAATCAATACAGGAGGTTCATTCATGAAATACGGTCGTGTGTATAACTTTTCTGCCGGTCCCGCCATCATGCCGGAGCCTGTCCTGGAGGAGATCCGGGACGAGATGATGAACTACCGCGGCAGCGCCTGTCCTGGAGGAGATCCGGGACGAGATGATGAACTACCGCGGCAGCGGCATGTGCGTCATGGAGATGTCCCATCGGTCCAAGGTCTATCAGCAGATCATCGACGAGGCTGAGGCGGACCTTCGCACCCTCATGGGCATCCCCGACAACTACAAGGTCCTCTTCATCCAGGGCGGCGCCACCCTCCAGTTCGCCATGATCCCCATGAACCTGATGAAGAACGGCAAGGCCGTCTACATCGAGACCGGCGCCTGGTCCAAGAAGGCCATCGCCGAGGCGAAGAAGTACGGTGAGGTGATCGTGGCCGCGTCCAGCAAGGACAGGAACTACGCCTACATCCCCGACTGCTCCGATCTCGACATCCCCGAGGATGCGGATTACGTCTACATCTGCGAGAACGAGACCATCCACGGCACCACCTGGCACAAGCTCCCCAACACCAAGGGCCACATCCTGGTGTCCGACCAGAGCTCCATGTTCCTGTCCCGTCCCTGCAACGTGGCTGACTACGGCCTCATCTACGGCGGCGTCCAGAAGAACATCGGCCCCGCGGGCCTCGCTATCGTCATCATCCGCGAGGACCTGATCCGGGAGGACATCGATCCCAAGACCCCCATCTACATGCGCTACGACACCCACTCGAACAACGGCAGCATGTACAACACCCCCAACTGCTGGGCCATCTACGTCTGCGGCAAGGTCTTCAAGTACCTGCTGAAGAACGGCGGCCTCGAGCATATGGCGGCGGTCAACGAAGCCAAGGCCAAGGTCATGTACGACTTCCTGGATACTTCCAAGATGTTCCAGGGCACCGTGGACAAGAAGGATCGTTCTCTCATGAACATCCCCTTCGTCACCGGCGACAAGGACAAGGACGCTGCCGTCGTGGCGGCCACCAAAGCGGCCGGGTTCGACAATCTAAAGGGCCACAAGAGCGTGGGCGGCCTTCGGGCGTCCGTGTACAACGCCATGCCCATCGAGGGTGTGGAGGCCCTGGTGGAGTTTTTGAAGAAGTACGAAGCTGAGAATGCGTAAGGAGGATATTTCGGAATGATCAAGATTCTTGCGTCTGACGGTATGGAGAAAGGCGCGGTGGCCGCGCTGGAAGCCAAGGGTTGCCAGGTGGATCAGCAGTTCTATGATCCCGAAGCCCTGAAGGAAGCCGTGAAGAACTACGACGTGCTGGTGGTCCGGTCTGCCACCAAGGTCCGGGTCCCCCACATCGACGCGGCCAAGGAAGCCGGCAAGCTCAAGCTGGTCATCCGCGGCGGCGTGGGCGTGGACAACATCGACGTGAAGTACGCCGAAGAAAACGGCATCACCGTCCGCAACACCCCCCGGGCCAGCTCCCAGTCCGTGGCGGAGCTCGCCATGGGCCATATGTTCGCCTGCGCCCGGTTCCTGTCCATCGCCGGTCACACCATGCGGGAGGACAAGTGGGAGAAGAAAGCCTACGCCAAGGGCATCGAGCTTCAGGGCAAGACCCTGGGCATCATCGGCTTCGGCCGCATCGGCCAGCACCTGGGCGTCATGGCCAAGGCCATCGGTATGAAGGTCGTGGCTTTCGATATCTTCCACATCCCCGGCATCGAGGAACAGCTGGGCATCAACTATGTGGAGATGGACGAGCTTCTGAAAGAGTCCGACTTCATCAGCGTCCATGCCCCCGCAGTGGACGGCGGCGCCATCATCAACGCCGAGACCATCGCCAAGATGAAGGACGGCGTGTGCATCATCAACACCAGCCGCGGCGCGAATCTCGATGAGGACGCCCTCCTGGCCGCTCTGGAGTCCGGCAAGGTCCGGGCCGCCGGCCTCGACGTGTACGCCTCCGAGCCCGCCAAGAACAAGGCCCTCTACAGCCACCCCATGGTGTCCTGCACGCCTCACATCGGCGCCTCCACCGTGGAAGCCCAGAAGCGCATCGGCCAGGAGATCGTGGACATCATCACCAAGCAGTTCAACCTGTAAGCCGAACCACAAAAAAAGCTCCCCTTGCGAGATCGCGGGGGAGCTTTTGTGATGCTCTAAGTTACTTTTTCTTGGAAGACTCGTCCGACCTGGCATCGGAGAACATATCGTCCTTGACCTCCACCTCGTCCTTGTAATCGGAGAAATCGAAGGCGCCCCGGGGCATGGAGGGGCGAACAGGGTTCTGCTTCGCCGAGCGGGAGTTCTGCTGCTGAGCCTTCTTATCCGTCATGCGGTTGATAAAGATGAAGATGAAAAAGACGATGGCCATGGATACACCCAGGCCGACAAGGTTCAGGATGCGGGCGGTCTTGTAGGCTGTCTCCGGATCGTCATTCAAAAAGCCCAGAAAAGCATACTTCTCCTGAAGGGTGTAGACGGTATGGGTGTATTTCACGGGGATGGGGTCGCTCTCGGAAGGGGCGCACAGGCTGCCGCCGCTGGATTCCGTTTGGACGATGAGCGCCCGCATCTCCTCATAATCATGGGATTCGCCCGCCGGATGCACCTGACCGTCGGCGGCGAGATATTCCTCGGTGAACTCGTAATAATTCGTCTGGACATAGGCTTCCTTCTCGATGAAGTTGAAGAACGCCATGAACAGCACGATCACGATCATACAGGCATACGCGATGCGCAGGCACTTTTTATACAGGGGGATCTTGTCTTTTTTGATATTTTCCGTGGTCAGTAGCTTCCCTTTGCCCGTGATCGCGGGAATTGCCAGCACAACGGCGACAAACAGCATCAATATGGAGAAAAACATGGGGGACCTCCTTACAGCTTTTTCAGTTTAGCGCCCTGACGGGAATCCTCGATGGCGTATCCAAGGGATTTAAGCTGCTCCCGGATCTCGTCGGCCCGGGCGTAGTTCTTCGCTTTGCGGGCCGCCTGTCGCTCGTCCAGAAGGGCTAAAACCTCCGCGGGGAATTCCTCGCCCGTCTTGCGGGGCAGGAGCCCCAGCACATCCATAAGTTCGGTGTAAAGGGCGGTGACGGCGTCGATGGCCTTCCTGGTGCGGGGCACGCTGACGAAAGTATTGGCGGCGCGGGCCAGATCGAACAGCACGCCGAGAGCGTCCGCCGTGTTGAGGTCGTCGTCCATAGCCTCGTTGAAACGGGTGCGATAGCCCTCCAGCGTGTCCACAAAGGCCTGTTCATCCGCGGCAGGCTCGGAGGCGACAGGTGCCTCTTTCAGCCGATCCAGGGCCGTACGAAGCCGCTGCAGCGCCACGGCGGCCTGCTGGATCAGATCCCGGGAGAAGTTGATGGGGTTGCGGTACTGGACGCTGAGCATGAACAGCCGCACCACGTCCAAATCATATTCCTTGGCGATGTCCCGGACGGTGAAGAAGTTGCCCAGGGACTTGCTCATCTTCTGATTGTCCACGTTGATGAAGCCATTGTGCATCCAATAGTGGGCGAAGGGCTTGCCTGTGGCCGCTTCGGACTGGGCGATCTCGTTCTCGTGATGGGGGAAGATCAGATCCTGACCGCCGCCGTGGATGTCAAAGCTCTGGCCCAGGATGGCCATGCTCATGGCGGAGCACTCGATGTGCCAGCCGGGACGGCCCATACCCCAGGGGGAGGGCCAGGCAGGCTCGCCGGGCTTCTGCCCCTTCCAGAGGGCGAAGTCCAAGGGGTCCTGCTTCTCCTCGGTGGGGTCCACCCGGGCGCCGTTCTCGAGATCGTCGATGTTCTGGCCGGAGAGCTTTCCGTAGCCGGGCCAGCTGCGCACGGAAAAGTACACGTCGCCGTTGGGCGTGGGATAGGCATGGCCCTTCTCCACCAGGGTCTTCACCAGGTCGATGATGTCCTGGATGTGCTCCGTGGCCCGTGGATTCACCGTGGCCCGCTTCACGCCCAGGGCGTCGGCGTCCTTATAATACTCCTGAATGAAGCGGTCACCCAGCTCCTTGACGGTGATGCCCTCTTCGTTGGCGCGTCGGATCATCCTGTCGTCGATATCGGTGAAGTTCTGCACAAAGGTGACCTGGTAGCCACGATATTCAAGGTATCGGCGCAGGGTGTCGAACACGATGAAGGGGCGGGCGTTGCCGATATGGAAGAAATTATAGACCGTGGGACCGCAGGCGTACATGGAGATCTTGCCTTCCTTCAACGGCACAAGAAGTTCCTTCCTGCGGGACATGGTGTTATAGATATACATGATAAACTCCCTTCCTTCCCAAAAGAAAACAGCCGGCCGGCCAATCTCCCTTTGAAACTCTCAAATTTAGAAAATTATATGAAATTATCATGACGTTGTCAATCCGAATTTGACTTATGGCGGGAAGGATAGTACAATACGACATAGACAATGCATGGCGTTTTTTCCTTAATCGCAGCCAAATGCGGCGGGCATAGTATTTCATGAAGGAGTTTTGGATGAAACGAAGGATCATTTCGCTTATTATCGCGGTGCTGCTGTTGATGCCTTCCGCGTTTGCCATGGCGGATACCAGACCGAGTGCAACGATAACATGTGACGACGTACGGGGCAATGTGGGCGACACGGTGACGGCTGCGCTGAACATCGCCATCGTGACGACGAAGGTGGGTCAGACCATGGACTCCATCCAGTTCATACTGACGTACGACAGCACGGCACTGGAATTTGTGGGCATTCAGGAGGTATCCCAGAACAGCATCCAAATCTTAGGCGCGGAGTATATTTGCGATGTGGAAAGTTCCACCGGAAAGGTGGCTTTCACCGCCGCTTCTGCTGACGGCGCCAAAGACAGCGGCGTGTTGATGCACGTCAGATTCAAGATCCTGTCCGCCACCAGCACCGTGCTGACGCTCAGAAACTTTATCTATTCCTTCGTGACCCCGAGCGGCACCCAGGAGCGTTTTCAGGGCGGCATCGTGAATCTGGGTAATATCACCGGACAGAGCGCCCCGACCACCATTGCGCCGTCTGCAGGGATCGAGAACACGCCGGCCCCTTCCGGCACCGGCGTTCCCACCGACGAACCTCGATTCCCGGTGATGGAAGAGACCCTGGCTCCGGGGGCGACTCCCACGGAAGCACCGGAGAAAACGGACAACGATATCCTCGCTTATATCGTGTTCGTCCTGTTCATTGTGGTGGCCATCTTGATATGCGTGGTGCTGACGCTGATGATCGTCCGCCGCGGCAAAAACAAGGCCCGTGTACAGTATTTTGAGGACGATGAAGAGGAGGATGAACCCATAACGGCGCCTAAGGACCATGAGCCCTACGAGGATGCTCCCCCCAAGGAAGAGGAAGGGGAGGACGAGGATGACGAGGACGATGACGATTTGCCCATTCAAATCGTGCGCAGGGGAAAGAAATAAAACATAAAAAGGTGACGGCATTCCGGTCCGTCACCTTTTCATTTTTGTTAAACTGTTTGTCAGGGCATCGACACCGTCATGCCGTCGGTGAAAAGATACACATCGCCGTCTGCCGTGCGCAGCGTGGTGATATCCAGGGTTTGGAGGGCGTCCAGTGTCTTCACATCGGCCGGGTTTTTGTCCGAGTCCGTGATGATGGCATATTGGGGAAGGGACAGGGCCAGCAGGGTCGGAACATGCTTCTGCCATTTGCCGTGACAAGGAAACTTGATGATATTGCATCCCAGCTCATAGCCCTGATAGCAGAGGTCCTTCATCCAGCCGCCCTCCGCGTCGGCCATGAACAGCAGCCGGATCTGCCCGAAGGCGACGGCGGTGACAAGGGACATCTGATTGTCGTTGCCTTTCTCCCCATCATAGGCCTTGGTGGAGGCCCAAAGGGTGAAGGCGGCGCGGCCCATCTCAAAAGCCGTGTCGGCGGAAAGACGCTCCACAGGTATCTGATGCTCCTGCAGCGCAGCGTCCATGCGCTGGTAGAGCTCGCTGTCCCGCACATAATCCGGCAGTATGACCTTGTCGATGGGGAGAGCGTCGGACAGCTCCGTAAACCCTCCGATATGATCCTTGTCAAAATGAGTGAGGATCACCAAATTCAGTTTCTCCACTTGGAGATCGCGCAGCGCCTGCAGGATATCGTCGCCGTCATCCTCCTCTCCGACGTCGATGAGCACATTCATCCCGTCGAAGGACAACAGCGAACAATCCGCCTTTCCCACGGAAAAGGTGTAGATATCCATGCCGCTCACCGGGGCAGGGGTGCAGCCAACCATGGCCGCGAGACAAAGTAGAATGGAAAGTATGGTTTTCATATAGGATAGTTTACATGGATTCGGCAAATATGGCAAGTGAAATGGACGTGAAATTTTCGCGCCGCTGAAAAATTCATATACGGTTTATGGACGGCGCGCCGTCAAGATGATATACTGTACAAAAATTGGAAACCACAGGAGGCATACCATGGAAGAATACAGCAGGGCTGACGCCCGCGCCTATATCGCGGACAAGTTTGAGCGGCAGGGAGACTTCAATATCCTGCCGAAGGACGTGTTTGAAAGGATGCTGGACAAGGTGATGGATCTGGATGAAGCGTTCATGGCCCAATCCGGCGTCAATGAAGGCGCCGTCTACGACGACGATCAGGCGTTCGACTATATGATGAAGCAGCTGCAGGAAGCTTTCCCGGAGCAGAAGATGTACGCCATGCGCTTTGTGGAGGATTATATGGAGTACGACGAAGCGTATCTGGAGAGCGTGGGGCTCATAGATTGGGAATAAAAAACAAGGGGAGATGACATGGGTACCCTGAAACGGCTGGGCGTTTTCGACAGCGGCCTGGGCGGCTTGACCGTCCTCAATGAGATTTGCAAATATAACACGGGCCTGGATGTGGTCTACTTTGGCGACACCGCCCGGGTCCCATACGGCTCGCGCACGGTGGAGACCATCACCCGCTATGCGGAGCAGGATGTGCGCTTCCTGCTTTCCCAAGGGGTGGAAGCGATCCTGATCGCCTGCGGCACGGTGAGCACCAACTGCCTGCCGGCGCTGACGAAGAGCTTTTCCCTGCCCATCGTGGGCGTGATCGACGCCGGCTGTCAAGCGGCGCTGCGGTCCTCCCGCACCAAGCGCATAGGCGTCATCGGCACCCGAGCGACCATCAACTCCCGGGCATATGAACACAGGATCCGGGAGCTGTGCCCGGACGCCCAAACCTGGGGCGTGGAATGCCCTTTGTTCGTGCCGCTGATCGAAAACGGATTTGCACCGGATGATCCCATCACGGAGCTGACGGTGGATCGGTATCTGTCCCAATTCAAAGGCGCCGGCGTAGATACGATCATCATGGGATGCACCCATTATCCCTTCCTGGCAAAGACCCTCCAAAATCATATGCCGGACGTCTCCTTCATCAACGTAGGCAAAGCTCTTTCCTATGGGTTGAAAGAGCAATTTGATTTGCCCCGGACCCAAACTCCCAACCGGGTCTCCTATTTCGTCAGCGATGAGGACACAGGCTTTCTGGATATCGCCCGTCGGTATCTGGACGCGGTACAGGCCGACAACGTACAGAAGGTGAACATCGATCAATTTTAACGCGCATATACCTCTTTCCCGCCGCATACACATGAGCAAACGGCAGGGGAGCGGATATATGCAATGAAGGAAGGTCGAAAGGAAAGATCCTGTTTATACGGGCGGTATATGGTCCAGAATGGAGCCACGGTGCGGGAGACCGCACACTTCTTCGGGACCTCCAAATCAACGGTCCACAAATTGGTCACGGGACGGCTCAAGCAGGCCGATCCCGCGTTGTTCGCGAAAGTCAGGCTGGTTTTAGACACCAACAAGGCCGAGCGCCATATTCGAGGTGGCCTGGCGACCCGCGAAAAATATCTGCATGAGCGAGAGGAATTCTGAAAGGATCATCTCTGCGTACAGGCCACGCATGCCGCGTATACCCGGTATGCGCCGGCCTTTTTCAGTGTACGGGCGCATTCGCTCAGCGTGGCGCCGGTGGTGACCACGTCGTCGATGAGCACGATGGACCGACCTTTGCATTCCGGAGCCGCACGAAAGGCGCCTTTCAGATTCCGCAGGCGTTGCTTTCCCAACAGCTTCTTTTGCTGGGGCGTGGAACGGATGCGCGTCAACAGTTCCTGGCAGATGGGGATGCCGTATCGGGAGGATACATATTCCGCCAAAAGGAAGCTTTGGTTATATGTGCGGCAGTATTGACGCCACCAGTGCAGCGGCACAGGTAGCAGGAGCTCCGCATGCCATTCCTCAGGAATGGAAATGAATTGAGCTAAGAAAGGCGCATAGTCTCGCCGTTCCTTTGCTTTGAACCGATAAAAGACGGGTCCAAGTTCGTCGCAATACTGCAATCCCGCAGACAGCCCGTCCAGACCTTCCGGGGGCGTGGGGGAAATGGCCAGCTTCAATATACGACGACATTCGTCGCACAAGCCGTCCTCCGCTGTGTAACATTCGCTTTCGCACAGATAACAGCGATGAGGCGGCGGCGCCGCCAGGGAGAGAAGCAGTTCCTTGGTACGGTCCATGGTATCAAAGCTCCTGCAATCTGACGGAAAGGGAGGTGTAGCGGCGGCGAGACTGCACGGTCCGCACCATGCGGGCCACGGTCTCCCGATGCCCCAGGCAGTAGACCAGCCCTTTGGCCCGGGTGACAGCCGTATATAACAGATTTCGGTTCAGCAGCATGGCGGGACCGCCGGCCAGGGGCAGCAGCACGGTGGGGAATTCGCTGCCTTGGCTTTTATGGATGCTGATGCAGTAGGCCAAATCCAGCTCGTCCGATTGGGTAAAGCTGTATTCCGCCAGCCGTCCGTCGTCAAACAGCACATGCATGGTTTTGTTGACCGTATCCAGCCGATACAGCGTGCCTAAGTCGCCGTTGAAGACGCCTGCGCCTTCCTGAAAGGAACCGGCCGCGTCCTGCCGATACCAGGAGATCTTGTAATCGTTCTTGATCTGCATGATCTTGTCGCCCTGACGGAACATCGTTTCGCCAAAGATATGTTCGGGCTTATCCCCCGAGGCTGGATTCAGAGCGGCTTGCAGCACCCGGTTCAGATTTTCCACCCCCAGCGTCCCCTTCTTCATGGGAGCGAGGACCTGCACGTCCATCAAAGGCTCAGAAGTGTTCAATCTGGCGCATTCCCGCAGACAGAGCTCCCTGACGCGTTGCACAATATTTTCGGGGGGCTGGATCTCTTCAAAGATGAAATCGGATTCCTCCTGACTGAGGATGGGCATCTGTCCCTGATTGATGCGATGAGCGTTGGTGATGATGCGGCTTTTGGCAGCCTGGCGAAAGATCTCGGTCAGCCGAATGACGGGCAGCCGTCCGCTGTCCAGACAATCCCGCAGCACGTCGCCACAGCCCACGGGGGGGAGCTGATCCGCATCGCCCACCAGGAGAAGGCGCGTCCCCCGGGGCAGAGCGTTCAGCAGGGCGTTCATCAGCGGTACGTCCACCATGCTCATCTCATCGACGATGATAAGATCATAGATGAGGGGATTATCCTTGTTGCGGACGAACCCTTCCTGAGGGTTGTATTCGAGGAGCCGGTGGATGGTCTTGGCGTCGGCGCCGGTGGCCTCCGTCATGCGCTTGGCGGCGCGGCCGGTGGGCGCGGCCAGGGCAAAGGTCATGCCCATGCCCGAAAAAGCATGGGTGATGCAGCGGATAATGGTGGTTTTCCCGGTGCCCGGTCCGCCGGTGATGATCATGACGCCGGCGTCCAACGCCTGTCGCACCGCCGCGCGCTGGCTTTCGGAAAGGGTCAGTCCCAGCTCCCGCTCATATTCCGGCACATCCCAAAATGGGTTGGCGGCGGGCGGTTCGCTGAGCTGAATCAGTTTCTGGGCGATGGATGACTCCATACGGGCCACAAAGGGCTGAAAGATCCCCTGCTGTTCGCCCACCATCTGTTCCACCAAGGACCCTTCCGCGATCATGGCGTCCACAGCGTCTGAAAGGAGCTCTCCCTCCACGCCCAACAGACCGCAGGACTTCTGTACAAGCTTGTCGTAGGGCAGATAGGTGTGGCCATATTCCGTGCGGGCGTCCTGCAGCGCATATTTGATGCCCGCAAAGAGCCGGGCGGCGGATTGGGTCTCGAACCCGGCCACCCGCTGGGCGATGGCGTCCGCGGTCATAAAGCCGATGCCGTCGATGTCGTCGATGAGCTGATAGGGATTCTCCTGAACTTTGGCCAAGGCCAGCTCACCGTAGGTCTTATACAGGCGGTAGGCTTGGTTCACGGTGATCCCGTAGGGCGCCAGGGCCATCAGGATATCCCGCATGGACCGGTTTTCGTTGAAGGAAGCGGTTATCATAGCCAGCTTCTTTCGACCGATGCCGGAAACCTCCAGCAAACGCTCCGGCTCCTGCTCCATGATATGCAGGGTGTCCATGCCGAAGCGTTGGACGATGAGTTTAGCCATGGCGGGGCCGATGCCCTTGACGGTGCCGCCGGCCAGGTAGTTTTCTATGGCGATCTGTGTGGAGGGGGCCAGGGTTTCGGCAAAGGACACGGAAAACTGCTGACCATATTTAGGATGATACTTCATGGCGCCCTGCACGCGCAGTTGTTCACCGGGGGAAGCTAAGGGCAGGGTGCCGCATAAGGTCACTTCCTTGTCCGGTGTGTCGGTACGCAAGGTCAAAACGGTATACCCGTTGTCGGCGTTCCGATATATGATCCTGTCAACGATGCCGGTGATCTCCATATCATTCCAAAAGCTGTATCAGCGTCCCCGCCAGGGCGGCGGCCAGATAACAGACGCCCAGGATGGCGGCATAGGTCTTCATGCCCCGTTTGCCTCGAAGCAGGGCCAGGATGCCCAAGCCGGCCGCCGAGGACAGCCCCGCCACCACCGCGCCGAAGCTGATGAGATCCGAGAGGTACAGCTCCACTAACACCACGGACACGGCGCAGTTGGGGATAAACCCGAACAGCGCGGCCAAAAAGGGCTGGAAAAACCCGTTCAAAAGGAAACGCTGGACGCTCTCCTTGGGCACGTTTTCCATGACGAAGGTCAGCACGATGGACACGATGAACAGGGCGACCCATACCTCCAGCGTGCGCTTGAGCGCCTCGAAGAGCAGTTCTCCGATGGAGCTCTCTTTGATGTGGCACTCGTGCTCGATGTTCTTTTTGGCAAAGCTCTGGTGCTGCCGCTCCCGCTTCCACAGCAGATCCACGGCGTAGCCGGCCAGCACTGCCAGAACCACCTTCACGAGCAGCAGCTTCCAGATCACGGGAAGGGCGGAGCGATGGGACAAAAGCACAGGCAGCGCCTCGTCGGAGGTGGAGAGGAACACGGCGATCAGCGTGCCGGCCGTGACGATGCCGCCGTTGAACAGATGGGCGCAGGACACGCTGAATCCGCACTGGGGCACGCAGCCGATTAGGGCGCCCCACAGGGGGCCGGTCTTCTCGGCCCGTTCCACCCGCCGAAGGAACTTTTCCCCGGCCCGGTGCTCCAAATACTCGATAAAGAAAAAGGTCAAAAACAGGATGGGAAAGAGGATCAGACAATCCTCATAAAACACGTCCCACACCAGTTCCCAAAACGCCATACGCTGTCCTTTCAAAATGTGCCCGCCGGTCGAAGGCGGGCACGATATCTTTTCGGCTTATCAGAAGACCAGCTTGCTTTCGATATACGCCTTGAGCTCGCCGATAGGCAAACGCACCTGCTCCATGGTGTCCCGATCCCTCACCGTGACGCAGCCGTCATTTTCGGAGTCGAAATCATAAGTGATGCACATGGGCGTGCCGATCTCGTCCTCCCGGCGATAGCGCTTGCCGATGGAGCCGGTCTCGTCGTAATCCACACTGAAGTACTTGGAAAGCTCCGCATGGACAGCGGAGGCCTGGGCGCCCAGCTTCTTGCTCAGAGGCAGCACGGCGGCCTTGAAGGGAGCGAGGGCGGGGTGGAGGTGAAGCACCACGCGTACGTCACCTTTGTCCAACTCCTGCTCCTCATAGGCGTTGCACATCACCGCCAGGAACGTGCGCTCCACGCCCAAAGAGGGCTCAATGACATAGGGGATATAGCGGGCGTTCTTCTCGGTGTCGAAGTAGCTCAGATCCTTGCCGGAGGCGTTCTGATGCTGAGTGAGGTCGTAATCGGTCCGATCCGCCACGCCCCAGAGCTCGCCCCAGCCGAAGGGGAAGCGGAACTCGAAGTCTGTGGTGGCCTTGGAATAGAAGCACAGCTCCTCGGGATCGTGGTCCCGAAGGCGCAGATTCTCGTCCTTCATGCCCAGGGACAGGAGGAAGTTGTGGCAGTAGGAACGCCAGTAGTCGAACCAGGTAAGGTCGGTGCCCGGCTCGCAGAAGAACTCCAGCTCCATCTGCTCGAATTCCCGGACCCGGAAGATGAAGTTGCCCGGCGTGATCTCGTTGCGGAAGGACTTGCCGATCTGGCCGATGCCGAAGGGCAGCTTTTTGCGGGTGGTCCGCTGGACGTTGGCGAAGTTCACGAAGATGCCC
>CADCMN010000046.1 GCA_902802575.1 uncultured Eubacteriales bacterium | reverse complement strand
ATTGTACTTTCCCCTTTTGGTATTTTGTTGATGCCGTTTTGTATGGCTGACCTGGTCTTTGCCCCCACACTCGCCAACAGGAGGGTTCGCTCCTAAGCCCATATGGCTCCCCACTACTGCCCCTCTCGGTCACCCGGTTGGTCTTACTTCTAAGCCGCACCATGCTCACGGATCTTTGCCCGCTTACGTGGATCGTTTCGCCTGCGACTGGCTTCGACTTGCAACCACAGACCCATACAAAAGCACCAAATAACAGTATAGCCGTTTGTTTTAGGAATTGCAAACGATTTAGGGCGGTTTTCCCCGCGTATAAAAAATATATTTAATTCATCGGGTCTGCTGGACGTATTGCGCCCGGGGGCCGCCCACGTACCGGGGCCGGGAGAAGGCCAACACCAGGTTCGCTTCGCCGATCCTCCGCAAGGGGGAGTGGACCGGCACCACCACGGGTCGCATATGCATGCCGATGAGGGTGTCGCCCACGTCCATGCCTAACGTGGCCTTGCCCTGGAGCCCTTCCACCATGACGGGGTCGGCGCATTGTTCATAGAAGGCCGTGATGCAGGCGCCGCCGGCGTGGGCGTGGGGCCGCACCCAGACCTCCGAAAGGCCCAGCCGTTCGGCGTCGGCCCGTTCAAGGCAGAGGGAACGGTTGATGTGCTCGCAGCCCTGGACGGCCAGGACAAGGCCCGCTTCCTTCACCGCGGGCAGGACGCCCTTCAAAATGGCCTGGGCGGCGTCGGCGCTGGAGTTGGAGCCGATGCGGCTGCCCACGGTCTCGCTGGTGGAGCAGCCCAGGACCATGAGCTGGCCGGGCCGGGGCTTGGCCGCCTTCAACAGGATATCCATGGCCTCCCGGGCCTGCTGGGTGATGGTTTCAAAATCCATATCGCATACCTTCTTCATTTGTGATACATCCAGTATAGCACAAGCGGACCGGATATGGTATACTGCATTCATGGAATTTACGGATGCCCTGCTTCAATGGTACGACGAACACAAGCGCACCCTCCCCTGGCGGGGGGCCGGGGACGCCTATGCCATTTTGGTGTCGGAGATCATGCTCCAGCAGACCCGAGCGGCGGCGGTGATCCCGTACTACAGCCGATTCATGGCTGAACTGCCCACGGCGGAAGTCCTGGCGGCCTGCCCTGAAGAGCGGCTCTTGAAGCTGTGGGAGGGCCTCGGGTATTACTCCCGGGCCCGGAACCTGAAGAAATGCGCCGAAGTCGTGGTAAAGGAGCATGGCGGACGATTCCCCCGGACGGCGGCGGAGCTCGTAAAGCTCCCCGGCATAGGACCGTATACCGCCGGGGCCGTTGCGTCCATCGCCTTCTGGGAGAGGGAACCCGCCGTGGACGGGAACGTGCTTCGGGTCATGGCCCGGCTCACGGAGGACGGGGCGGATGTGACGGAGCAAAAGGTGCGCGACAGATGGACCGAATACCTTCGCGACCGCATGGGCGCGCGCCCCGGGGACCTGAACCAAGCCTTCATGGACCTCGGCTCCCTGGTATGTTTGCCCAAGTCGCCCCTGTGCGAACAGTGTCCCCTGGCCGGCGGCTGCGGGGCCCTTGCCCACGGGACCCAGGGGGCATATCCGAACCGAGGGGAAAAGAAGGCCAAGCGACAGGAGCGCCTGACCGTGTTCGTCGTTCGCAGCGGCGACAGCTTCCTCATTCGTCGGCGGCCCGGGAAGGGGCTTTTGTCCGGGCTGTATGAGCTGCCCAACGCGGCCGGCCGCCTTTCCCAAGAGGAGATTGGCGCCGCGCTCACCGCTCTGGGGGTCCGGCCCTTGGGCGCGTGGGAGATCGTGGAACGGCAGCACGTTTTCACCCATGTGATCTGGCACATGCAGGTGGTACGGCTGGAGACGGAGAGGGCCCAAACGCCGGGATATCTCTGGTATTCCGGCAGCGAGCCCATGCCCGAGGCGTTTTTGAAGTGTCTTTAGTGCGAGGGAAGGAGGACAGGATATGATCGACTGGATCATCAAGGTGATAGAGCTGTTTTTAGGCCTGTCCCTGTGCGGCTGGGTGAGCCTGCTGTACGGCGTCTTTCGGAACCGCTGGTTCCGGCGAAAGCTGGAGCGGGAGACCGAGCAGGCCGAGGCCACCGTCGTTCGCTACACGGTCAGGACCGTGTCTGAAGGCCGGTATCGGACCCGGAAGGGCTATTTCCCCGTGCTTCGCTACCTTGTCAACGGAGTCGAAGCGGAGTTCCAATCCAAGGAGGAGCTCAAGCCGGAGGAGCATCCCGAAGGGTCCAAGGTCCATCTGTGGTTCGACCCTTATGAGCCCAGGCATCTGCACATGACGGAGGATGACGGAGAGCTGGGCGACGGCATGAAGCGCATCAGCAAATTTTTTATCCTGGGCGCCGCCGTGCTGAGCGCGATCATCGGTGTCTTCGCGTTCCGGAGATAACCAATGAAGACCTACGAGCCTATCAACATCTATTGTTCCAGCTGCGGCGCACCGGCCAAATTCGACATCGCCGGGCAGATCTACCGCTGCGCTTACTGCGGCGGCGTCACCGGCATCCGGGAGCCCCTGGCGGAAAAGCAGGGCTTTCGTCGGGCCCATCGGGAGAAGCTGCAAGCGAAGCGGCGGACGTTCCCCCTGCAGAAGGCCCTGTGCACGGGCTGTGGCGCCCAAATCATCTTCCCGGAGGGGGAGGCCCTGACGGGCTGCGCCTTTTGCGGGCGGAACCTGGTGCGCCAGGAGTATCTGGGCGAGGAGGGATTCCCGGAGATCCTGATCCCCTTCAAGATCACCGAGGACGAAGCCCGAGAACGCCTGCTCGCCTGGTGCGATCAAAACAAAGGCAAGCGTGAAGCCAGGGAGATCCGCCGGCAGGCGGACCAGCTGAAGGGGTATTACCTGCCCTACGAGCTGGTGAAGGGCCCCGCCAGCTGCACCGTCAGCCGCCGGGAGAGCCATCCGTTTCGCTGTCGCGGATTCTGGGACGGCAGCTTTGTGAACACCTCCAAGCAGCTGGACAACCTTCTGCTGGACGGTATGGAACCCTATGATCTGAAGGATGTGAAGGAGTTCGATTTCTCCTATCTGGCGGGCCAGCGGGTCAAGATCCGGGACACGGACGAAGGAGAGACGGCAAGCCGCATCGCCGATGAGATCGCTTCCAAATATCGGCCCTTTGCCGCCAAAGTATTAGAGACCCGAGGGGTGACGGTGAATGCCGACACAGGGAATCTGCTTCAGCTTTCTGCCGTGCTGCCCGTCTACTACCTGCGGGTCGGCGACATCCTGGCCGCCGTCAACGGGCAGACAGGGAAGGTGGCCGTGCGGGAGAAACGGCAGCGACACATGGCGCCTTGGTGGATACGCCCGATCCTGGGCGGCCTGGGCTTTCCGGCGCTGGTCTATGCCATCATGTATCTCTTCGGGGCGGAACAAACGGCCTGCCTCTTTGTCTCAGGCCTGCTGGCCGTGTTCCTGCTGGTGGTGCTGTTCGTGGCCTATCACGACGAGTTCGGCGGCATGGGCCGGGAGGCGCTGCCCCGGCGCGTCTTCACGTCGGACGATCGAACGGAAACGGTATCGCCGCCGGAGTTTTGCATGCCCATCGACGGGAAGGACAGGGCGGTGACGCTGCGTTTCACCACGCCGCTGCGGCTGTTGGAGATGGTGCTCTCGCCTTTGGCCGCGGTGTTTTTGCCCGTGATCCTGGCGTTCCTCCTCAACGGGTTCGACTATCATGGCTTGACCATCGGCGGGGCGGCGGTATGGCTGTGCATTTGGGTGCCTCTCGCGCCGGTGTTCCTGCTGAAATGGGGGCGGCTGGAGCTCTATGAACATCCCGTCGTATACTATCGGGATGACAGCGGCCGACGCCGTCGCTACAGGAAGAGGAAGGACCCGCTGAAGGAGCGGCTGAAGGACGTTCTGGACACGGTGAAAGCATTCGTCTTTTCCCCCATGATCTTTGCGATCCTGTTCCTGTTGATCGTCCTCATTATAAACACCTATCTGGTCCTTCACTGGGACGCCGTTTAGCCGGTCCCTTGCCTCAGCGTTCAAAGGATGGTATGATGCTGTCATGAGAGCAACGAAAACTTTTGTGGAGCAGGTCCTGGCCCGGGAGGAGCTGCTGCCCAATAAAAACCTGGGCCAGAACTTTTGTGTGGATGAGGCGGTCTTGCACCGTCTGGCCGCCGCTTTGCCGCTGGCGGGGAGGACGGTGCTGGAGATCGGCCCGGGCCTGGGCGGGCTGACGGAGCAGCTGCTGGATGCGGGCGCCCGGGTCTATGCCGTGGAGAAGGACGGGCGGCTCTTCGACTTCCTTCAACGGGACCTGCTCCATGAGCGCCTGACCCTGATCCACGGGGATTGCCTGAAGACGGACTACGGCTTTTTGCCCGCCGACTTCGTGGCCGCGGGGAACCTGCCCTACTGCATCACGGCGGACATCGTGACCATGCTGTTGACCATGCAGCCTGCCGCCATGCTTCTGATGGTTCAAAAGGAGGCGGCGGAGCGGTTTTTTGCCAGGCCGTCCCAAAAAAATTATGGGCCGGTGGCCATGGTCTCCCAGCTCTATTACGAGGCCGCGCGGCTATGCGAGGTGCCGCCGGGAGCCTATGTGCCGCCTCCCACGGTGACCAGCGCGCTCATCTGCCTGACGGCCCGACCGGACGCACCCCAGGAATCCCCCAAATCCCTCTTAAAATTTGCGGCTGCCTGCTTGCGTATGCGCCGCAAGACGCTGTATAATAATCTCACTGGGGCACCGGGATTGCGCGTTGTCTTGAACGAGATGGGCCTTTGCGAGAATGTGCGGGGCGAAGCTTTGACGCCGGAACAGCTGTTGACGCTGTACAGGCGACTGAACGACAAGTAAAACAAAGGAGATAGTGAACATGGAAAAGAAATTGAAAAAAGTCCAGCGGGGTGCGGCTGTCGGCTATGTGATCCTGAAGATTTTGCGCATCCTGCTCATCATCGCCGCGGTGGTTCTGATCGCCGGGCTGGTGGTGTTGGCTGTGGTCAACGAAAACGATCTGCCGTTGGAAGGCGTGGAGAACGGTCGGCTGGCGCTGGATCTGCAGAGCCTGGATCTCAGCAAACTGGGATTGGAAAACCTGTTCAAGGTGGACGGCGTGCTGAATCTGGATTTGCGGGACGTCAAACTGGTGGTGCTGATGCTCATGGGCGTGGGCGTGCTGGCCCTGGCCATTACCTACGTGCTGCTGCTGGTGGCCGGAAAGCTGTTCAAGCATATGAAGGAGGAGGACACCCCCTTCACCGTCGGAAACGTGCGGCGGCTGCGGCTGCTGGGCGTCTTCCATATCATCATCTGGGCCGGCGGCATCGCCCTGAGTTACTTTGTGACCACCGAGATCATTCGTCGCCTGGCCCTGCCTGCTGATAAGGTGATGCTCAACCTCAATGTGACGGCGCTGCTGCTCTCCCTGATCTACTTCCTCCTGGCCCGGGTGTTCAGCTTCGGCCAGGCCCAGGGCGATGCGCTCCAGAAATACCTGTCGGCGCCTGAGCCGGAGCCTGCCCCCGAGCCCGCGCCTGCGCCCGAGTTGGAGCCTGTCGCGGAGCCCGCGCCCAAGCCTCTCTATCAGGAGACCATCCAGGAGCCGGAGCCTGAGCTCGCATCAGTGACGGAAGCGGCCCCTGCGGACGTCGAGCCCCCCGCCGCACCGGTGGAGTAAAGGGCGCAGCATGGGAACAGGCTGCCTCAACACAGCTGATAAGGCGGTATGAGGCAACCTCTTGATCGGGTCTGGCCGATCCAACGGCGGTGCGCCGAATCCCGCCTTTGGGACCTGTATGCACACAGTGCGGCACAAGAAGATCATACTGCGAACTGATAACGAAAAAGGACGCCGGCCGGCGTCTTTTTCCTATGGGTTTTATTGCAGCTGCCGGATGGCTCGCTCCACTTGGTCCCGCTCCTCGCCGCTGACGATGCCCCAGTCCTCCCGCTGGATGCGCAGGACCTCCCGGTAGGCCGCGATGGCCCCGGCTTTGTCGCCCCGGATCTCTGAGATATGGGCGATGCTCATGGCGCTGTCGATGAACTTGGGCGCGGGCTGCATGTCCTGCCCCTTTCGGTACCACGCGATGGCCTTGTCGTATTCCTGCCGCTGGGTGTAGATATCCCCCAAGGTCAGCGCCCAGCACCACTCCTGATCCTGCATCCCTTCCAGCTCCCGGAGCCGCTGCTCGGTCTCCCCCTTCCCCTCGGCCTGAGCGATCAGGTACCGGTACATGGGCACGCGGAAGGTGTTGTCCAGGGCCGCCAGCTTTTCAAGCCACCCCTTCGCCTCGGCGAGCCGCTTATCGTCGATCAGGTTGTCCAGGAGCCACATGAGCGGGCACCGATTCCTCGGGTTCCTCTCGCAGTAGTCGCGGAGCCAGGCGATGAGGGCGTGGTGGTTCCGCACGTTCCAGTCGGAGATGTAGCTGCCCCAGGCGTTGCAGAGCTCGCTGACGGCGTCGGAATCGCCGTCGGTCTTCTCCACGGCCGCCTTGCCGTGCTCCACTGCCAGCAGCCGATACTGCTCGGCCTGGTTGTTGTAGAGCTTGGCCAATAGAAGCTCCGCCTGGCCCTTCAGGGCTGGGTCCTCCGCAAAGGCCCCGAGCTGCTGCTCGATCTGCCGCTCCTCGGCCTCGTCAAAGAGCCCCCGGGCGTAGATGCGGTTCTCGATCCGCTCCATCTGCTGCTGGGGAGTCATGGCGAAGAGCTGGTCGATGCTGACGCCGAAGTATACGGCGATCTCGGGGAGCAGCTGCACGTCGGGTACGGTGGTGCCGCACTCCCACTTGCTGACGGTCTGGGCGGTCACATTCAGCGCCGCCGCCAGGGCCTCCTGGGTGAGGCCCCGATCCTGCCGCAGACGGCGGATCTCTTTTCCCATTTCCATAGGTTTGTCCTCCTTGCTTTCGTTGGTCTCAGCATAGCATATCCGTCCGCCGCCTGCCAGCGACCGTCACGGGAGGGAACTCGCGCGGTGAGCGAGAAAAAGGAAGCGCATGGCCCTCCATGCGCTTTTTCCCTGTTACAGGTTTCTTCGCCCCTCCAACGCCTTGGCCAGGGTGACCTCGTCGGTGTATTCGAGATTGCCGCCGATGGGGATGCCGTGGGCGATGCGGGAGGCGGTGACGCCCAGGGGCTTGAGGAGCCGAGCGATATAGGACGCCGTGGCCTCGCCCTCCACGTCCGGGTTGGTGGCCAGAATGACCTCCTTCACCTCGCCGCTCTTGCAGCGCTCCAGCAGCTCGTTGATCTTGATGTCCTTGGGGCCGACGCCCTCCATGGGCGACAGGGCGCCGAAAAGCACGTGATAGCGGCCGTTGAATTCCCGGGTCTTCTCCATGGCGATCACGTCCTTGGGATCGGACACCACGCACAGCACGTCCGTTCGCCGCCGGGGATCGGCGCAAATCTCGCACAGCTCTCCGTCGGTGTAGGTGCCGCAGACAGGGCAGGCATGGACCTTGGCCCGGGCGTTGATGATGGCCTGGGCCAGCTCGTTGGCCTGTTCCGGGGGAACGCCCAGGATATGATAGGCCAGCCGGGCCGCCGTTTTGCGTCCGATGCCCGGAAGCCGGCCCAGCTGTACCGTCAGCCGTTCAATGGATTCGATAGCCATAGCTCAGAAGCCCAGGTTCATGCCGCCGGTGAGCCGGCCCATCTCCTGCTCCACGGTGGCGGAAGCCTCCTTCAAAGCGCCGTTGACTGCCGAAAGCACCAGATCCTGGAGCATTTCCACGTCGTCCGGGTCCACGCACTGGGGGTCGATCTCCACGGAGAGGACCTCCCGGGCCCCGTTCACCGTGACCTTGACAATGCCGCCGCCGGAGGATGCGGAAAACTCCCGCGCATTCAGCTCCTCCTGCTTTTTGGCCATGTTCTCCTGCATCCGCTGGGCCTGTTTCATCAGTTGCTGCATGTTGCCCATGCCGCCCATGGGGAATCCGCCGTGTTTTGCCATATCGTCATACCTCCAAGAAAAGTTTTTTGTATGTCAGGTGATCGTCAGTTTGTCCTTAAAGAGACCTACCAGGTCGGCCACGTCGCTGCCGGCGTCGCTTTCCCGAAGGAGCAGCCGCACTCCGGGGCGCAGAGCGTCCAGCTCGCCTTGGATGACCGCCACGCTGCGGGCATTGAGCATTTTTAGTTTCCCCGCGTACTGCGCCGGGAAGGAAACGGTCAGCTGTTCCTCCGTGAGCTCCGTGGCCTGGCCATAGGCGGCGCTGAGATGGACCAGGGCATTGGCGCGTTGGACCCTTGAAAGGACCTGTTTCCACAGGGCGTCGGCCGCAGCGGCTTGTTCGGCAGCAGCGGGCCTGGCTGCCGGCTGAGGCGCCGGATCGGATGGGAGCGTCGGCTTGGGCTGGGGCTCCGGCTTGGACGCCGGCTGGGGCTGAGAGGCAGGCTTGGGCGTCGGCTCCGGGGCAGGCTCCGATTCATAGGCTTCCGGGGGCAGATATCCCTCCTCCGGGGGCGGCTCGGGGAGATACTCCTCCCAGGGAGGCGCGTCCTCCGGCGGCGCTGGGGCATAGACGGGAGCCTTCGGCGTCGGCGCAGCGGCCGGGGCCGGCACACCGTTTTGCTGCAGCTCCTTCAACTGCTTCTCCACCAGGGCCAGCCGGGCGCCAAGCGCCTCCATGCTGTCGTCGTCCACAGGCTGGGCGATCCGCACCAGCACCGTTTCCAGAAGCATTCGGGGCGATGGGAAATAGCGCATGTCGTTCTGCACGCCCATGAGCTTCTCCATGGCGTAGAGGATGCGGGCGTTGGCATGCTTCGCCGCCTGTTTCTCGTATCGGGCCATGCGGTCTGCCGTGCAGGAAAGCAGGTCGGCGCAGTCGCCGCACGCTTTGGCGAGGAGCAGCGCGCGCATATGGCCCGCCAGCTCGCCGGCGAACACGGCCATATCCCGGCCCTGGCGCACCACCTGATCGAGACTGGTCAAAACGCCTTTGGCGTCGCCCCCCATGAGCTTGTCGGCCATGGCGAAGAGGAAGTCCTCGTCCATGATGCCCAACACGCTTTGCACATCCTTCGCGGTGACCTTGCCGCCGCAGAAGGAGAGGCACTGATCGAGGAGCGACAATGCGTCCCGCATGCCGCCGTCCGCCGCCCGGGCAATGATCCGAAGGCCGTCGGGTTCCACCTGAGCGCCGTCGGATTTCAAGATGTATTGCATATAGCCCATGATCTCCGGCACGGTCAGCCGATGAAAGTCAAACCGCTGACAGCGGGAGATAATGGTGGCGGGGAGCTTTTGTGGTTCCGTGGTGGCTAGGATGAACACCACGTGCTCCGGCGGTTCCTCCAGCGTTTTCAGCAGAGCGTTGAAGGCCGCGGGCGAGAGCATGTGCACCTCGTCGATGATGAACACCCGATATTTGAGCTGAAGGGGGGCGAACTGGGCTTGGGAGATCAGGTCTCTGACGTTGTCCACGCCGGTGTTGCTGGCGGCGTCGATCTCAATGATGTCGGCATTCTGCTGGGCCGCCGTACGACAGCTGTCGCAATGGAGGCAGGGTTCGCCGTTTTCGGGATGGAGGCAGTTGATGGCCTTGGCCAATATCCGGGCGGTGGTAGTCTTGCCCGTGCCTCGGGACCCGCAGAACAGATAGGCGTGGGAAAGCTGCCCCTCCCGCACCTGGTTCATGAGGATGGTGGTGATATGCTGTTGCCCCGCCAGCTGTCCGAACCGCTCGGGCCGGTAGGTCCTGTACAATGCCTGATACGCCATACGCGCCTCCTGTCGTACCAGTATACCACAGGCGGCGCGTGTAGAAAAGTGATTTTTATGGGAACTCTCCCGTATATAAGCAAACCCGCCCCGAGAAGATCTCCGTCAGGGCCCGGACCAGCTCCTTGCGGGCGCCGCCGGAGAGGTCGTAGACGATGAGGCGGGCGGGAGCCATGCCCACCAAGAGGCTGAGGATGCCCTCGCCGGTTTCGTCCACATACTCCATCCGCAGCGACCCCTCGTCGGAGAGAGAGCACAGACCGTTCCCGTGCAGGCACAGACGAAGGGCCGGGCATCGGGGCGGGCGCTGATTGAGCAACAGCCGCAGCACGTCCGCCGCCTCCGCATACTCCTTTTCCAGCAGCAGCCCTGAAAACGCCTCCTCCACGCACAGCCGCCAGAAGAGCAGGGTGGATCGCATCCGAAAGCGCAGGAATCCCTCCAGGCACAGCGTACCCTCCCGAGTCAGGTATTCCATAAGCAGCTGCACGGTTTCGGACAGGTCCTCTCGCTGTCGGGCTGCGTTCACCGCCCTATGAAGGACCTGGCGGCGATCCTCTATGGGCAGGGGCGTTTCGTCCGCCATGGTCGCCACCTCGAAGGGGGCAAGGTCGTGGACCAGCACCCCGGCCAGGGTCTTTGACAGGGCCAGCAGCCCCGGCCGCCCCTCCATGCGCACGCCCACGCCGCCCCGCGCTGAAGACAGAACGTAAGGCGCGCCGGTCTCCAACAGCCGGGGTTCCAGCAACCGCGCCAAATCCACGTCGTATTCCATTGTTTGAATGATCCAGGACGACACCGCTTTTTCCTTCCCGATGAAACGCTTTCCTTTCATCCTATGTAGGTCGGTGTCTATTGTGTGCGGAAAATCGATGCCTATTCTTTTATTTGCGGAAAGAAAGCCGGCGCAACGAAAAAAGAGGCAGTCCGAAGACTGCCCCTTATGTCGCATACGGTCAATCGGCGTGAACGATGGGCTCATTCATGGCCCTCTCAAACAGGTCCCTGAGCTTGCCCTGGGTGTTGGTGAAGGTGAAGACAGCGCCGCCCTTGGTCTCAATGACGAGGCTGGAGAAGAGAAATTTCTTCTCGAAGCGCCAGTCCTTCACGGACGCCCGCCGGATGATTTTCACGTCCCCGCCGCCCAGAGCGGTGAAGAGGACGATGATCCGCCGGTCCGTGACCGCCACCATCTTCCGGTTGCCCTCGTGGACGCCGGTGAGCAGGCAGTTGAGCCGCTCATACTCGCCCAGCATCTGCGCAAGGGGTTTGAGCTCCTTGCGATAGTAGAAATCGCTGTAGATGCCCAGCTCCTGCAGCCGATTGTCCAGGTCGTTCCGGATCATGCCTTATTTGATGACGGAATCGGCGCGGAGGAAGCCCAGCTTCTTGGCGATGCAGGCGGTGCAGGTCAAGTCGCCGGTGACGTTCAGAGCGGTACGGCCCATGTCGAGGAGCGCGTCGATGCCCAGGATCATGGCGTAGGCGCCGGCCAGGTCGGTCTTCTCCGCGATGGGGAAGCCGATGCCGGACATGACCATGGCCAGCATGATGGCGCCGGCGCCGGGCACGCCCGCGGTGCCGATGGAGGCCAACGTGGCGAGGAGCACGATCATGCCCATCTCACCCATGGTCAGCCCGCGGCCCTGAGTGGACATCACCAGGAAGAAGGCGCAGACGCCCTGGTAGATGGCCGTGCCGTCCATGTTGATGGTGGCGCCCAGGGGCAGGGAGAAGGCGTAGACCTCCTTGTCGATGCCCAGGTTCTCCGCCGCGGCGAAGGTGGTGGGCAGGGTGCCGTTGGAGGAACGGGTGACGAAGGCGGTGATGAAGGGCGTCCGGGCCTCCTTGAAGAAGGTGCCGATCTTGATGCGGAAGATGGCGAGCAGTCCGCCGTAGACGCCGATGATGTGGATGGCATAGCCCAGGAAGCAGGCGATGGTCACGGTGAGCAGAGCACCGGCCACCTTGGCGCCGTTCTTGGCGAAGACCTCGCAGATGAGGACGGCCACGCCGATGGGGGCGTACTGCGATGGTGCGGATGCGCTCATCCTCGGACACCTTCATGAAGGACAGGCAGAGGCCGAAGACCAGGGAGAAGAAGATGACCTGGAGCACGGTCTCGTTGACCAGGGAGGTGAGGACGCTGGTGGGGATGATGTTGGCGATGATGTCCCAAACGGTCTGATCCGAGGGCATCTTGCCGGCGGCGTTGGCGGCCAGCTCGGTGACGGCGGCCAGCTCAGCATGGGGCTGGAAGATGTTGCCCATGACCAAGCCGATGATGACGCCGCAGGCGGAGGTGATGAGGTAGATGATGACCACGCGGATACCGACCTTGCCCACGTTAGCGGGAGAGACGGAGGACGCGCCCACCACCAGGGAGCCGACGATCATGGGAATGATGATCATCTTCAGCAGCCGGGTGAAGATGGTGCCGAACATGCTGATCCACTTGGGCAGGGCCGTCGCGCCGATGACGAGGCCGATGAGGATCTTGTACAGTACGTTGAAGTTCAGGTATGCCCGCAGGATACCGCCCTTCTTGGGTTCGTTGTTTGCCATAGAAACCCCTCCTGAATGTTTTTTCCCATCCTCCGGCGAAAACCGGAAGAGATTGGGTCCTTTACAGTATATCATGCCTAAATAAAATATGGAAGGGAAAATGAAAAAAATTCAAACATTTTGTCTTTTTGGTGAACGGGCAACCGCGACGGAACGTCCTCTGCCGAAAAAGGTGAAAAAGGGGCTGGCGTTCGAGGGAAACTCTGGTATAATACCCTTACTATGTGAAGCAGCGAGGAGAGATATGCTGGAACTGAAAGACGTGTCCTTCCAGGTGGCGGAGGGAAGCGGGGACAAGGAGATCATCCGCGGGGTGAGCCTTTTGGTCCCCGAGAACAAGCTGGTGGTCATCACAGGCCCCAACGGCGGCGGCAAGAGCACCCTGGCCCGGCTCATCGCGGGCATCGAGAAGCCCACGGAGGGGCGCATCATTTTTAAGGGCGAGGACATCACCGACAGGAGCATCACCGACCGGGCGCGGCTGGGCATCGCCTATGCCTTCCAACAGCCGGTGCGCTTCAAGGGCATCAAGGTGCTGGACCTCATTCGCATCGCGGCGGGCAAGCGCCTGTCTGCGGCGGGCGCCTGCGAGTATCTGTCCGCCGTGGGCCTCTGCGCCCGGGACTATATCGACCGGGAGGTCAATTCAAGCCTGTCCGGCGGGGAGTTGAAGCGCATCGAGATCGCCACGGTCCTGGCCCGGGGCGCGGCCCTCAGCGTCTTTGACGAGCCGGAGGCGGGCATCGACCTTTGGAGCTTCCAGAACCTGATCGAAGTCTTCGCACATATGCGCAGGACCGTGCAGAACAGCTCCATCCTTATCATCTCCCATCAGGAGCGGATATTGAACATCGCCGACGAGATCGTCATGATAAAGGACGGGAAGGTGGAGAAGCAGGGCGCCCGGGAGGAGATCCTGCCTCAGCTTATGGGCACCTCCTCCGCCGTCAGCGAATGCCGCATGATCCTGGGGAAGGGGGGTGCGGACGCATGAAGCTGGACGAGATCCAAAAGCGGCTCCTCCGCGAGATCGCGGATCTGCACGCCGTGCCCGAGGGGGCCTACAACATCCGGTCCAACAGCCAGATGGCGGGCCGCCGGTCCACCGCCAACATCGAGATCACCTCGAAGACGGACGTCAGCGGCATGGACATCCGCATCGCGCCCTTCACCAAGAACGAGAGCGTGCATATCCCCGTGGTCCTCACCCAGACGGGATTGAAAGAGGTGGTTTACAACGACTTCTTCGTGGGCGATGGGGCGGACGTGCTGATCGTGGCGGGCTGCGGCATCGACAACTGCGGCAACCAGGACGCGGAGCACGACGGTATCCACCGGTTCTATGTGGGCAAGAACGCCCATGTGAAGTATGTGGAGAAGCACTACGGCTCCGGCGAAGGCAAGGGCAAACGCATCCTGAACCCGGGCACCGAAGTCTACCAGGACGAGGGCAGCACCGTGGAGATGGAGATGGTCCAGATCAAGGGCGTGGACGACACCGTCCGCACCACCACGGCGGAGCTCAAGGCCGGGGCCAAGCTCCTGGTGCGGGAGCGGCTCATGACCCACGGCGAGCAGCGGGCCATCAGCACCTATGTGGTCAATTTGAACGGCGCGGGCGCCACGGCGGACGTGGTCTCCCGGTCCGTGGCCCGGGACGATTCCTACCAGAAGTTCGACGCCAAGATCGTGGGCAACGCCCCCTGCTCCGGGCATGCGGAGTGCGACTCCATCATCATGGATCGGGGCCGCATTTTGGCGGTGCCGGGCCTGGAAGCCAACGATCTGGACGCGGCGCTGGTCCACGAGGCCGCCATCGGCAAGATCGCCGGGGAGCAGCTCGTCAAGCTCATGACCCTGGGTCTCACCGAAGCGGAGGCCGAGGAGCAGATCATCAATGGGTTTTTGCAGTAAAGACGCGTATAAAAAAGGGATCGCCGGCACGCGATCCCTTTTGTTTATTGAGAGCAGTTTCGTATCGTCACCGTTTCCGGTTCGGCTACCCCTGTGTCTTCGGCGGAGCGCGCCGCCAGCATCAGCCATGCGGCGATGTCGTCGGAGCAGAGTTCGGACGTCGCGGGGCGGACGCTGACGTTGACCGGCATGGTTGCCGCAAGGGCGGAGGAGGTGTGCATCCGATGGGGGACAGAACCGCTGATCACCGCCAGCAGAAGGGTCCCCAGCAGGATCGCCGGCAAAAAATGAATGCGTTTCATGGGCGTTTCTCCTTTCGCTCTTTGCCTGTAACACCGTGCAAACCACCGACAGGTTGCACGAAAAAATAAAAATATGACTTGACAGGCGATGCAGGTCTGTGTAATATTATATATAATTTCTGAGAAAGGAGCATGATCCATGGGCAAGGGCAACGCACGGTCCTTTTGGTTTATCGGCGGCTGGTGGTTTAGTCGCCCCTTTGTGATGCCCCAAATTGGATCGTGAGCCGCTGAAGGAAGCGCAGGCCTCGTCCAATCGGGCGAGGCCTTTTGTTATGAATCGTCGAAAGGAGAAAAACCCATGAGCGAATCCACCATCCCCTACAAGATCTATCTGGAAGAATCGGAGATGCCGAAATATTGGTACAATCTTCGGGCGGATATGCAGAAGAAGCCCGCGCCGCTGCTGAATCCGGCCACCCATCGGCCCATGACCGCGGCGGAGCTATCCGGCGTGTTCTGCGACGAGCTGGTGAAGCAGGAGCTGGACAACGACACCCGCTTCTATCCCATCCCTGAAGAGATCCTCGGCTTCTATAAGATGTACCGGCCGTCGCCCCTGGTCCGAGCCTACTGTCTGGAGGAGAAGCTGAAGACCCCCGCCAAGATCTACTACAAGTTTGAAGGCAACAACACCTCCGGCAGTCACAAGCTGAACTCCGCCGTGGCCCAGGCCTACTATGCGAAGATGCAGGGGCTGAAGGGCGTCACTACCGAGACCGGCGCCGGCCAGTGGGGCACGGCACTGTCCATGGCCTGCAGCTACTTCGGTTTGGACTGCAAGGTGTACATGGTGAAGGTGAGCTACGAGCAGAAGCCCTTCCGCAGGGAGGTCATGAAGGTCTACGGCGCGTCCGTGACCCCCTCCCCCTCCGACACCACGGCGGTGGGCCGGAAGATCCTCCAAGAGCATCCGGGCACCACGGGAAGCCTTGGCTGCGCCATCTCCGAGGCCGTGGAGACCGCCGTCTCCAACCCCGGCTACCGGTACGTGCTGGGGAGCGTATTGAACCAGGTGCTGCTCCACCAGAGCGTCATCGGCGTGGAGGCCAAGATCGCCATGGACAAATACGGCATCCGGCCCGACGTCATCATCGGCTGCGCCGGCGGCGGCTCCAATCTGGGCGGCCTCATCGCGCCGTTCATGGGCGAGAAGCTCCGGGGCGAGGCGGATTACCGGATCGTTGCCGTGGAGCCCGCCTCCTGCCCCAGCCTGACCCGGGGCGTCTATGCCTACGACTTCTGCGACACGGGCGCGGTGTGCCCGCTTGCCAAGATGTACACCCTGGGCAGCGACTTCATCCCCGCCCCCAACCACGCCGGCGGCCTTCGCTACCACGGCATGAGCCCCATCCTCTCCGAGCTCTACGACCAGGGCATGATGGAGGCGGTGAGCGTGCCCCAGACCAGCGTCTTCGAGGCCGCGGAGGCCTTCGCCCATCCTCTTCGGCCTCACGGGCACGGGCTACTTCGACCTGGTGGCCTACGAGAAGTTCCACAACGGCCAGATGGACGACTACGTGCCCACGGACGAGGAATTGGCCCGGTACGCGGCGAAGCTGCCGCGGATCTGAGCTGAAAAGGCGGGACGGGTAAACCCATCCCCTGCGAACCGGCGCACAAGTCCCGTGCCCCGTTGTAGGGGCGGATCACGATCCGCCCGCGTATGGCGAAACCGGGAAGGGCGATTCATGAATCGCCCCTGCGAACCGGCGCGAAGGCTGCCCCTCCCGCTCCTAACGATCCACCTCTCTTTGCCGCAAAGCCGCAAGACATCACTTGCGCCATACGGCGCAAACATCACCCCAAGGAGATTTTGTATGGAACACTACTACCAGCCCGAGATCGAATGCGCGTCCCGGGACGAGATCGAACGATGGCAGAGCGAACGCCTGGTGAACCAGGTGCGGCGCGTCTGGGAAAATGTACCTTATTATAAAAGGAAAATGGAGGAGCAGGGCGTGACCCCCGACGATATCCAAAGCGTCGCGGACCTGAAGAAACTCCCCTTCCTCTCCAAGGCGGACCTGCGGGACGCCTATCCCTACGGCCTCATGGGCAAGCCCCTTCGGGATTGCGTCCGCATCCATTCCACCTCCGGCACCACCGGCAAGCGGGTGGTGGCCTTCTACACCCAGCACGACATCGACCTCTGGGAGGACTGCTGCGCCCGGGCCCTGACGGCCGCCGGCGCCACGAAGGAGGACGTGGTCCAGGTGTCCTACGGTTACGGCCTCTTCACCGGCGGCGCGGGGCTGGACGGCGGCAGCCACAAGGTGGGCTGCCTCACCGTGCCCATGTCCTCGGGCAACACGGACCGGCAGATCATGTTCATCCGGGACCTCAACGCCACCATCATCTGCTGCACCCCCAGCTACGCCGCATACCTGGGCGAGCGTATGAAGGAGCTGGGCCTGGGCCCCGACGACATCCCCCTGAAGGCGGGCATATTCGGCGCGGAGGCCTGGTCCGAGGAGATGCGGCAGGACATCCAGAAGACCTTAGGCATCAAGGCCTACGACATCTACGGCCTCACAGAGCTCTCCGGCCCCGGCGTCAGCTTCGAGTGCTCCGCTCAGGCGGGCATGCACATCAACGAGGACCACTTCATCCCCGAGATCATCGACCCGGATACCGGCGAAGTGCTGCCCGAGGGCGCTCAAGGCGAGCTGGTCATCACCGCCGTGGACAAGGAAGCCTTCCCCATGATCCGGTATCGGACCAAGGACATCTGCTCCCTGACCTATGAAAAGTGCTCCTGCGGCCGGACCCACGTGCGCATGACCAAGCCCAAGGGCCGCAGCGACGACATGCTCATTATTCGGGGCGTCAATGTGTTCCCCAGCCAGATCGAAACCGTGCTCCTCAACCACGGCTATGCCGCCAACTATCAGATCCTGGTGGACCGGGTCAACAACACGGACACCTTCGAGATCCTGGTGGAGATGACGCCGGAGATGTTCACCGACTCCATCGGCAAGATCCAGGAACTCCAGAAGACCCTGTCCATGGGCCTGGTGTCCATGCTGGGCATCCGGCCCAAGGTCACCTTGGTGGCCCCCAAGACCATCGCCCGCAGCGAAGGCAAGGCCGTGCGGGTCATCGACAAGCGGAAGATTTGAAAGGAGAGGCCATATGAGCATTAGACAATTATCCGTTTTTCTGGAGAACCGGCCGGGGAAGCTATATGATCTCACCGCCCTCCTGGCGGCCCATGGCATCGACATGCGAGCCTTGTCCATCGCCGAGGCCACGGACTTCGGCATCGCCCGGATCATCGTCAACGACGTGGACCGGTGCGCCATGGCCCTGCGGGAGGGGCAGTTCATCGCCCAGCTCTCCGACGTGCTGGCCTTCGCCGTGCCCGACGAGCCCGGCGGCCTCCACAATCTGCTCAGTGAATTCAACGCCGCCCAGGTGAACATCGAGTACATGTACGCCTTCTTAGGCGGTGAGCCGGGCCGGGCCTACATGATCTTCCGGGTCACAGACACGGAAAGGGCGGAGAAGGCCCTGACGGGACGGGGACTCAAGTCCCTGACCCTCGACGAGATCGAGAAGAGTTGATTTTTCGACTTTTCTGAAAGCAAAGTCGATCGAACGAACTTTAAGAAGGGGTACAGCTTCCGCACGGAAAGCCATACCCCTTCTTAAGTTTCTCTTTTTCTGCCGCTTTTTTTGTCAAAAGAGAAAAAGCGGCAATACAGTTATTTCCCCAAATTGTCCGTGATGTCCACGGTCCGGTGCTCATGGTAGGCGGAGAACATGTCCTCCACGTGGACGGGGCGGGCCTTCTGAGAGACAAGGTCTACCAGGGGCACCAGGATAAGGCCGCCTACCATGGCGATGACGCCGGAGTAGATGGAATTGTTGAACACGAAAGCGAAAAGCGGGCTGCCGCTGACGTTGAGGACCCCCAGGGACACCAGCAGCTGCACGGTCTCCAATCCCACGCCCCAGGCGAAGCACACGGCGGTGGACACCTTGGTGGTGCGCTTGGAGTAGAGGCCGTAGAGGAAGGGGGCCAGGAACGCGCCCGCGAGAGCGCCCCAGCTGACGCCCATCATCTGAGCGATGAACAGGCTCTTCGATTTGGCCTGCTTGATGGCGATGAGGGCGGAAATGACCACGAACAGGAGAATGAACCCCCGCATGAGCAGCAGCTGATCCTTCTCTCGCAGGGGCTTTTTCCGCTTGGGGGCGATCAGGTCCAGCGTCATGGTGGAGGCGGAGGTCAAAACCAGGCTCGAGAGGGTGGACATGGATGCGGACAGCACCAGCACGATGACGATGCCGATGATGACCGCGGGCAGGCTGGAGAGCATCCGGGGGATAATGGCGTCGAACCCCTGGGCCTTCACGTCGATGTCATAGAGCCGGCCGAAGCCGCCCAGGAAGTAGCAGCCCCCGGCCACCACGATGGCGAAGAGGGTGGAGATCACGGTGCCCTTCTGGATGGAGGATTCATTTTTGATAGCGTAGAACTTGCCCACCATCTGGGGCAGCCCCCAGGTGCCCAGGGAGGTGAGGATCACCACGAACAGCAGGAACAGGGGGTTGGCGCCCAGGAAGGAGGCGTACTGCCAGCCGCCGTTCGGGCCCGTGGCCAGCTTCTCCATGGCCAGATTCAGGCCCCCGTTGTCCCCCAGGACCGCCGCGATGACCGCCACGATGCCGAAGAGCATGATGATGCCCTGGATGAAGTCGTTCCAGGCCGTGGCCATGTACCCGCCCAGGATCACATACACGCCGGTGAGGGCCGCCATAATGACGACGCACACCGCGTAGTCCACCCCGGGGAAGGCGATGGCGAAAAGCCGGGAAAGGCCGTTGTACAGGGAGGCCGTGTAGGGGATCAAAAACACGAAGGTGATGAGGCTGGCCGCCGTGCGGAGTTTGTCGCTCTCATATCGGATGCCGAAGAAGTCCGGCATGGTCTTGCTCATGAGGTGCTGGGTCATGATCCGGGTCCGGCGGCCCAGCACGAGCCAGGCCAGGAGGGAGCCGATAAAGGCGTTGCCCAGGCCGATCCAGGTGGAGGCCAGGCCGAAGTTCCAGCCGAACTGGCCCGCATACCCCACGAAGATGACAGCGGAGAAGTAGCTGGTGCCGTAGGCGAAGGCGGAGAGCCAGGGGCCGACCTGCCTTGAACCCAATACAAAGCCGTTGATGTCCGATGCGTGTTTGCGGGATTTGAGGCCGATCCACAACATAACGGCGAAGAAAACGGCCATAAAGAGCAGGGTGACGAGAGAAGGGTCAGTCATAGCGGTGTCCTTTCCATTGTTCTGCACAGAAAAAGCGTGACGCCGGTCCAGCGCCACGCCCTTCGATCAGCGATTCAGCGATTTATGGGCACGACCAAAGGCGCGGCAGAGCGCACGGACCGTTGCTGGGGGAAGCAAAGCGGTAATAATAAAAATACCCGTTGCGCCGCATATCGGTCCCGGCTCCTTTCATAAAATCGTATATAATTTATACCACCGCCATGGTCGTTTGTCAACATATAATTCAGCGGCAGGATTTCGAGGGATGCTTTGCCGGCGGCGACGAAGAATTTTATACAGGTTTTGACAAAAGATAGTTGACGATGGAGGCAGATTTGATATAAAGTTAATATGTATGCAAGCAACGGAAAGGAGCATTGATATGATTTGCCCGAAATGTAATCACGAGATCCCGGCCGGCGGCGCTTTTTGCCCCAAGTGCGGGTTTCGATTGACCCAGGAGAAAGCTCCTGCAGCAGCAGTGAAAGCTGAGCCGGAGAAAAAGAACGGCAACAAGGGCCTGCTGATCGGCGTCATCGTGGCGGCGGCGGTGGTGGTCTGCGCGCTGCTGGTGGTCATCGTTCTGCTGGTGAACGGAAAGAAAGAGGACGTGGAGAAGGAGCCTTCCGGCAAACAGAGCACGGTGAAGGTGGACCGGGCGAAAGAATATGACAAAGCCCTGGAACTGCTGGAACAGGGAGAATATGCTCAGGCCCAGGAGGCGCTGACGCAGTTGGGCGACTATGAGGACGCTCAAAACCTGGCGGCCTATGCCGCCGCCCGCCTGCTCCTGGCCCAGGAGAAGTATAAGGAGGCCAAGGAAGCCTTTGCGGCGCTGGGCAGCGTCCGGGATGCTTCGGCGCTGGCGGCTCAGTGCCAGAACGAGGTGACCTATCAGGAGGCCGTGGCCAAGAAAGCGGCGGGAGAATATGCCGCCGCCAAAGAGCTGTTCGCCCAGATCCCCGGCGTGCGGGACGCCGACGATCAGGCGGCCGACTGCAGGATCCAGATGGCGAACGCGGAGATCGCCGCGGCCATCGGCAGGAAGGACTGGGACAGCGCTCTGGACCTGCTGGACAGCGAGGATGGCAAAACCTATCCCGATTGGAGCAATGTGCGTCAGGATTGTTTCAATCACGCGAACTATGACAAGGCCAAGGCAGCCATGGAAAACAAACTGTATTATACCGCTTACCAGATGTTCTCCGCCATGGGGAACTACCAGGATGCGAAGAGCATGGCCGCCATGTGCCAGCGGCCCACGCCGGAAACGGGCGAGATGTATCGCCATCCCGATCATAAGCTCCAGGCTTGCGCGCAAAGCTTGGTCAACGAGCTCAAGGGCGGGTATAGTATCTACGTACGCATCTATGACGCCCATGACAATGTTCTTGTTTCCTCCGCATTCCTTCGCGCGGGCAAATCCGTGGTGCTCTTCCTGCCGGAAAACACCTACCGGATCAAGGCGGCCTACGGCACAGGCGCCTGGTTTGGCGAACGGGAGATGTTCGGCGACGACGCGATCTATAAGGACCTGGGCACCTCAACGCTGACCAAATTGAACCGGTGGACGATCTGGAGAATAACCTTCAGTGATGTGCTGTATGGGGACACCGTCAATCGAGAGGATTTCTGATCCAAAGACACGATCAAACAAAACAGCCCGACTTTGGGCTGTTTTTTCATGAAAAACTTTGTAAAAATCCCTTGCAATCAAGGAAAAGCTGTGCTATAGTGTTACGGCTAACGGTCCTTCTTGCTTTCTTGGAGAAGAAAGCCAACAGACCATAAGGAGGTGAAAGAATGAATCAGTATGAAGTTTTGTACCTGATCACACCCGAACTGGACGAGGAGAGCAATCGCGCTGTCATGGACAAGTTCGCAGGCATCATCACCGGCAACGGCGGTGAGATCGTGAAGCAGGACGAGTGGGGCAAGCGGAAGCTGGCCTACGCCATCGACTACAAGACCGAGGGGGTTTATGTGCTCGTTACCTTTAACGCGCCCGCTGAGCTCCCCCGCGAATTGGAGCGTAACTTCAGAAACGATGAGCGCGTTCTGCGCTACATGGTTACCCGCAAGGAAGCATAAGTCGAAGTCGTCAATTCAGCCCGAACAGAACCGCACGAAAGATTTGTAAAAGAGGTATAGCATGAACAAGATCGTTTTGATCGGGAATCTGACCCATGATCCCGACACCCGTTCCACGCCCAACGGCGTGACGGTTTGCTCCTTTACCATCGCCGTTAACCGCAGGTTTGCGTCTCAGGGCGGCGAAAAGCAGACCGATTTCTTCCGCATCAACGCCTGGCGGCAGCTGGGGGACGTTTGCTCCCGGTATCTCGCCAAGGGGCGCAAGGTGGCGGTCATCGGCGAGCTTCAGGCCCGGACCTACGAAGCGAAGGATGGCACGACCCGTATGTCTCTGGATGTATCGGCGGACGAGGTGGAGTTCCTCTCCCCCAAGGGTGACGACCAGGGCAGCAGCTACAGCGCTCCCACCGCCCCCCGTCCCCAGATGAACCGGAACCAGGATGTGGCCGGCTTCACCGATATTTCCTCGGACGACATTCCGTTTTAATACATCAATTTTTATAGGAGGCTTGCACCATGGAAGAACGCAAAATGCGTCCCCGTCCCAGAAGAAGCAGACGCAAGGTTTGCAAGTTCTGCGTTGAGAAGGCTACCGGTATCGACTACAAGGATCTCAAGAAGCTGACCGGCTTCATTTCCGAAACGGGCAAGATCATGCCCCGCCGCATGTCCGGTGTCTGCGCAAAGCATCAGCGCGATCTGGCCGTCGCTATCAAGCGCGCCCGCGTGATGGCTCTGCTGCCCTTCGCAGGGGAAAGATTCTAAGGATCTATACACCATTCATCGACACATGACCGTTTAGCACCGGCGCCCCTTTTCAGGGGCGCTGTTTTTTCCCCTTCCGTCGCCTATGGCGACACCTCCCCCATTTCACCTCACGGTGAAACAGGGGAGGCTTTTGGTTGACAAGCGCGCTCCCTTGTCATCCTGATAGGAGCGAAGCGAGTGGAAGGATCTCTGAACGGCGCCGGAAGGGATAGCTTCAGTGGTTCAGCCAATCATTGCTATCCGGATAGGTATAGGGAATGCCGTTGTTCTTACAGTATTGCTCCGCATAGCTGTCCCGCCCAACGGTGACGGTCAGGTTGGGGCACTCAGCAAACACATAGGTATCGCCAATGGCTGTGACGCTGTCGGGGATGGTGACGCTGGTAAGGCCGGTGCATTTGTAAAAGGCATGATCACCAATGCTTGTGACGCCGTCTGGGATGACGATCTCGGTCAGGCTTTTGCACTCGGAAAACGCCCAGTCGCCAATGGTCGTAACACTGTCGGGAATGTCGATGTCGGTGAGACTTTCGCATTCGTAAAAAGCATATTTGCAAATGGATACCACGCTATCAGGGATGGTAACAGCGGTCAGGCTATTACATATAGAAAACGCAAAAGCTCCAATCTCCTCTACGCTCTGTGGGATGGTATAGCTACTTTGGGATTTGCCTGCGGGGTAGCAGATCAGCTTTTTTGCAGCTTTATCGAACAGCACACCGTCGATCACGACCAGAACGGGATGGTCCAGCGATACGCTGATAGCAGTCAGGGCACTGCAATAACTAAAGGGATTGTTGCCCAGCTCGATCACACCGTCCGGGATGTTGGTGCTAGTCAGACTGTCGCACCCGGAAAACGCATACTCGCCAATGGTTGTGAGGCTGTCGGGGAGGGTGATGCTGGTCAGGTTTTTGCAATAATCAAACGCCCAGTCGCCAATGGTCGTGACACTGTTGGGGATGACGATGACGGTTAGACTATCGCACCCGGAAAAAGCTCCTCCGCCAATGGTCGTGACACTGTCTGGGATGGTGATGTCGGTCAGGGTCTTACAACCGGAGAATGCGAGGTCCTCTATTTGTTGGATGCCCTGTGGGATAGCATAGCTGCTTTGAGATTTGCCTGCGGGATAGCAGATCAGTTTTTTTGTGGCCTTTTCAAACAGTACATCATCGATAACGGCCAGGGCGGGATGGTCCAGCGACACGGTGATATCGGTCAGGCTTGTGCAGAACGCAAAGGGATTGCCTTCCAGCTGGACTACGCTGTCCGGGATGGTAATACCGGTCAGCTCAGAGCACCCGCGGAACGCATTATGGCTGATGCTGGTCAGTCCCTGAGGCAAAGTGATCGCGGTGATATTCTCATGATATGAATACCATGGAATGTAGTATGCCTGACCATAAAAGTCCGCCATTTTACCGCTGCCGGTGATGGTCAAGACACCGGTGGATTCATTGAAGGACCACTTGAGGTTATCACCGCAGGTGCCCTTAGCGTCCGCAGTCTGGACCGGAGTACAGGCGACAAGCCACAACAGCAAAGCCAGGATCAGGGAGAGGTGTTTCATAGGCAGGCTCCTTTTCCTATGCGCTTCTCACGTCTTTCGCGGCGTCAGCAGGACCACACCGGCGGGAAAGGGCTCCGTGAGCGCATCGAGCCGGTGGACGGGCACGTTCGCGGGCAGGGCCTTGAGGAAGGGCTCCTCCGTGGAGATCGCGTCGAAGCTGTGGCCGGGGCAGCGGTAGTGCATGGGCGCGGTCAGCTTGGGCCGCAGGGCCTTCACCGCCCGGGCCGCCTCCTCGCCGGACAGGGTGAAGAAGCCGCCCACAGGGATAAACAGCACGTCCGCGAAGGCGCAGGCGGCGATCAGGGCGGGGGCAGGCGCTTCGCCCAGATCTCCCAGGTGCACGATCTTCAGCCCGTCCGCCTCAAGGATATAGGCCCGGTTGCGGCCCCGTTTCTGGCCATGGACCTCGTCGTGCCAGCAGGGGACGCAGGTGATCTTCACATCCCGGAGGGTCCTTGGCTCGGTGGTGTTCACAGGGACAAAATCCCCCTTCACCTGGGTGAGGTCGCAGTGGTCAAAGTGCTCGTGGGACATGGTGACGATGTCCGCCTCTGCCACCGGATGGGGCAGGATGTCCTGGCCGTAGGGATCGGTGACGATCCGGGTGCCGGCCGACGTCTCCAATAAAAAGCTGGCGTGGCCCAAATAGGCGATCTTCATGGCTTCTCTCCTCTCAGTTTCAATATAGCTGCCGCCGCGCCGCCGCAGCGGTTTTCCAACGCGATCCGCTCCCGACCGGTAACGCCGTGGGTCATGGTCAGCACGGCCCTTTCGTCCGCCTCCCGCCAGAAGCCCCGGCGATACGCCAGATACGCTGTCCACAGGGCCCGCTGCACGTCCTCCGCGTCCGGGCAGGGCGCATCTCCCTTTCGGGCAAGGATACCCATGCGGTTTTCCAGATAGGTGCCCCCGGGGTGGGCGTCCAAGGCTTTCGCCCGGTCGATGAGCCCGTCGAACCAATCCTTCGATAGAAAGAACAGCAGCCAGCCGTTCCTCTCCCGGACCTCCCGGACTTGTGGGCACAGCGCCTCATTCAGCTTCCGCGCCGCCTCCGCTGCTCCGCCCCGCACGAAGATCCCCAGGGACAGCTGCCCCAGGGACGCGCCCTCTGTGTCTCGGGGCAAACGAAAGTCTCCGGGGGCCACAGGGGCTCCCGTGCAGGCTTCCGCCCAGACAGCCAGGGATCGTGTCAATGAAGCAAACAGATCTTCCATACAGCAAGGGTACCCAAAAACCTGACGTCTGTCAAGAAGGTTTCCCCAAGAGCCGGGATTGACAAACCCTCATGCCGATGGTATATTTCCTTTCAGCAGGGGTCCGCCGCCATGGCGGATCGGAAAGGAGCGGTTTGTCAGCATGTTGGTTCGTGAGGTCGTTGCCGGCTAACTGAATATGGGCGCAAACCGAACGGGGCAGGCCCCTGGATCGACGCGCCGCAGACAAGCTACTTTCGTATGGATGACCGCAGGATGCAGCCATGAAAGGGAGCTGCTCTTGCGGTTTTACTATGCCCATTTTCAGCGGTCGAAAGGAATCGTTTATCATTCGCAATCGGGGAGGAACAGCATTGGAGTATACAGAGTACGGCATGGCGCCGGATACGGAAGGCTTGCCGGGCATTCCGGCCCGGGTCACGGCCCAGCATCGGGATCGGTACGAGATCGTGTGTGAACACGGCCGGGGCTACGCCCGGCTGAAGACGAAAGCATACTATAGCGGGACGGAATCCTTCCCCACCGTGGGGGATTTCGTCATGGTGAACTATATCGACAGCGGCGACAGCCAGATCCTGTCCACCCTGCCGCGGCGGACCTGGTTCTCCCGCCGGGAGCCTGGCCCCGTTCCCCGGGAGCAGGCTGTGGCAGCCAACTTCGACTGGGTGTTTTTGCTCCAGTCGATGAACCAGAACTTCAATCCTAAACGGCTGGAGCGATATCTCACCGTGGCCTGGAACTCCGGCGCCGTACCGGTGATCCTGCTGACCAAAGCGGATCTGACGGAGGACCATGATTCTTATCTTCAGGCGGCGGCCCGGGTGGCCCCGGGGGTGGATGTGCATGCCGTCAGCGTCCGCACGGGCTACGGCCTGGAGGCATTGGATCGGTATCTGCAGCCGGGAAAGACGGTGGTGTTCCTGGGGTCCTCCGGCGTGGGCAAGTCCAGCTTGGTCAACGCTTTGGCCGGGATAGAGATCATGACCGTCAACGGTATCCGGGAGGCCGACAGCCGAGGCCGCCACACCACCACCCATCGGCAGCTCATCCGGTTGTCCAGCGGCGTGATGGTCATCGACACGCCGGGCATGCGGGAGCTGGGCGTGTGGGACGCGGCGGAGGGCTTGGAGGACGCCTTTGCCGATGTGGAACGGTATGTGGGCCAATGCCGATTCTCCGACTGCCGCCATGAGCGGGAGCCGGGCTGCGCCGTGCGGGCGGCCATCGCCGCAGGGGAGCTGGACCCCGTCCGCTTGGAAAGCTATAGGAAGCTTCAGGCGGAATCCCTGAGCAAGGAGGAAATGCTGCGCCGCAAGCGGGACTGGGCCAAGGGCGTGGCAAAATACAACCGGCAACGAACCCATGAGGACCGGTGAGCCCACATATTTTTCACTCGTCAGGTTTGTGTTTACGCGCCTGTGGGCATACTGAGGGCATGAAACGAATGCTGCTTATCTGTCTTGCTGCCCTCGCCCTGCTGGTGCTGCTGTCGGGGAAGCTGGTGCCCCGGCCCGCCGCGGCGGATGTGCTGCGCCTGCATATCCTGGCCAACAGCGACAGTCCCGCGGACCAGGCCGTGAAGCTCCGGGTCCGGGACGCCCTGCTGCCCCTTTTCGAGGCCGCGGGTACCTATGAGGACGCCCGGGCTTTCGTCCTCGACCACGGGGCGGCCCTGCTGTCCGTCTGCCAGACCACCCTGGCCGCCTCAGGCGTCCCCTACGGGGCCCAACTTCTCTTGGGCGTCAGCGACTTTCCCGACCGGACCTACAACGGCACCCTCTTTCCCGCCGGGCCCTACGACGCCCTCCAGATCGTCCTGGGCGACGGCGCGGGCCACAACTGGTGGTGCGTCCTGTTCCCGCCGCTCTGCATCGTCACCATGGATGGCTCATCTCCGGACGTCTCCGCCGCTTCCCCAGACCCCCCGGACGCCGCCGCCCCAACGCCCTTCGCCGTCACCTTCGAAAGCGACATCCTGGCTTTCCTGCGCAAGCATTTCGGCAAGCGATCGTAGAGGTCCGTTCCCTTGTAATGTATCAGCACCGTCTCCTTTGGGGAGGTGCTTTTTTGATTTGTTTGCGGTTAGTTTGTCGAAAAAGGGGGTATACTGAAGGAACAAGAAAAACGACATGGAGGAAAAGTATGATTCGATGTATAGACGGAGGCCAACCATGAAGGCCCGGGCGCGGGTGAAGCGGTTGGGGGCGGCGGTGGCGGTGCTGCTGGTGCTGGTGCTGCCCCTCGCTGCCGACGCGGCGGTGCTGAAGAAGGGATCCAAGGGCGACGAAGTGGTGACATTGCAGAAGAAACTGAAGCAGTGGGGCTACTACAATGGAGCTGTGGACGGCATCTTCGGCTCCGGCACGGAGAAGGCGGTGCAGTATTTTCAGCGGAAGAACGGCCTCGCGGCGGACGGCGTGGTGGGCACCAAAACCGCGGCGGCCCTGGGCATGAGCCTGTCTGGCAGCGGTTCCACAGCCCAGGCCGACGGTTCCTCGGACCGCAACGTGCGCCTGTTGGCGGCCTGCATCTATGGCGAGAGCCGCGGCGAGCCCTACAAAGGCCAGGTGGCCGTGGGCGCGGTGATCCTGAACCGGGTCAAGTCCAGCAAGTTTCCCAACTCCATCGCCGGCGTCATCTACCAGTAGATATACTGTGAACGGTGGTTTTCCTAACTGCCAAATACGAAATGGCTGCGGCGGGACGGTTGCGGGACCGACGCGCAGCAGGCAAAAAGAATTGTAACACAGGCACTATACCACAGCGACGGAAAAAAGAAAAGGGTCTCGATGAAAGAAAGGAGAAATCTTATGAACATGACGCGGATCATTCGGAACACGGTCTATCAGGTGAGGGTCTACAACGACCGGCAGGACGACATCTCCATGGAGGACGCCATCCTCCGCCTGATCCTCAACCAGCCCACCCTCCACCGGGAGCCCCCGGCCCCGGCAGCCGCCCTCGAAAAGGCGATCGTCTGAGGGCGCACCAGTGGCATCCTAATAAGTCCCCGTACCTCAGCAGGATAGAGGATCTGCCTCCTAAGCGATAGGTCGTGGGTTCGAATCCCGCCGGGGAGGCCAAAAAAGCCCCTGATTTAGGGGCTTTTTTCAATTCTCTGTTTCAACAAAACTGGGTTTGAAAGAGTTTTGACTGCACTTTTGACTGCACTTTTTGATATTATCTATTACCCATAATCTATTGCTTTTTATACTCCCAAAAAGTATAATCATTCTGGTCACAGACTCTGATAGAAAGGTGTACGAAAATGGCTGTTTCTTTTGAGGGAAAAACGGCTCTTGTCGCCAACATAGATCATGGTGACGGCACTGGAGTAATAGACGAAGAGGCTGAATTTGACAGCCCCGAAACAGTGGAGGCGATA
>CADCMN010000045.1 GCA_902802575.1 uncultured Eubacteriales bacterium | reverse complement strand
TACTCCGTCCCCTCCTTGGTGGGGTTGGTGTCGTCGTAGCGGAGGTTGCAGGTGCCGCCGTACTTCTCCGCCATGGAGAAGTCGATGGTCAGGGCCTTGGCGTGGCCGATGTGCAGATATCCGTTGGGCTCCGGCGGGAACCGGGTCTTGACCCGGGGCTCCTTGTCCGGGTACAGGGCCCGGAATTTCTCCAGGTCCTCCTCAATGGCTTCCTCGATGAAGTTTTTGATCTTCGGTGCTTCTTCCATTGTCGTTGCTCCTTGCGTATGTTTCTTGAAACCAGATGGGGTCGATCGTCCCTTCTTCCCCATTGAATACGGTATTATACACCCTTCGCGGCGTCTTCGCAAGAGCGCCGAAAGGGTTTTACGCCGCCATTTCCGCGGCGCAAGGTCCACGCCGGGCAACATTCTTCCGCCCGCCCCTTGCTTTTGACCGCCTGCGCCTATATAATATATTTGGTGGCGTGTCCCTGTGGCTCGTCCGCCTTGATCCGGCAGAAAGGAGCGCTCTGTATGTTCTGTTACAACTGCGGCAAACCCATGCGCAAGGACGCCAGATTCTGCGTCTATTGCGGCAAACCCGCCCTCACCCTCACCGCCGCGCCGTCCGCGCCCAAGCCCCAGCCCGTCGCTGCAAAGCCGACGCCCGTGCCGGAGCCCGCGCCTGCGCCGAAGCCCGTTTCAAAGCCTGCCTCCGTTGAAGAAATCCCGACGCCCGCGCCTGCGCCGAAGTCCATCTATGTGGCCCCTGTGGAACTGGATCTTGGTCCGGAGCCGGAGTCCGCGCCCGAGCTGGAGCAGGAACCCGAGCCGGAACCTATGCCCGAGCCGGAGCCCGCGCCGGAGCCGGAGCCCGCGCCCGAGCCTGAGCCTGCGCCCGAGCCGGAGCCGGAATCCGAGCCGGAGCCTGCGCCCGAGCCGGAGCCTATGCCCGAGCCGGAGCCTGAGCCCGCGCCGGAACCGGAGCCGGAGCCGGAACCGGAGTTCGATCCCGATTCCTTGCCAGATTTTGAGCCGGAGCCGGCCGCCGCGCCCGTGTCCGCGCCGGTCCACAGCGCCTCCCGGCCCACGTATTCCGCGAGCCCTTCCCAGCGCCCCGTAGTCAAAAAGAAGAAGAAAAACGGCGGCCTCATCGCCCTGCTCATCGTCATCTGCGCCATCGCCCTGGCGCTGCTGGTGGCCGTCGCTTTGCTGCTGGTGCCCCGGCTGAAGAAGGCCGACGATCGGGCGGTCGAAGATGACGCCCCCGTGGTGGAAAGCACCAAGAAGCCCGCCGTCAAGGAGGATACGCCCACCGCCGAGCCGGCGAAGCCCGCCGCCACGGAACAGCCCGTGGAGGCGCCGGTCCCGGGCCGCAAGGTCCTGCCCGACACAGAGAAGATGCCCGCCCTGAAGGCCGGGGAGATCGTGTTCTGGGGGTCCGCCTCCTGCCAGGGCGCCGATGAGGTGACCGTCCGGTTCATCCTTTCGGCGGATCGCAAGACCATCCACCATCTGAGGATATGCGCCACCAACGTCAAGTCCAAGTCCAGCACCCTCTCCAAGGTGACCATCAGCACGGAGAACACCAACGAGGTGACCTTCCCCGGCGTCACCGCCGATCTCTCCCTGGGCGAGTGCCATCTCTATGAGCTGACCTTCGACGACGAGGACAACGCCCACGTCCGCTTGAAGTTCGTGTTCAAGCAGCCCAGCTTCGGCGGGACCTCCGGCACCACAGTGGAGCTGCCGGAAGTGACTTTGCGGCTGGAAGCCGTAGACCTGCCGTAAGCGTGAACGAACCCGGGACCCGGCCCCCCGCCGGGTCTTATTCATGCGCCGCTCTGTTCTTGCGCTGCAGGGATGTTTTTGAAATAATAATTTGATCGGAACAAGCTTTTTAACAGTATCACACCACAAGGAGAGATCGTATGAAACAGTGTCCTCGCTGCGGCGGCCAACTGAAGGGAAGATTCTGCGGGAAGTGTGGGTTTGACACGGAGGCTGACGCCAAAGTCGGCTCCAACAGCGGGAAAAACTATCCCCAAAAGTTTGAGGCCGAGCAGAAAACCCAGCAGACCGATTCAGGGAAGAACTATCCCCGGAAGCCGACGGCCGAACGGCAGAGCATATCCGCCCGGCAACAGCCGATCGGGAAGAAGAAAAACCGTCTTGTGCCCATCCTCATCGGCGTCTGCGCCCTGTTGCTGGCGCTGACAGTGGTGCTCACGGTGGTGCTGATCCCCCTGCTGAAGGAGCGGAAGGCCGAGGCGGACGAACAAGCGTCCATTGCGGAGAAAACGTCCCAACCGAAGGAAGGCGATCCTATGGACGATTCCGCATCCGCTGCGGAGAAAACGCCCCAGCCAAAGGAAGGCGCTCCTGACGACGATTTCTCCTTGAACATTTTCGGCAACCGGGGCGGGAGCCTCACGCTGACCACCGGCGGCGAGATGGGCACCTACTATAGCTTCGGCAGCGTGCTGGCAAATCAGGTCAGCAGCACGACCGATACTTGGGTGACGGCCGTCACCTCCTATGGCTCCAAATCCAACATCGAGGCTCTGATCCAAAACGATGCCCAACTGGGGATCGTGCAGTCCGATGTGGCAGCCTACGCCTATACGGGCACCCGCTCTTTCGATCTGGCAAACACCTCCTTCTCCGCCGTGGCGGCCCTGTACAGGGAGCATGTCCAGATCGTCACCCTGGACCCCAACACCAAGACCGTGGCCGATCTGAAGGGCAAGCGCGTCGCCATCGGCGTCTATGGATCCGGCGTGTACTTCACCGCCATCGACGTGCTGGGCGCCTACGGCATCGACGCCGACGAGGACATCAACCCCACCTATCAAAACTTCATGGAAAGTGCGGAGGATCTTAACAGCGGCAGGATCGACGCCGCCTTCGTGGTTGCCGGCGCCCCCACCGCTTCGGTGTACAGTCTGGCTGTCGAACGTCAGCTTTACCTGCTGAATTTTGATGATGAGCACATCCGCAAGCTCATGGACCGCTGTCCCTACTATACAAAGGGCGTCATCCCGAGAAGCGTGTACAACACCCCCGAGGACGTGACCACCGTGGCGGTCATGGCCGTGGTCCTCGCCCGCAACGACGTGTCCGATACCGACGTGTACAACTTCCTCTCCGGTGTCTTCGACCACATCCCTGACGTTACCGCCGCCCATGCCAAGGGCAGCGAGCTGGATCTTGCCTTCGCCGCGTCCTTCGACGGCGTGCCCTACCATCCCGCCGCAGAAAAGTTCTACCAAATGAAGGGCCTGCCCATGACGCGGCTCACGCCCACGGATGTGCAAGCGACCACCGGCGCCTCCGTCCCCCTTACCGATGACCCCAACGCCCTCACGGCGCCTACGGCCGATATGATCGCCGGGGCCGCGGAAGGGAAGATCATCAAGAGCGGCGTCCGCATGCGTCAAGGGCCCAGCACGAACACCACCATCATTGCCACCGGTTTGAAGAGCGGCACCAGGGTCACCGTATACGCCGAGGACGGCGACTTCTATTTCGTGCTTATGAATGATACGAAAAAATACGGCTACATCTCCAAGCAGTTCATCAAGCTCCTCACCGCCCTGGGAGATACCTCCGCCGACAACGACCAGCCGGAGGGCACAGTGCTCGGCACCGTCACCGCCTCCACTCTGTCCCTGCGAGAGGGCCCCTCCGCTACCAGCCCGTCCCTCGGAATGGTCGTCGAAGGAAAGAAGGTCTACATCTTTTATCAGGAGGACGAGTACTACTATGTGCTGGTAGCCGGCACTGAATGGAAGGGATATTTGTCCGCTCAATTCATCGAGCCGGAGGGTGACGTTCCCGTAAAAACGCCTTAACCGGGCCACTGTCCAAACGAAACAGCTCAGACCATATCGTATGCAAAAGCCCCCGACCTGAAAAGGACGAGGGCTTTTTCTGATTTGGACCGTGTGCGATCAGCCGTTCTCCCGGGGGAGCAGCACCGTGAAGGCCGTGCCGCTCTCCTGGCTGCTCTCGGCGGTGACGGCGCCCTTCATGCGCTCCACCACGCTCTGGACGATGGCCAGGCCCAGCCCGGAGCTGTCGGAAGCGGTGCGGCTCTTGTCCGCCCGGTAGAAGCGTTCAAACACATGAGCCAGGTCCTCGGGGGGGATATAGGAGCCAGTGTTGTGGACGGTGAGCCTCGCCTTCTTCCCCGCCTTCTCCAGCGACACGGTCACCCGGCTGCCGGGGGCGGCATATTTGCAGGCGTTGTCCAGCAAACACTCGAGGACGCTCTGGACCTGGGCCCGGTTGCCCTTCACCATCAGATCGCTTTCCACGGTTTCGTCAATGACCAATCCCTTCTCAAAGGCCGTGGCCTCGAAGGCCAGGGCGCTCTCCATGACCATATCGGAAAGGTTCATGGTCTCGTAGGCGTTGGGGTTGGGATCGTCCTCCATGCGGGCCAGGGTCAGCATCTTTTGGACCAGTTCCTTCATCCGTTTGCCGGCGGTCTCGATCCGGTCTACCTCCGGGGCCTCCCGCCCCTCGTTCTGCTGCTTCAGCAGCTCGCTGTTGCTCAGGATGACGGTCAAGGGCGTTTTCAGATCATGGGAGGCGTCCGCCACGAACTGCCGCTGCATATCCCAGGCCTTGGCCATGGGCCGCACGGCCCAGCCGGACAGCAGATACACCAGCAGCAGCAGCGCCAGCCACACTCCCACGGCAAAGAGCGCCAGCGCCTTCATGGCGGCGGTCAACAGCCGATCCTCCAGCGTGGTGTCCACCACCGCCACATAGGTCTTGCCGTTGTGTTTTTCCACGGAGGTGCGCACGCCCCGATGCTTGAGCGCCTTGCTCTGGGCGGCTTCCTGGGCCAGCTCCTGCTGCTCCTGATCCGAAAAGTTGATGAGCGTACCGCTGCTCTTCTTTTCGATCTCGCCGGTCTCCGGGTCGATGGAGAGCACCACCGCCCGCTCGTTCCGTCCGCCGCGGCCCTCGCCGCCGCCCTTCTCCCCCAGGGAGATCATCAGCGAGCGCTTGAGCATCTGATCCGCGTCGGAGTAGACCACCTTCCGGGCGCCCACGAACAGGACCCCCAGGACCAGCAGCAGCACCAGCGTGACAACCACCATGCTGGTGAGGATAAACCGCCGTTTCAGCTTTTTGATCATTTCTCCAACGCCTCCAGTCGATAGCCGAACTTGCGCAGGGTGGCGATCTGCACGGGCGCCTTCAAGAAGGCCAGCTTCTTGCGCAGGAAGGAGATGTAGACCTCCACGTTGTTGTCCTCCGCGTCGCTTTCAAAGCCCCACACCTTGTTTATCAGGGACTCCTTGCTGACCACGGCCGCGCCGTTGGCCATGAAGATGCGCATGATGGAGAACTCCTTCTTGCCCAGGCGCACCTTCTTGTCGGCGTAGCTCAAATCGCAGGTGGACAGGTTCAGCTTCAAGCCGCCGAAGCTGAGCTCGTCCATGACCACCTCCCCCTGCCGCCGGGTCAGGGCCCGCACGCAGGCCAAAAGCTCCGACATCTCGAAGGGCTTGGTCAGGTAATAGTCCGCGCCGCTGTCCAGCCCCTTCACCCGATCGTCGATCTCCGTCCGGGCGGTGAGCATGAGGATGGGCGTGTCGATCTTCTCTTTTCTCAGCTCCTTGGCGATGGAGAAGCCGTCCTTCCTGGGCAGCATGATATCGAGGACGATGAGGTCGTAGGCGTCGGACAAGCCGTTGTCCAGGCCCGACTCCCCGTCGTAACAGATATCGCTTTCAAAATGGACGCTCTTGAGCATCTCGCCCAAGGTCCGGGCCAAAGCCTTGTCGTCCTCCACGATCAATGCGCGCATGAAACTTTCCCCCTCACGTTTTTCTATACTCTACGCCCCGAAGCTGAAAAAAGGCTGAACCTTTAGAGGAACAGGCAGAAAACTATTGGCAGAAAGATGGCGGGCAGCAGGTCCATGACCTTGATGCGGGTGATCTTCAGCATGTTGAGACCGATGGGCACCAGGAGGAGGGAGCCTACGGCCCCCATCTCCACCGCGGAGGCCGCGAAGAAGGAGGCGCTGAAGATGCCCAGGACCGTGAACAGGCCCTGGTAGAGGAACACCGCCGCCGCAGAGAGCAGCACGCCGCCGCCCAAGGCGGAGGCAAGGAGCATGGCCGAGATGCCGTCGATGAGGGCCTTGGCAAAGAGGACCGAATGGTCCGCCGAAAAGCCGTCCTGGAGGGCCCCGGTCACCGCCATGGCCCCGGTGCAGAAGAGGAGCGATGCGCTGACGAACCCGGCGGCAAAGCCCGCCTGTTTGTCCGGGCCCACCAGCTTGCCGCTCAGCTTATCCGCCAGGCGGTGGAAACCGTCGTCGATGGAGAGGAGCGCGCCGATGGCCGCGCCCACGGCCAACGACAGGATCATGACCAGGGTCTTTTCCCCCTTCAGGGCGCCGGAGAGGCCGATGAGGATCACGCCGAAGGCCAGGGCCTCCATGACCCGCTCCTGCAGCTTTTGGGAGATGCCCTTGTGAAACAATAAACCCGAGCCGCCGCCTATGAGGATGGCGGCGGCGTTGACCAGAGTGCCCAAACCTTTCATGGGGAGAACCTTTACCTTTTATTTTGCCGCTCTTTCTCTTTAGGCAAAGAGAAAAAGCGACGGAAAAAGAGAAACTTTAAGAAACAGTGTACCTGTTCTGCTTCGTCCAATTTATCTTCTATGCTTCTCTTTTTTCGGTTCCTTTTTTCTCTTCTCATGAAGAGAAAAAAGGAACACAGAAGAGAAACACCCGCCTTTACACCCGCTCCACGGACAGCCGGACGGCTTCGCCGTTCACGTCCCAATTCTTCTCGTAGCCGGAGAGCTCGCCCGTGACGGCGTCGGCCAGGGTGTCGGCGGCGATATCCTGGGCGTACTTGGCGAACACGGCCTTGACCTTGTCGCTGCCGGCGTAACCGATCCGAATGTGGTCCGCCACCTCGAAGCCCGCCTCCTTGCGCATGGTCTGGAGCTTGCTGGTAAGCTCGCGCACGAAGCCCAGCTCGATGAGCTCGGGGGTCAGGTTGGTATCGAGGACCACGGTCACCTGGCCGTCGGTCTCGGAGACCAATCCCTCCTTCTTCACGGCCGTGACCAGCACGTCCGCCTCGGTGAGCTCGATGGCCTGGCCGTTGGACTCAAAGACGTATTTGCCGTCGGCCTTGATGGCGTTGACGATCTCGTCCCCCGCCCCGGGCTCGGCCATCCTGTTGCGGATGGCTCCCAGGAGCTTGCCGTACTTGGGGCCCAGGGTGCGAAGCTGGGGCTTCACGGCGTAGGAGATGAACCCGGAAGCGTCGGAAACGAAGGAGACATCCTTCACATTCAGCTCCTCGGCGATGATGGTGCAGTAACCCTCAGAGAGGGGCTCGCCCTGGACGTACATGGCGGCGAGGGGCTGGCGGATCTTCATGGCGGCGTTGTTCCGGGCGGCGCGACCCAATGTCACGATGTCCAAAACCTCCTCCATATTCTTCTCGAGGTCGGCGTCGATGAGGCTTTCATCCGCCGCGGGGAAGTCGCAGAGGTGCACGGAAAGGGGCGCGTCCTTCTCCACCCGGCGCACGATGTTCTGATAGATGCTCTCGCTCATGAACGGCACGAAGGGGGCGCTGATGAGGGTCAGCTCCTTCAACACCGTGTAGAGGGTCATGTAGGCCGCTTCCTTGTCGGCGGTCATTTCGCTCCCCCAGTACCGGTTCCGGCAGCGGCGCACGTACCAGTTGGAGAGCTCGTCCACGAAGGCCTGGAGCTCCCTTCCCGCCTCGGTGATATGCAGGGCAGCCAGATCCTGATCCACGGTCTTCACCAGGGTCTGCATCCGGCTGAGGACCCAGCGGTCCATGAAGGAAAGGTTCTCCCGCTTTAGCTCATGCTTCGTGGGATCGAAGTTGTCGATGTCCGCGTAGAGCACATAGAAGGCGTAGGTGTTCCAGAAGGTGCCCATGAACTTGCGCTGATACTCGGATACCGCGTCGCCGGAGAACCGGGAGGGCAGCCAGGGGCTGGAGCCGGTGTAGAAGTACCAGCGGACGGCGTCAGCGCCCTGGGCGTCCAGCACGTCGAAGGGGTTGACCACGTTTCCGAGATGCTTGCTCATCTTCTTGCCGTCCTTGTCGCAGACGAGGCCCAGGACCACGCAGTTTTTGAAGGGCGCTTCGTCGAAGAGGAGGGTGGCGATGGCGAGCAGGGTATAGAACCAGCCCCGGGTCTGGTCGATAGCTTCGGAGATGAACGAACTTCTCCTTGTTCTCAAAGGGATAGTGCCACTGGGCGAAGGGCATGGAGCCGGAGTCGAACCAGCAGTCCATGACCACGCTCTCCCGCTTCATGCTGCCGCCGCAGGCAGGGCACTTGACGGTGACCTGGTCGATGTAGGGCTTGTGAAGCTCGATGTTCTCGGGGCAGTCGGGGGACATGGCTTTGAGCTCCGCCTTGCTGCCGATCACGTGGACCTTGCCGCAGTCCGGGCAGACCCACACGGGGAAGGGCGTGCCCCAGTACCGCTCCCTCGTCACGGCCCAGTCGATGACGTTCTCCACAAAGTTGCCCATGCGGCCGTCCCGGATGGTCTCGGGGATCCAGTTGATGCTCTTGGTGAACCGGACCAGCTTGTCCTTCACCGCGGTCATGCGGATGAACCACTCCTCCCGGGCATAGTAGATGAGCGGCGTGTCGCAGCGCCAGCAGAAGGGGTAGCTGTGCTCGAACTGAGGCGCGGAGAAGAGCTTCTCCTGCCGCTTCAGGTCTTCAAGGACGGGCTTGTCCGCGTCCTTCACGAACAGGCCGTCGAAGGGCGTGCCGCCGCACATATGGCCGGAGGTGTTCACGAGCTGCAAAAACGGGAGATCGTAGATCTTGCCCACCCGGTTGTCGTCCTCGCCGAAGGCCGGGGCGATGTGGACCACGCCTGTGCCCTCGTCCAGAGTGACGTAGCTATCCGCCACCACGCGATAGCCCTTCTTGCCGTTGAAGTTGGCGCTCATGTCGAAGAGGGGCTCGTACTCCGTGCCCACGAGATCGGCGCCGGAGAAGGTCTCCATGATCTGGACATCCTCGCCCAGGACGTTCTTCACCAGCCCTTCGGCCAGGATGAACACGCCGTCCTCCCGGCGGGCCTTCACGTAGGTCTCCCGGGCGTTGACGCACAGGGCCACGTTGCTGGGCAGCGTCCAGGGGGTGGTGGTCCATGCCAGGATGCAGGTGCCGCTGCCGTCCTTCAAATAAAACTTCGCGATGGCGGAGGTCTCCTTCACGTCCTTGTAGCCCTGGGCCACCTCGTGGGAAGAGAGGGCCGTGCCGCAGCGGGGGCAGTAGGGCACGATCTTGTAGCCCTTATAGAGGAGCCCCTTGTCGTAGATGGTCTTCAGCGCCCACCACTCGGACTCGATGTAGCTGTCGTGATAGGTGACGTAGGGGTCGTCCATGTCCATCCAATAGCCCACCCGGTCAGACATGTCCGCCCACTCGGCGGAATATTTCCACACGGACTTCTTGCAGCCCTCGATGAAGGGCTCCACGCCGTACTGCTCGATCTGCTCCTTGCCGTCCAGGCCCAGCTGCTTTTCCACCTCCAGCTCCACGGGCAGTCCGTGGGTGTCCCAGCCGGCTTTGCGCAGCACGTCGTAGCCCTTCATGGTCCGATACCGGGGGATGATGTCCTTGATGCTCCGGGTCAGCACATGGCCGATGTGGGGCTTGCCGTTGGCCGTGGGCGGCCCGTCGAAGACGGTGTAGGCGGGCGCGCCCTTGCGGAGCTCCACGCTCTTCTCAAATACATGGTTTTCCTTCCAGAAGGCCAGGACCGCCTTCTCCCGGTCCACAAACTTCAGATCCGTCGATACTTTGTCGTACATGGTTTCCTCCAACTGTTTATTGAAAATAAAAGGTCTTCCGCCCCAATACGGGGCGAAAGACCTGATCTTCCGCGGTACCACCCGCCTTGCGCAGCCGATAGACTGCGCCGCTCATGCGCCCCTGTAACGGAGGGCCGCCGGAGGCCGCTACTTCTCGTTCACGTCCCCGCTCCCGGGTGATCTCACGCATGGACCCCTTGCCGCCTCGCACCGTCCGCGGCTCGCTTGAAGGGGAAGGCATCCGCTACCTGTCCCGATCCACGTTTGGCAGTATTATACATGGAGGGGGACGATTTGTAAAGAGACGTTTTTGCCGCTTTTTCTCTTTCTGCTTTTTGCCGCTTTTTCTCTTTCTACAAGGGTGCGAAGCTGAGCGCTGCCCGTGGCAGATGCAGCGAAGCGGAGCACGGGCAAAACAACGAGAAACCAAGCTTTGCGCAGGTTTCGACTATGTTTTGCCCATGGGTGGAAAAAGCGGGAGAAAAAGAGAAACTTAAGAAACGGTATTACAAAGTTGCCGAAACCTGCTTATCTTCTTAAAAGTTCTTTGGGCCTGCACCCTTTCTTACAAGAAAGGGTGCGAGCTTTCAAAATATCCTTATTCGTGGAGCTGGCGCTCCCGCATAAGCTCGTCCTTCTTGCCCTGGATGCGTCCGTAGCAATAGGCCAGGAACCCGGCGCACAGAAGGTTGATGACGCCCAGGCTTGAATACCTCAGGTTGGATAGTCCGATGCCCAGGTTCATGAGCATGACCGCCAGCAGCATCCGTTACGGCGAAAGTAGACCCACATGGCCATCCGGCCGATATACTCCGCGCCCATCTCCTGCAGGAAGGACTCATAGGCCGCGTCCCGCTTGCGGAACTCCTCCCGGACGATGTACGCGCCCGGCTCGGTCCTTTCAAAATAGAAGGTGCAAAAGCCCACCCGACAGAGGGTCCAGCCCTCCGCTGCCATGGAGTTGAGCCAGAGCTCCTCCTTTTCGTAGTCCCAGACCCAGAACCATTTGGTGACTTTCTTCGTTTCCATAGCTCTATCCTCCCTTTATGCTTGCGGGTCGGAATCCCCATCGTCCTTCTTTTTCCTCTGGCTGTCGAACGACATGCCCACGCACATGCCCATGCACATGCCGATGGGTATCCACAGCCCCAGGTTCCCGGTAGCCGCGCCGATGCCGGCGCCGATGGCCAGGCCGATGCACATGCCCAGGATCATGCCTGAATCGGCTTCCTTCTTTTTGGTCTCGAGCTGCTCCGCCTGTTCGGGCTGCTCCCGCAGCGTATCCTTCCTCTCATCTTCCATCAAGCTTCGCCTCCCAGCACGCTTTCGCCGTTCTCCACCAGCTCTTTGAGCCGGTCCAGTTCCTGTTCCAGGGCCGCCCGGCCCCGGTCCGTCAGGGCGTATTCCTTGCGGCGGCTGTCCGATTCCCCCGGCACCGCCCGTATCCAGCCCTTGTCCAACAGTCCGTTGATGGCCCCATAGAGGGTCCCCGCCGCCAGCTTCACCCGGCCTTGGCTCATGCGCTCCGTTTCCTGCATGATGCCGTAGCCATGGCGGGGCGTGACCAACGACAGCAGGATGTAGTACACCGCCTCCGTCAGGGCCGCCTGTGCGTTCATGTCCTCCCCTCCTTTATCGGTCGCCGTTATATCGGCTGTCGTTATATCGTGCTTAGAGTATATCGCCATCCGATATATTTGTCAACCCCTTTTTTGCAAAAAAAGCCCGCCGCAAGGCGAGCTTTCCATGTTTTCTTTCCGACCTATTGTCCTCTGCGGCGCACCAGGATCACCGCCAGAGCCAAAACGATGCCCGCCGCCAGAGCAGCGCCGACGATCAGAACGACGGTCAGGCCGTTGCCTTCGGCGCTCACGGGTTCCGGTGCCGCCGTGGGCTCCGTGAGCCGGTGTTCCTCCGCCGCAGGGGCCGCTGTGGCTGTGGAGACGTTCGGGGAGATCCGCTCCACCACCGGCAGCAAAGCCGTGGGGGTGGGCGTGGGCGTGGGCGTGGGGGTGGGTTCCGGCGTGGGCGTGGGTTCCGGGGTGGCCGTGGGCATGGGCGTGGGCGTCCGGGAGATCTCTTCCAGCCAGGATTCGCCTCCGTCCTCCTCCGTGTAGACGGCATCGATGACGTAGTTCCGGCAGATGGGCACGCCGGTGAGATCCACGCTCCAATGGCCTTTCTTGGCGTCCATATTGTTGCGGACCGCCGGCGGCTCCACCACGCCATCCAGCGCCACATACAGCTTCTGGTTCACGCCGTAGGCGTCCACAAACACCACCTGATAGCGGGTGTAGGTCTCCACCGCCTGGGCAAAGAAATCCGGCCAGCTGGACCTGGGCGCATGGTAGCTGTTCCAGAATTTCATGTACTTGTTGGGCTCGGCGGTGTTATAGAACGCCCCGTCCATATTCCACACGTCGCAATACCGGGAATAGGTCTTGAAATCATGCTTCTTGTAGCCGATGCCGCCCGTGTCCTTGGCGGATTCCGCCACGATGTAGCCGTCGCTGAGGCCGTCCCGGTTATCGTCATACTTGTCGACGAGCAGCATCTCATGGTGGGTCCGGGAGGTCAGCACGTCTCCGGCCAGGCCGGAATAGGAGCTGGCGCGCTTGCTTGACTTTCCCAATATACCGCCCGCGTCCCCCTGCTTGTTGGTGTAGACCGAGTTGATCCCCGCCAGGCGGAAGGCGTAGTGCACAAAGCCGGAGCAGTTGGTGCCCCCCTCCACGTCCGCTTTGGTCCGTCCCCAGACGATATCCTGATCGTGCTTGTTGTTCTTGTATACGTAGCCCCAATCCGGATTCAGATACCAGCTGTTCTCACGGAAGGGATAATAGCCGTAGTCGAAGAAAGGGATCTGCATCCCCAGATCCTGGAAATAGGAGATCTGGGTCATGACGGCCACCACCACGCCTTCCCGCGTGAAGGCGCCCGCCTTGGCCATGCTTTCGGCGATGATGGTATTGACCTCCTCTACGGAGCTGTTATGCTCCGGCAGCCATTCGCTCAGCTTTTTCTTGGGCCATTTCGTGTTCTGCCGAAGAAGGTAGGTATGGTAGTAGTCCTGCGGCAGCTCAATCTTGGTCGGGCCATAATTCCGCCCCTCCGTGTCCCGGACCCAGAAATAGTAGGTATCGGGCCATTTGGTCATGCGCAGGACCAGGTCGGACGTCGGCACCCAATCATAGTTGTCCGCGGCCGGCTCCTTGTCGATGACGCCAAAGTAGTACCCGGCCATGCGGCAGTTCCTGGCGCGAAGCTCGATGTTGATGATGACGCCCTGTTCGATGGACACGTCCACCACCTCCAGCAGCGGCTCCTCCTGACGCCAGAACCCCGGGTCGGGGGCAGCCTCCGCCCAGCCCGCCGCCGGTACGGCCAGCAGCAACAGAATGAGTATATAGGTACACCAACGTTTCACAATCATTTCTCCTGAATACTGTGGCGTATAGTATACCATACTCTTCACCCCTTGGCAACCGCTCCGCGCCGATTCTTGACGGGAGGAACAAATCATGCTATGGTACATAGCAAGGAGTTTTGAGGATACCAAGCCATGCGCAAACGAGTTATTTGTCTTCTGTTATTGTTTTTGATGCTCACGCCGTCGGTCCGGACCGCCCAGGCGGCGGGCAAGAGCGCCCTGCTCAACAGCCAGTGCACCCTGGAGTGGAAGAACTTCTGCAATCAGCCCAGCCGCCTGTCGGACAACAGCTACAAGACCGGAGCGGATCTGAAAAGCGGCAGCAGGGGGGGCATTTACTGGACGGAGGAGGTTCCCGCGGGCCTCATCTACTGGGAGTGGATCATCCCCCCCGACGAGTGCCGCTACACCTTTTACGACAAGGATAGACAGCCCCTGACCGCCAGCATCCGCTATCGGGAGGGGGACAGAGGGTATCTCGAAGTGCCCGAAGGAGCCTATGGCATCACCCTGGAAGTGCTCAAGGGCCATGACGGCGGCAAATGCCGGCTGACGGAGTGGCATGTCTATGACGCCGCCAACGTGCCGGAGGACATCCATCTGTGGGAGATAGCCCCCGAGAAATGCGATATCATGCTGGTGTCCGCCCATTCGGACGACGAGTTGGTCATGATGGGCGGGATCGTGCCCACCTATGCGGGGGAGCGGGGCCTGCGGGTCCAGGTGATCTACTGCTACGTGCCCGAGGAATATCGCCACGCTGAGGCCCTCAACGGCCTGTGGTACAGCGGCCAGCGCACCCTGCCCGTCTTCTTCTACATCAGCCGGGCGGACGACGAGAAGCACAACTATCGCTTCGAGGAGAAGCTCACCCGGGAGATCCGGCGCTTTAAGCCCGAGGTGGTCATCACCCACGACATCGACGGCGAATACGGAAACCCGGGCCACAAGCTGGTGAGCCGCAACTGCCGGGCGGCGGTGGGGGATGCGGCCAAGGAAAAGAAGTTCCCCGATTCCGCCGCGGAATACGGCGTCTGGCAGGTGAAAAAGGTCTATATCCACCTGTATAAAAAGAACCAGATCGTCATGGACTTCGACACGCCCCTCTCCGCTTTCGGCGGACAGACGGCCTTTGAGAACGCGCAGGCGGCCTACGGCTTCCACAAGTCCCAGCGCAAGGATTGGCTAAAACAGCTCCAGTCCAACCGGTATAACTGCCGCAAATACGGCCTTTACTTCACCACCGTGGGCGAGGACGTGGAGAAGAACGACTTCCTGGAAAACATCCCTCCCGAATGCCTGTCCAACTACGTGGCCCCGGAGCCCACCCCCACGCCGGAGCCTACCCCCACGCCGGAGATCACCCCCACGCCGGAGCCCACCGACACGCCGGAGCCCACGGCCGAACCCACGCCGGAACCCACCGCCGGCCCCACGGTCGAGCCGACCATGGCCCCCGAGCCCGATCCCACGGCGGAAGCCACGGCCGTGCCTGCCCCCACAGCCGTCCCCGCCGACGCAGAAACCTCGAGCCCCTTTGTCGCCGTCCTCCTGGCCCTTTGCGGCCTCCTGGCCCTGGGGCTCATCGCCGCCCTGGCGGCGGTGCTCATCCGTCGGAAGCGATAAGAATGTATATGAAAAAGCCCCGCAGCAGCGGGGCTTTTTGGGTGTGCCGTCTTATTTCTTCAGAGCGTCCCGGATCTCGGTGAGGAGCTTCACTTCCTCAGAGGGCTCGGGCGCGGGGGCGGGGGCCGGCGCGGGCTCTTCCTTCTTGCGGCGGAGCTTGTTCATGCCCTTGACCATCAGGAAGATCACCACGGCGATGAGCAGGAAGCTGACGATGTTCTGGATGAAGTTGCCGTACCGAAGGGCGGCTTCCTCAATGCCGGCGGCCTCGTCCGCAGCCCGCAGGACGACCTTCAGCGTGGTGAAGTCCACGCCGCCGAAGAGGATGCCGATGACGGGCATGAGCACGTCGTCCACCAGAGATTTGATGATGGCGGTGAAGGCGCTGCCCATGATGATGCCCACGGCCATATCCATCACGTTCCCGCGGGTGATGAACTCCTTGAATTCAGCTGCGATCCCTTTTTTCTTTTCCATGTTTTTCATCTCCTTGCCTTGGAATATGGCTCATTATATCACCTTCCCTCCCCTTTGGCTACCCTTTTTTACGCTGGTCTGTGCCCGGGGCCCCGGATTTTGACAGAAATATGGCGATCGTGATTCAATTTTGACGATTAGCACTCTCCTATTGACAGTGCTAAAAAGGTGAGTATACTGTGCATTGTAAGGAAACGAACGGGGCATCCTAAAGGAGAAAGCCCCAGGGAGCATAGGAAATGAGAAAGGAAGTGTTAGCTATGTTGCCCAGTATTTTCGGAGAAAGCCTGTTGGATGATCTTTGGCGGACCGATATGCTCAATATGGATCGGGAGTTGTACGGCAAGCATGCCAAGAATCTGATGAAGACCGATGTGCGGGAGAGCGAGAACGGCTATGAGATGGCCATCGAGCTGCCCGGCTTCCAGAAGGAAGATATCAAGGTGGATCTGAAGGACGGCTACCTCACCGTCACCGCTCAGAAGAGCTTGGATAAGGAAGAGCACAAGGGCAAGAAGATCCTGCGCCAGGAGCGCTACAGCGGTTCCTGCAGCCGTACCTTCTACATCGGCGACGTGAAGGCCGAGGACGTGAAGGGCAAGTACGACGCGGGCGTGTTGACCCTGGAATTCCCCAAGGAGGACCAGCGGAAGCTGGAGGAGAAGCGCTCCATCGCCATTGACTAAAGCAACACCAAAACGCAGCGGCGCCGCCCGAAAGGGCGGCGCTTTTTTGGTATGGATCAAAAGCCGAACAGAAGCCCCTTGAGGAGAAACAGGAGCAGCAGGTGGAGGGGATAGAAGAGATAGAAGGCAAGCTGGAGGCCCTTCCCTCGGATAAAGCCCCGCCGGCCGTTGTAGAAGGCCATGGGCACGAAGGCCAGCCCCGCCTGCCAGGTGGAGCTCAGATACCCCGCGCCGATGACGGCTCGGGAGATGGGCCGTTCCCGCAGCAGATACAACAGCAGCACGAAGCCGAAGCCCTTGACGCCGTAGTCGCAGCGGGAAAGCAGGGCGACCAGGAACAGCCCTGCCAGGGACAGCAGGAGCTTTCCCCCCTGCCCCCGGAACGATTCCAGGGCCCACAGACCCAGCACGCCCAGGCACAGGGTGATGAACACGTTTTGATGGGTCCATTCCAGGGTCTTTCCAAGGATCGCCAGATCGAAGGGCACCTCCGACAGCATGGCGAAGGCCCCCAGACGCAGAGCATACCGCCGCCGATCATGGGTATGCGAAAAGCCCTCTACCAGCAGGAAGCAGAACAGTGGGAAGGCCATGCGGCCCAGGAAGCGCATGAGCCGATAGAGGGTCAGCGTCTTACCCAAAAAGGTGAGCAGCGCCACCTGGGGACAGCGGCTCACGATCACCGCCCCCGTGTGGTCGATCAGCATGAGGATCACCGCCAGGAGCTTGAGGACGCTGCCGTTCAGCACCCGCGCTTTCTCCGATATAAGCCTTGGTTCCATGGTTTCGTTCCTTTCCCCCTCCCCAGCGGGGATATGGGTCACCGTTTGCGGCAGATATACAGGAGATGATTGGAAAGGCCCAGCAGCTCCCGATCCTGACAGTGGTGCAGATGATAGGCGGCGAAGGCCCGAAAGTCCTCGTCCGAGAGGCAGAAATCCGCCCTGCCCTCCGCGATCTCCAACCCGCCGTCGGTGGAGACGAGGGCCACGGGCTCTATGGCTTTTTCGGCGAACAGGTCCTCCATCTCCCGAAGGGTAAAGCCGGTGAAGACCTGCTCGGGGAAGTGACGGGGCTCCATCCCTTCGTCGAAGTTCTCCGCCAGGCCCGCCCGAAAATTATAAGGCGGCGCCTGCAGATAGTTGGCGTACAGGATGGCGTGGACGGACAGGAAGGCCGCCATGAGCACGCCCCCGGGCCGGGTGACCCGCAGCGCTTCGTCCAAGACCCGATCCATGTCCGCCCGGTCATAGAGGTGGTACAGGGGACCCAGGCACAGCGTGAGATTGAAGCTGTCGTCCGTAAAGCGGGAGAGGTCCAGGGCGTCCCCTTGAACCACCTGCAACCGGGGCCGGCCCTTGGCCTTTTGGCGGAGGATCTCCACGTTTTTGCTCACCAGCTCCAGGGCCGTCACCTCGTAGCCCTCCCGGGCCAGGGCCAGGGAATAGGTCCCGGTCCCCGCCCCCAGCTCCAGCACCCGGCAGGGCCGCAGGGCATACCGGTCGATGCAGCTCATGGTGGTGAGATACTCCATCTGCCCGTGGCGGGTCCGCATGAGGCGATCCTCCTCCCGGCCGTCGCCGTAGAAGCCCTCTACCATGTCAGTGCGCTTGTCCATCTTCCCTTCCTTCCGATCCTTCCAGCAGGATGCGCAATGCCCGCTCGTATTTGGTTTTGAGGCGCTGACGCTGCTCCGAAGAAATATGCCCGCCGCCCGCCATGCGGCTCTGGTCGCTGTTGTGGGCGATGTCCGCCAGCTTCACCCGGCGTGCCACGGGATTCTGCGCGATGGCCCGCACGTAGTCCTCATAGGGCGTCCCCTCCCGGTGGGTCAGCAGCCGCACCGCTTCCGTGACCTCCGGCGGGAACGCCGCTTCCAGGTCCGCCAGCGTCACGGAGGTATCCTCCACCATATCGTGGAGCAGGGCTGCGCAGCAGCTGATTTCGTCCTCCATCTGCTCGGCCAGGTGGGCGGGGTGAAAGATATAGGGCACGCCGGACTTGTCCACCTGGCCTTGATGGGCTTGATAGGCCAGGCGCAGGGCCCGGTTCATCAGCTCCGTATAGACCATTTCTTAGTCCGCGGGCTGGGCCGTGCCGTTGAGCAGGGGGATGTCGATGAGCAGATTGTCGGACCCGCCCATGACCGCAGGAAGCTTGCCGTCCCACTTGGCCACCGACTGATACTTGATGAGCAGATCCGAGATGGATTCGGTGATGATCCGGTTGGACTCCGCGTTGGCTTCCGCCAGGGTCTTGATCTCCTTGGCCTCCGCCTCGGCGGCGATGACCCGCTTCTGGGCCTCGGTGTTGGCGATGACCAGGGCCTGCTCCTGCTCGGTGCGGGTCTTGATGAGGTTTTGCTCCGCCACCTGCTTGGCCTCCACGGCGTTGATGTACTCGGTGGAGAAGTCCCAGTTGATGATATTGAGCTCGTTGATGAAGATGCCGTAGCTGTTCAGCTTCTCGTTGAGCCCATCGTCCAGGAGCATGCTCACCTCCGCCCGGCTGCTGACCAGCTCCACGGCGGTGTACTTGGCGGTGACCGCCTTCAACACTTCATTGACGGCAGGGGTGATGAGCACCTCCTCAAAGGCCATGCCCACGTTCTTATAGAGGGTCTGGCTGTTCTCCTTGCCCACATGGTAGTTGACGGCCACCACGGTGGTGATGGTCTGCAGATCCTTGCTGAAGGCCTCGGTGTTCACGTCCAGCTTCACGATCCGATTGTCCACCACCACGATCTTCTGCACGAAGGGCACCTTGAAATGGAGCCCCTCCTGAAGGACCACGTCCTCCACCTTGCCGAAGGTCAGCGCCACGCCCGTGTGGCCCGCAGGGATCACCACGAAGCTGGAGCTTACGAGGATGACGGCGAAGATGGCCAGAAAGATCACGCCGATCAGCTTCAACGGAGAAAAGTTGCCTGCCTTGTCTTTGAACATTGTTTTAGTTCTCCTTTCTTGGTTCGCAGATATAGATCACATCCGGGATCTTGCGGATCCCGCTGGGCCGATTCACCCGCTTGGCATCGAAGGCCATAACGGAGCTGTCGCCCCCGTCCATGTTATAGGCTGCGGCACAACCCAGGGATTCCATGAATTTGGACAGCTGCAGAAGGTTCATACCCTTGGAGTACCTGTCCCGGCGGCCCTCCACCACCACGAAGCAGTAGTGGCCCGGAGCATAGTACCCCAGCACCGTCCGGGGATTGGGGCCGGTCAGGCTGGAGTTGAAGCTCGTCTTGGCGTGCCCCGCCTCGTCCAGCAAGGCCGGACCGAAGCACCAGGCCTGCCAGGGATCCATGGCCATGATCTGCTCGCTGCTGGTCTTGGTCCCGTCCAGCGTGAGCAGCGTCCCGTCCCGCAGGAGCACGCAGGCGTCGTATCGGGGGTTGTCCACCTGACGGACGGGCTGCCCGTTCTTGACCACGCAGCCAAATTTCCACTTGCCCACGTAATCCCCGTTTATCATCAAAAGAGCTTTCTCCCGGGCCATCAGGTCCAGCACGTCCCCAGGGGCGTTGACGCTGCTGCGAAGGGTGTCTCTGGACCAGGCGGAGCGGATGCTGGTGATGTCCTCGATGTAGATGTCCGCCACGAAGCAGACCATGGGCTTTGGGAAGCCCTCCGGGTTCTCGATCCGCCGGATCGTGATGCTGACGTTCTCGCTCACATAGCTCGTCTCCGTCTTCACCGGCTCCCCGGTGCAAAACACATCCGGATGATCGCCCCCATGGAGGCAGTCCGGCGTGGGCGTGGCCGTGGGCACCGGCGTGTCCGTGGGTACCGGTGTGTCCGTAGGCGTCGGCGTGTTCGTGGGCTCAGGGGTGTCGGTAGGCACCACGGGAGCAGGGGAGTCCAACGCAACCTTAACCAACTCCGCCGTGGCGGTGGGCGTTGGTACGTTCGTCGGCGCTGCCGTCTCCTGGGCCTCCGCGGCCGCAGCGGCCCCCTGGGCCGGAGCCGTTTCAACGCACCCTGGCAGCAGCAGGGCGCAGCATATGAGCATCATCCAAAGCGCATTCTTCTTCATGTTGCTCATTTTACGCCATTTAGCCAAAATACGCAACCCAAAAAAGCCGGAGAAAGATCCCTCTTCCTCCGACTTCCTGTATGGGATGGTTTACCAGATGCTGATGCGCTTCTCGGGAGCGATGTACATCCCGTCGCTCTCTGTGACGCCGAAGGCCTCGTACCACTCGGGGAAGTTCCGCGGCATCATGTTGGCCCTAAGCTCGGTGGGGGAATGGACGTCGTTGGCCAGCAGGAGCTGGATATACTCCTCCTTGGCCTTCTGGCACCAGACCCGGGCCCAGTTTTTGAAGTACGCCGGATAGTCCGGATCGGGCAGGGTGTGCATGATCTCCAGCGTCACGCCCATGCCGCCGTTGTCGGCGATGTTCTCGGAGACCGTCAGCTCGCCGCTGACCTTGCCGCCGTGGAATTCGATACCGTCGAACTGCTCGACCATGCCGCGGGTCAGTTCCTTGAAGGCGGCGAAGTCCTCCTCCTTCCACCAGTTCTTCAGATTCCCGTTCTCATCGAAGTTGGCGCCGTTGTTGTCGAAGGCGTGGCTGATCTCGTGGCCGATGACCGCGCCGATGCCGCCCAGGTTCTCGCTGGCGCTCTGACTCAAGGCGTAGAAGGGCCTCTGCAGGATTGCCGCCGGGAAGGTGATGTCGTTAGCGCTGGGGTTGTAGCAGGCGTTGACCATATGGCCGGGCATGAGCCACTCCGTCCGATCCACCCTCTTCAGGGCCCTGTCCAGCTTGTCCCGGCCGCGGATGGCGAAGATGGTCTGCATGGCCTCAAAATAGGAGGAGTCCTCGTCGAAGATCAGCTTGGACCAGATCTCCTTGATCTCGTCCGGGTAGCCCATCTTGATCTCGATGGCGGAGAGCTTTTGGATGGCCTTCGCCTTGGTCTCCTCGGCCAGGAAGGTGTTCTTGTGCATGCGGAGCTTGTAGGTCTCGATGATCTTTTTGACCATGGCCACAACGTCCGCCTTGGCCGCCTCGCCGAAATAGGTCCGGCCGTAGTAAACGCCCACGGGCTCGGAATAGGCCATGGAAGCGGTCTGGTACGCCTGCTTTTCCAGAGCCGGATCGGCGGCCACGCCGGTCAGCGCCCGCCGGTAGGTCCGTCCCAGGGCGTAGAGCTCCTCCGAAAGGAAGGCCGTGCTCCTGAGCAGCGTCCGCACGTAGGTCCAGTGGCGGTAGAGATCGAAGGTCTCCGCCGAGAAGTACCCGTTCATCTCCCGGATGGCCTTGGGATCGTAGACCACCAGGGTCTTGGGCGCGTCCTCGCCGTAGAGGTCGTTCAGGAGCCTGCGGATGTCGAAGGGCGCCACCTGGGCGGCCACCTCGTCCACATCCTGGGGATTGTGGCACTTATAGTACTCGGACCATTCCAGCTGGCTTTTCACCTTCTGCGCCGCCAGGGCGTCGAAGGCCAGGGCATCGTCCAGATACTGCTTCTGCTCCTCAGCCGTGAGGGGCGTGAACGCCAGCGCCTTGGCGGCCATGTCCGTCCAAACGGCCAAAAGCTGCTTGCCCGCCGGGTTGTCCTGGGCATAGTAGGTGGTGTCCGGCAGGATGAGCCCGGGTCCCAGCACGATGAAGGCGTGCCGGGTGGCGTCCGCCATGTCCTCGGTCACGTCCATTTGGATCGGCAGTTCCACGCCCTGCAGGAGGAGCTCCGCCGCCTGGGCGTTGAGCTGCTCCACGGTCTCGATCTTCCGAAGCTTTTCGAGCAGCGGCAGGACGGGCGCGATCCCCTCCCTGTTCCGCCGATCCACGTCCAGCACCTTTTTATAGAGAGCGACGGCGTACTTCATCTCCGGGATGTCGCTGGTCTTCTCCCCCGCCGCAAAAGCGGCGAAGTCCGCCATCATGGTCTTCTCCACCGCCTCATCGAGGTCGGAGAAGCCGCCGGCGGTGGGCCGATCCGCCGGGATCACCGCCGTTTCGAGCCACGCCCCGTTGACCGCCCTATACAGATCGTCCTGGATCCTGACTTTCGTTTCGCTCATTGTTCTTCCTTTCCCTTTTTGATAGCTCTATGGAAACGGAGCAGCTCTACGAACTGCTCCGCATCCGTACATAGGTTTCTTCCTTACTCCTCGACGAAGGAGTCCTTGTCCAGACCGCAGATGGGGCAGTCCAGACCGCAGATGGGGCAGGTCCAATCGGCGGGGACCTCCTCCCAGGGGGTGCCGGGGGCGATGCCGTTGTCGGGATCGCCGACCTCGGGATCGTAGACATAACCGCAGGGGCAGACGTACTTCATAGCTGTTTCTCCTTTCGTTCTATTGCTGTTTGTTGTTTACGCTTTCCACAGCCCGTGGAGATTGCAGTAGGCGTAGACCGCCTCCACCTCGTCGCCGTCGGTGAGGGCGAAGGTCACCTCGGGAGCGCCGTCCACCGCCAGGGCCTTGCGCTGGTTGCCGGCCTTGGTCTGCAGGCTCACCCACTCGATGTGATGGGCCGCCAGCATGGGATGGGGGGCGGAGCCCACCTGCACCTTGACCAGGTTCCCCTCCACGGTGTAGACGGGGACATGCTTCTCCTGGGAGGCGTCGGTGGTGTTCGGCACGATCTCCTTCATCTTCCGGCCGCAGCACATGACGGGTACGCCGGAGGGCTTCACCATGGCGATGATGTTGCCGCAGACTTCACAAACGAAAAACCTCTGTTCCATAGTTCCTCCTCAATAGTTGGTGGCAGATACTTCAAAGTAGCTCTGGGGATGGGCGCAGGTGGGGCAGATCTCGGGGGCCTTGGTGCCCACCACGATGTGGCCGCAGTTGCGGCACTCCCACACCTTCACCTCGGCCTTCTCGAAGACGGCCTTGGTCTCCACGTTCTTCAGGAGGGCCCGATACCGCTCCTCATGATGCTTCTCGATGGCGCCCACGTTGCGGAATTTCTCGGCGAGCTCGCTGAAGCCTTCCGCCTCGGCGGTCTTGGCGAAGCCCTCGTACATGTCGGTCCACTCGTAGTTCTCGCCTTCGGCGGCGGCCAGCAGGTTCTCGGCGGTGGAGCCGATGCCCTCCAGCTCCTTGAACCACATCTTGGCGTGTTCCTTCTCATTGTCGGCGGTCATGAGGAACAGGGCAGCGATCTGCTCATACCCTTCCTTCTTGGCCTTGGAGGCAAAGTAGGTATACTTGTTCCTGGCTTGGGATTCGCCCGCAAAGGCGGCCTGCAAATTCTTTTCGGTTTGGGTTCCGGCGTACTTGTTCATAGCGTCTCCTTTTCCTGTTTGCTGTTGATTCACTCGATGGGTTCAAAATCCGCCGCGCCATGCTTGCACAGCGGGCAGACAAAATCGTCGGGCAGGGTCTCGCCCTCGTAGACGTAGCCGCAGATCTTGCACACGAAGCCCTTCTTCCCTTCGGTGGCGGGTTTGGGCTTCACATGGGCGTGGTAGAAGGCGTAGGTCATGGAGGGGGCGTTGCTGATGACCCGGGCCTCGGTCACGTCGCAGATGAACATGCCGTGGGTGCCGAGGTCGATGTACTGGATCACCTTCAGGGACATGACGGCGTTCACGTATTTTCTCAGCATTACAAGGCCGTTGTCCGTCCGGGTCAGCTCCTCGCCGGCGAACTTGTCCGCGGTCCGGCCGGACCGGAAGCCGAAGTTCTCGAAGACGGAGAAGGGGGCCTCCTCGGAAAGGATGTTGAGGTTCATGATGGTTGATGGTGACGGCGATCCGGTTGGGCTGGCTGGTGACCTGGGCCACGGTGTTGACGATGAGGCCGTTGTCCTTCTTCCCGTCGTTGGAGGTGACCACATAGAGGCCGTATCCGATCTTGAAGAGGGCGGTCATGTCGTTCTTGTTGGCGGTCTCGGAGGACAGGGCCTGGTAGTTCTTGCAGAGCTCGGCGGCCAGGGCGTCGATCTCCTCCTTGTTGGCCGCGTTCATGGCGGACTTGATGTGGACCGCCGTGTCGGCGAAGGTCAGATTCTTGCAGCCGGAGAGCTTCTCCTTCATGACCTTATAGGCCATGGGCGCCCAGGAACCGTTCTCGATGAAAGCCACGGTGCGGTTCTGGAAGTTCCGCTCGGTGAGGTGGTCGATGAACTCCCGCATGAAGGGGTAGATGTCCGCGTTGTAGGTGGTGGTGGCGAGGACCAGCTTCCCGTAGCGGAAGGCGTCGGAGACGGCCAGGGACATGTCGGTCCTGGCCAGGTCGTGGACCACCACCTTGGGGCAGCCGCCCTGGCGGAGCTTGTCCGCCAGCAGCTCCACGGCCTTGCGGGTGTGGCCGTAGACGGAGGTGTAGGCGACGACGATGCCCTCGCTCTCCACCGAGTAGGAGGCCCAGGTCTGGTAGAGCTTGATGTAGTGCCCGAGATCCTTGTCGAGGACGGGGCCGTGGAGGGGGCAGATGACGGCGATGTCCAGGCCCGCCGCCTTCTTCAAAAGGTTCATGGCCTGGGCGCCGTACTTGCCCACGATGCCGATGTAGTACCGGCGGGCCTCGTCGTCCCAGGGCTCGGAACGGTCCAGGGCTCCGAACTTGCCGAAGGCGTCCGCGGAGAAGAGGACCTTATCGGCGCTGTCGTAGGTCACCATGACCTCGGGCCAATGGACCATGGGCGCGAAGACGAAGGTGAGGGTGTGGCGGCCCAGGGTGAGGGTGCCGCCGTTCTCCGCCACCTGACGGTTCTTCACGAGATCGGGCCCGAAGAAGTTGTCCATCATGGCGAAGGCCTTGGCGGTGGCCACCACGGTGGCAGCGGGGTAAGTCTTCAAAAAGCTGTCGATATTGGCGGAATGGTCCGGCTCCATGTGCTGAACGATGAGATAGTCGGGCTTGCGGCCGTCGAGAGCGTTCTCCAGGTTGTCCAGCCATTCGTGGGTGAAGTGCTGGTCCACGGTGTCCATGACGGCCACCTTCTCGTCCAAAATGAGGTAGGAGTTGTAGCACATGCCGTTGGGGACCTTGTACTGGCCCTCGAACAGGTCCACCTTGTGATCGTTCACGCCGACGTACAGGATATCGTTTGTAATCTTCATAGTCACGCCCCTTCTTGATTTGTCGAAACTATTATACTATACTCACAGGAGAAAAGGCAACCATGAAATGCCGCCTGAGAGAATTAATCGGCATCACGGAGGGACGAATGATCTGTTTTCTGACCAGCCAGGTGAACCCGGAGGATGCGGGGGAACTGAACGGCGCCAACGGCTTTATCGACGAACTTCGGCGCTGTCTGCCCGACCCCATCCGCGGCCTGAACGTCTGCTCCCATCCTGACAGCTGGGAGATCACGGACTTCTACGCCGGGGTCACCCGAGGCTACTTCGAGGACGCCGGGTTCCGGTTCGAGACGTTCCGGGTCCTGGACAGCCGGAACGAGGCACAGGCGGAGGAGCTGGTGCGCAGCTCGAATCTGCTCATTCTTAGCGGCGGCCACGTGCCCACCCAAAACCGCTTCTTTCAGCGGATCGGCCTGCGGGAGCTCCTGCATGGCTTCAGCGGAGTCGTCGTCGGCATCAGCGCCGGGAGCATGAACGCCGCCGACGTGGTATACGCCCAGCCCGAGGAGGAAGGCGAAGGCGTCGACCCCAACTATCGGAAGTTCCTGCCGGGGCTGGGTCTCACGAAGGTGAATCTGCTCCCCCACTATCAGCGTGTCAAAGACGATATTCTGGACGGGCTGCGTCTCTTCGAGGACATCACTTGTGAGGACAGCATGGGCCGGACCTTCTACGCCATCCCCGACGGCAGCTACCTGTTCATCAGGGACGGCCAGGAGGAGCTGCGGGGCGAAGCCTGGCGCATACAGGACGGTCGCATCCGGCAGATCTCCCGGCAGGATGAAGCGGTCCGGCTTTGACCAGGCCTAGATTTACGGAGGTATATATGGACCTGAAACTGATCAAGCTGACAAAAAAATACGAAGCCCAGCTGGGAGAGATGATCGACGAATGGAAGGCGGATCAGCAGATCAACCATACGAACTGCTCTCCCTGGGCGATCTTCAAAAACGACTATCACGATTTCGATCGCTATCTTAAAAATCTGGAGCTGAAAACCGCTTCGGAGGGCAAGGTGCCCGATTCGGTCTTCTTCCTGCTGGATGCGCAGAGAGACCGGCTCCTGGGCGCGGTGAACATCCGCCACTATCTGAACGACGCCCTGTTGAAGGAGGGCGGGCATATCGGGGACGGCATCCGGCCCAGCGAGCGGAGAAAGGGCTATGCGACGGAGTTGGTGCGGCTGGCCCTGCAGGAGTGTCGAAAGCTGGGCATCCAACGGGTGCTGATGACCTGTGAAAAGGATAATATCGGCTCCGCCAAATCCATTATCAAAAACGGCGGCGTCCTGGAAAACGAATTCGTCAACGGGGACGGCCGAATCAAGCAGCGGTATTGGATCGAGCTGTAAGCACAGCCGCGTCCCGGAAGGGATATCCTGCGGATCATGAACGCGCATCGAGGTGAAACAGCATGAAACTGATCCTGATTGATACAGAAAACGCAGAACGGCTGGCCCCTCTGACGGCCGATTTTCGGGTGGCGCTGGACGGGTATCGGGGCATTGTGTCCCAGCCCAGGGTGGAGGCCGCCCGGGAGGAGATCATGGAGTTCTTGAACGCCGGTTTCCCCGTCTTCGCGGCGGAGGACGGAGGCGAGCTTATCGGGTACATGGTCTGCCGGATCGACGAGCCCTGTTTGTGGGTGGAGCACCTCTTTGTGCGGGACGAATACCGGCGAAGGGGCGTAGGGACCCTGCTCTTTGAAAAGGCGGAGGAGCTGACCCGGGCCATGGGCGAGGACACGGTCTATAACTTCGTCCACCCCAACAATCTGGATGTGATCGGTTTTTTTGCGGGCCAAAGGATACACGGTCCTGAACATGATCGAGATCCGCAAGCCCTACAAAGGCGAACGGCTCACCGCCGCCATCCCCGTGGGGGACGCCGTATTCGATTACTGAGGGGGATACCGGGCTCCGCCTGCCGGGCCCTTTCCGTGACCGACACAGGAGGACGCCGCTGTATCCGTGCACGCGGGCAGCGAGCATCTCAATATGCTTTCGATTATGATGGAGAGTGAGCTGTGATGAAAGAATTGATGTACATTGAAAAGAAGTCAGGGTATTCCGACGACGGGCCTGCGTGGATCGGGTATGTCAAGACTTCCAAAACAAAGCGGACCGTATATTTTAACGATCACGCCTTCCAAAAACACAACGGCGTCAACGCCAATTATATCGACATAGAGACCGGGGAAGAATACTGGATCTCGGGCGTAAAAAAGCGGGAAAGCAACCGACATTGGGCCGGAAAGGGATGCATCCAGATAGACAGCCGCGCCGTGGACGCCTATCTGTCGCTGATCGGGGAAACGGCCCTGCCAAAGGCCCTGTATAAGGTTGTGGAGATCGAGGATCGGTTTCCTATAGAAAGAGTGAACCAATTGCTCAACCCAAAGGTCGAATGTTGAATCCGGGTTCGTTGAGGTGAAGAAATGGCCAATATCGTTGAGATCACGGATTTTTCCGACCCGGCTCTGGACGTGTACGCCCGGCTCACGGAGAACCAGTTGAAGAACCGGCTGCACCCCGAGGAGGGGCTGTTCATCGCCGAGAGCCCCAAGGTCATCGGCACGGCCTTGGACGCGGGGCTGGTGCCCGTGTCGCTGCTGACAGAACGGCGGCATATCCAGGGCCAAGCCGCGGCTCTTTTGGACCGGCTGGGGGATGTCCCCGTCTACACCGCGGACGACGGGCTGCTGTCGAAGCTCACGGGCTACGACCTCACAAGGGGCGTGCTCTGCGCCATGCGCCGGCCGGCGGAACGGACCGCCGCAGCGGTTTTGGAGGGCGCCCACCGGGTGGCGGTGCTGGAGAACATCGTGGACTCCACCAACCTGGGGGCCATCTTCCGCTCTGCCGCAGCGCTCGGTATGGACGCCGTGCTCCTCTCCCCCGCCTGCTGCGACCCGCTCTTACGGCGGGCGGTGCGGGTCAGCATGGGCACCGTGTTCCAGGTCCCCTGGGCCCGGCTGGACGGTCTGGATGCTCTGAAACAGGCGGGCTTCGTGACGTTGGCCATGGCCCTCAAGAGCGACGCTCTGTCCTTGGACGATCCCCGATTGCAGACCTTCGACAAGCTGGCCGTGGTCCTGGGCACCGAGGGGGACGGGCTCACGAAGGAGACCATCGAGGGCTGCGATTGCACCGTCATGATCCCCATGGCCCACGGGGTGGACTCCCTGAACGTGGGGAACGCCGCCGCCGTGGCCTTCTGGGCCCTGCGAAAGAGATGATATGGAACGGACCGCTGCCGTCGCACGCTATACTCTGACCATCCTCCGGGACGACCCCGCCGCCCCGGTGCTCTATACCGTGTCCGAGGCGGACGACGCCCGGGCCCTCTTCACGTCCCTGCCCGCGCCCCGGCCCACCCTGGTCTGCATCGGGGGCGTGGATTGGGATAGGGACCTGTCCCCCTGGCCCGCCAAGAAGGTCTTTCGGGGCGGAGAGGATTTTTCCGGCGAGGCGGGCGCCTTTTTGCACAGTCTGTTGACCGAGCTGCTTCCCGCTGCAGAGACGGGCCTCTCCCCCGCCTGGCGGGCCGTCTTCGGCTACTCCTTGGCGGGTCTCTTCAGCCTTTGGGCCATGACGAAAACCGACGCCTTCCAACGCTGCGCCAGCGTGTCCGGCTCGTTGTGGTTCGACGGGTTCGCAGACTATCTCACCGCCCATCCCCTGCTGGGCCGGCCGGAACGGGTGTACCTGTCCCTGGGGGACCGGGAGGAAAAGGCCAAGAATCCCCGGATGCAAACCGTCCGTGCCGCCACGGAGGAAGCCGCGCAGATCATAGCCGGGCAGGGCGTCCCCTGCGCCTTCGAGCTGAATCAAGGCGGCCATTTCCAAGACGTTCTCCCGCGGCAGAAGCGGGCGGTCTTAGCCCTTCTGTAGCACAAACGGGACGGGCAGGCCCGTCCCCTGCGGGAAAGAACCGTTTTTTTCGTTGTAGGAGAGTGGCTTGCCCCTCCCGCAAAAAAGGACCGTCCGGCGGACGGCCCTTTTGCTGTGTAAAAATCGTTTACACCACCACGAAGAACTTCACGATGAACAGGAGCGAGATGATGTAGGTCAGGACGGAGACCTCTTTGGCCTTGCCGGAGAAGACCTTGATGACGGTGTAGCAGATCATGGCAAGGCCGATGCCGTGGCCGATGGAGCCGGAGATGGGCATGGCGAGCAGCATGATGAACACGGGCACGATCTGGTCGATGTCGTTGAAGTCGATGTTCTGCAGGCCCTGGAGCATCAATATGCCCACGAAGATCAACGCGGAGCTGGTGGCTGCCGGGGGGATGATGGCCGCGATGGGCGCCAGGAACATGCAGGCAAGGAACATGCCCGCCGCCGTCAGGGCCGTGAGGCCCGTGCGGCCCCCCGCCTCCACGCCGGAAGCGGACTCCACGAAGGTGGTCACCGTGGAGGTGCCCATGAGGGAGCCGGAGACCGTACCGATGGCGTCAGCCAGCAGCGCTTCCTTCAGCTTGGGCATGTTGCCGTCCTTGTCGGTCATGCCCGCCCGGGAGGCGGTGCCCACCAAGGTGCCGATGGTGTCGAACATGTCGATCATGCAGAATGTGATGATGAGGGTGATGGCCGTGAACCAGCCGATCCTGAAGAAGTCCCTGAAGTCGAATTTGAAGAGGGTGGTTTCGGCCATGTCCCTGAAGGGCGGCAGCCAGGAGGCGGCGGTCAATGACGCGAAGGGGTTCTCCCCCAGGAAGAGGGCCTGGCCCGCCCAGTAGATGATGGAGGAGGCCAGCATGCCCAGCAGCACCGCGGCCTTCACGCCCTTCTTCGACAGAATCACGATGACGAACAGGCCGATGAACATGGTCACCACCGTCAGCACCATCTTGGCGTAGCCTGCGCCGATCTGCCCCTGGAGCACGCTGGGGGTCATGGCGCCGAAGAAGTCCCGCATGGCGTAGAAGGGCGCGCCCGCTTCAGAATAGACGCCCGCGTTGGAGCCGAGGCCGATGTTCAGGAGCATGAGGCCGATGGAGGGACCAATGCCCAGCCGGACCCCCAGGGGGATGGCGTGGACGATCTTGTCCCGGATGTTGAAGACAGAGAGCAGGATGAACACGATGCCCTCCACCAGGATGATGACCAGGGCGGCCTGGAAGGCGCTCTCATAGTTGGTGTTCAGCATGGCGGCGATGTTGCCCGCGATGACGGCGAAGAAGCTGTTGAGACCCATGCCCGGGGCCATGACGAAGGGCTTGTTGGCCAGGAACGCCATGGCCGCGGTGCCCACGGCGGAGGCGATGCAGGTGGCCAAGAAGACGCCGTTCCAAAGGGGCGTCCCCACGGCGAAGTTGGTCAAAAGGTTGGGGTTCAGGGCGATGATGTACGCCATGGTCATGAAGGTGGTGAGGCCCGCCAGGATCTCGGTGCGGACCGTGGTGCCGTTTTCCTTCAGTTGGAACAGTTTTTCCATATGCGCGCTCCTTTCACATGCTTCGGGAGAAAAGTGGCCTGACGCATATATATTGTAGCACGGCTTTGGGCCGCTGACAATGGTTTTGCCAGCCACGGCGGCAAAACTCCCGGAACCTTTCTCCCCTGAAACCGCATAGTATATACCACCTACACTCTATAAGGAGGATATGCCATGCTGACTTTCACCAACCAGGCCGCCCTGTCCTACCGGAACCGGGTGCGCTATTCCAATCTTACCACGGGCCAGATCGCCGACGCCCTCACCGTCGCCAAGGAGGCCCTGACCGGCACCTACGGCCCAGAGGAGAACGTGACCTACGTGGTGCGCCTGGACAACAACGGCGCCGCGCCCATCGCGGACCTGACCTTGACGGACGATCTGGGGGGCTACGCCTTCGACGAGACCACCGTCTACCCCCTGAGCTACAAGGCGGGGTCCCTGCACTACTACGTGAACGGCGCGGCCCAGCCCGCCCCCGCCGTGACCCCCGGCGCGCCGCTGGTCGTCTCCGGGATCACCGTGCCCGCCGTCGGCAACGCGCTGATCGTCTACGAGGCGGCGGTGACCGAGTACGCCTCCCCCGCGGAGGACGGCAGCATCACCAACACCGTCTCCGCCTCCGGCGGCGGGCTCACCGCCCCTGTCACCGCCTCCGCCACCATCACCGCCGCGGCCGGACCGGAGCTGGCCATCACCAAGTCCCTGGTCCCGGAGACCGTGGGTGCGGATCGGCAGGTGACCTACACCTTCACCATCGAGAACGAGGGCAACGCAGCCACCAGCCCCGAGGATGAGGTGACCGTCACCGACACCTTCGACCCGGCGCTGACCAACCTCACCGTCACGTTGGACGGGGCGCCCCTCTCCCAGCCCGGCGGCTACACCTATGACGAGGGCACCGGCGCCTTCGCCACCGTGCCCGTGGCCATCACCGTCCCCGCCGCCGCCTACACCCAGGACCCGGCCACCGGCGTCTGGTCCGCAGAGCCCGGCGAAGCGGTGCTGGTGGTCACGGGAACCATACAGACCAATTGAGTTTTCTTTTGCCGCTTTTTCTTTTATGAGAAAAGAAAAAGCGGCACAAAAAGAAAAGCAAAGAAGGAATCATGGTTTTTACACAAAAGCCTGATCCCTTCTTACAGTTCTTTGGGTTTGCACCCTTTCTTTCAAGAAAGGGTGCGTACTTTCAATCCTTTCATTGAAAAACCAATGTCGCCTTGAACAGGTCCCCGTCCACGGTCAGCTCCAGGGCGCCGCGGTTCAGCTCCGTCAGGCTCCTGGCGATGGACAGGCCCAGGCCGCTGCCCTCGGTGTTCCGGGAGGCGTCGCCGCGAACGAACCGCTCCATGAGCTCCTCGGCGGAGATGTTCAGGGGCTCCCGGCTCACGTTCCGAAAAGCGATCCGCACCTCCTCGTTCTTCGCCTCGGTGGTGAGATACACCCGGGTACCGGCCAGGGCGTACTTGCAGACATTGGAGAGCAGGTTGTCGAACACCCGCCACAGCAGCCGCCCGTCGGCCCGGATATGGGGCTCCCCGGGGTCCAAGGTGGTGACCAGGGTGAGCCCCGCCGCGGTCAGCCGCTCCGCGTACTCCCCCGCCGCCTGGGAGAGGAGCAAATTCACGTCCACGTCCTCCGGGTGGGTCTGGATGTTCCCCGTGGACGCCTTGCTGGCCTCCACCAGGTCCTCCGTCAGCTTTTTGAGCCGCTGGCTTTGCCGATCCAGCACCTCCACATACTCCGGCGCGTGCTCGGAAGTCAGCCCCTCCTTCTTCAGCAGGTCCACATAGGAGATGATGGACGTAAGGGGCGTTTTGAGATCGTGGCTCACGTTGGTAATGAGCTCCGTCTTCAGCCGCTCGCTCCTGAGCTGCTTTTCCGCCGCCAGCCGGGCCCCCTGGCCGATGCTGTTCAGGCTCTGGGCGTGCTTCCTCTCGTCCGGGAACAGGAACTTCTCCGGCACCGGGGCCATGTCCCCGGCGGCCATGCGCCGGGCCCCATCCTGGAGCTTCTTCCACCCGATGGCGAACAGCAGGATCACCGGCGTCAAAACCAGCTTTTCCAGGAACCACACCGCCAAACAGGCCTCCGCCCGTTCCGAGAGGCAGGCCACCAGCTCCACGAAACTGACGCCGCCCCAGACCAGGGCCGTCTTCCAGACCAGGGGCAGGTTTTTGAGCATGTACCACAGCCCCTTCGCCCCGGCCCAGGCCCCGCGGCAGACCCAGTAGAGCAGCGTCCCCTTTACCAGCGTTCTCGTCTTGCAGCGGACGGCGAAGGTCATGGAGAACAGCAGTCCCAGGGCAAGGAGCATGGGCAGGAACAGGCCCAGGACCGTCAGGGTCCTGTCGGTGAGCGCCCTGCCCCCGAAGCCCACCAAAAGGGCCATGCCCAGCAGCACCAGCTCCAGGGGGATCCTGTCGAACCAGTTCCGGGCGACCTCCGCCGTCCCCGTCCGATGGTCCGCGCTGACCAGCAGAAAGATGAAGGCGACCACGGCCAGAACCAGGCACAGGGCCATTAGAGGGATGGCCCAGTTCCGGCAGACAATGAGGGTATTGACCAGAGGCAGCAGGATATAATATCGGTCAACCACGGGGAACGAGCCATCGATACAGTATTCTGCAGTGACAGTATGAAACTCTCCCGGCAGGAATTGCGCGGACAGATGATACTCCCCTTCCGTGATTCGGCTGACATCCGCATCATGGGACCAGGCGTTTAATGCCTCTCGTCTCTCTCTCACGGCGGCATACGCTTCCTCTGCGGAAGGATAGGTCCCTTCCATGCGTACAAACTGCTGCAAGCGCAAACAGATAATCCATTCCTTTTGCCTGAAGGCAATCTTCTGTTGTGGATCACCGTTGGTGAAAAGAAGCTCTCACGCCTCATTATAGATCCTGTACCGGAAATTGGTGCGAGTGGGCTGGAGACCATTATTCGGCGCGATTTGGCAATAAGGTCTGTCGTCCTTATGCTCCATTCCGTCTGTCCACCCGTTCCAGTTGCTACTGAGCAGATTTCTGATTTCCGCTGTCTCCCGGTCCATAAGATAGTCCGCCGCGGCGTCGAACAGCTCTGCGCCGCCGTCGTTGAAGGCGTTGTATTGGAACAGGGCCACACAGGCGCCGGCACCCAGGAGGGTCCCCATGGCAAAGATCATGAACAGCACGCCCGCCACGATCCGGGCGGCCAAGGTAAGATTCCAATTCCTCATTATGCATTACCTCTCTCGAAACGATAGCCTTGGCCCCAGATGACCTTGATGTACCGGGGCTCGGCGGGGTCGAATTCCAGCTTTTCTCTGAGGTGCCGGATGTGGACCGCCACCGCGTTCTCGGCGCCGTAGGGCGCTTCGCCCCAGACTTGCCGATAGATGTCCTTGGGGGAGAAGACCTGGCCCGGGTGGCTCATGAGAAGCTTTAGGATGTCGTACTCCCGGGGCGTCAGGCTCACCGGCTCTCCGTCCAGGGTGACGGCCTTCGACGCATCGTCCAGGCTAACGCCGCCGATGGTGAGCAGGGAGGGCTTCGGCTCGCCGCCGCCCAGCTGCATGTACCGCCGAAGCTGGGACCGGACCCGGGCCAGCAGCTCCACGGGATTGAAGGGCTTGGTGACGTAGTCGTCCGCGCCCAGGTTCAGGCCCAGGACCTTGTCCGTGTCCTCGGACTTGGCCGTCAGCAGGATCACGGGCACGTTGCTCCGCTCCCGGATGCGGGTCATGGCGGCGATGCCGTCCATATCCGGCATCATGATGTCCAGGAGGACGAGATGGACCTCCTCCCGTTCCAAAGCCGCCAGGGCCTCTGCCCCCGTATGGGCGGTGACCACCTGGTGCCCTTCCGCCTCCAGATAGATCTTCAGGGCGTTCACGATGTCCCGTTCGTTGTCACAGACCAGGATGCGATACATAGCTGTTTCTCCTTCCCTCTTTCCACGGCCATCATACCGGAATCGAGATTAAGAAACAATGGGGGAAAGTTTAAGATGTGATTAAGATGGTTTTTCTTTTACCGCTTTTTCTCTTTATACAAAGGAGAAAAAGCGGCGGAAAAAGAGAAACTTGAGAAGAAAATGGGACTATGCGCAACGGCATACTCCCATTCCTAAGCTTTTCTTTTTGGGCGACTTTTTCTTTTCACCGAAAAGAAAAAGTCGCAGAAGAAAAAGGTTTATTCGTCTATGAGCTCGTCCTCGGGTTCGTCCTCGTCCACCCAGGCGGGGTCTTGCTCGACCAGGAGCCGGAGGACCCGGAGGTTGTTGCGCTTGAGGATGGTGACGGTCAAATCCTCGAAGGTGAAGCTTTCCCGGAGCTTCGGATAGCCTCCCAGCATCTCCACGGCCCAGCCGCCCACGGTGGCGTTGTCGTCGTCGATCTCCTCCTCGTCCTTGTCGAACTCGGCGAAGAAGTCGTCCAGGCGCATGTCCCCGTCCACCTCGTAGGTATGGGGCTTCACCTCCACGAACTCCTCCTCGATCTCGTCGGACTCGTCCCAGATGTCCCCCACCAGCTGCTCCAGCACGTCCTCCATGGTGAGCACGCCCATGGTGCCGCCGTACTCGTCGGTGACCACCACCATATGCCCTTTCTTCCTGCGCATGGTGTTGAACACGTCGTCGAGAGGCATGGTCTTGTGCACGAAGATGGGCGGCAGCAGAAGCTTTTCGATATCCGCGGACCGGTCCTTCACCAGGGCTTTGTAGAGGTGGTTGAGGTGCAGAATGCCCACGATGTTGTCCATGGTCTCCTGATACACGGGGATCCGGGTGTAGGGCGAGGCAAAGGCCACCTTGAGCATCTCCTCCCGGGAGTCGTCCAGGTCGATGGCCACCAGGTCCACCCGCGGCGTGATGACCTCGTAGGCCAGCACGTCCCCGAAATCCAAGGCCGATTGCAGCAGGTCCGCCGTGTCCTCATCCACCACGCCCTCGTCCTCCACGGTCTCGATGATGGTCTCCAGGTCGTCCTCGGTGACCGCCGGGCCGGCGTCCTGCCCCCGCTCCCAGAGCCGGGAGATGAAGTGCAGGAGCTTTTGGAGGGCCCAGGTCAAGGGCCAGGTGAGCCCCATCCACAGCCGCATGGGCACCGCCGCCACCGCGCTGAACCGCTCGGGCTGGGCGCTGGCGATGATCTTGGGGCTGATCTCCCCGAAGGTGATGATGAGCACGGTCATGATGGCGGTGGCCGCCCAGGCGCCCTTCTCGCCCATGAGCCCCACGGCGATGACCGTGGCCAGGGAGGAGGCGCCGATATTCACCAGGTTGTTCCCCACCAGAATGGAGATGAGCGCCTTCTCGAACCGCTTCTTCACCCGCAGGGCCAGGGGGTATGCCCCGCCCTTGGTCTCGGCGGCGTGCTCCAGCCGCAGCTCCTGGGCCGCGGAATAGGCGATCTCGGAGCCGGAGAAGAAAGCGGAGAGGACGATGCAGATCAGGATCAGCAGGAGGTTCACGATCATAGCTCTTCACCTCCCGCGGGGGCCTTGTCGTCCTCGTCGTAGATCTCGCCCACCAGCTCCTCCAGGATGTCCTCCACAGTGATGATGCCCAGGGGCTTTTCGTCCTGGTCCCGGACGATGGCGGCGTGGACCCGCTGGCTCGACAGGGTGTCCAGCAGCTCGTCGATAGGCGCGCCGGCGGTGACGAAGGTGGGTTTGTCCATGACCCGGCTCAAGGACACATGGCCCTGACGCTGGATATAGGACTTCAGGTATTTACGGATCTGGAGCATGCCCACCACGCTGCCGTCCCGATCCACCACGGGCAGGCGGGAATGGTTGGTGTCCTCGATGAGCCCCACGATGGTCTTGGGGGACATGTCCCGGCGAAGGACCGTCACCTGGTCCCAGGGGGTGAACACATCCCTGACCGGGGTCTCGGTGAACTCCAGGGCGCTCTGGACCAGCTCGGCCGTGTCCTCGTCCACGCCGTTCTCCTCGTCGGGGATGATGGAGTCGATGATGTCATGCAATTCATCCTCGGTGACGGTGGGGTCCTCGTCCTCGGGGACCCGGGCCGCTTTCTTAAGGAAGCGGCTCAGGCCCGTGAACAGGTGGATGAAGGGCTTGAGCACCCGCATGAGCAGCAGCAGCGGCGTGGCGCAGAACAGGGCGAACTTCTCCGAGCAGGCCTTGGCGAAGGACTTGGGGATCATCTCCGCCGCCAGGAACACCAAAAGGGCCGTCACCACCGTGGTGATAGCCACTGCCCCCTCGCCCCACAGGCGGGTGGCCGTCAGGGTCGCCAAAGCGGCACTGCCGATGTGCATGATATTGTTGCCGATGAGTATGGCCGACAGGCAGGGCTTCCTCGAAGTGGTCCAGGATATAGAGCACCCGCCGGGCCCGCCGATCCCCGTCGTCCGCATAGCTCATCATGCGGATCCGGTTCACGGTGGAGAGGGCGGTCTCGCTGCCGGCAAAGAAAGCGCTGCACAGGAGCAGCACCAGGAAGAACAGGATAAGGCCGGAAGGGCTCTGCCCCGCGGCCTGGGGAACGGACTCGTTCAGCAGCAACCGTATGGGAATGCTACTGGGATCTGCGTCCACGAAAAAACCACCTCACAAAGAACGGATGCTTTGTTCCTTTTTCTCTTCAGAAAAAGGAACCGAAAAAGAAAAGCCAAATGGGATAAATTGGTTTCGCCGCGCCCGACTCAGTTCCCACAAGCCGCAGTATCGCGGCAACGGACACGGCAGGAAGAACGGACGGCTTAAATCCCGTCAAATCCAGCGACATGTGCGTGTGGATATAAGAACGCAATGCGTTCTTATCGACACACTTGCAGCACAGCCGCTCGCGAAATGCTTGCATTTCAGGCTGTGCTGGAAAACCCGCCCGCAGGCGATACTCGCTCGTATGGGCCATGGGTCCATACGAGCGAAAGCGAAGCGCCTTAGGAGATCATGTCGCCCTGGTGTGCGATCAGAGTAGCGTCGTAGACGCCCTCCACCCGCATGAACTTGTCCACGAAGCCGGTCTCGCTCTGACGGACCCGCAGCTCCACGGTCATCTCGATGCCCTCGCGCTGGACGGTCTTGGACTTGATCCGGCCCTGGGGAAGCTGCGCCACCATCTGCTTGATCTGCTTGGATGCGCTCTCGTCATAGTGGAGGATCAGCAAATAGGGGAGCGACGCCCGACCCTTGATAACGGAGATCAGGATCATGCACAGGCCGATGAACACCGCCGCAATGATGCCCGCGATGAAGTACCCCGCACCCAGAGCGATGCCCTCGGCGATGGCCCAGAACATGAAGACCGTGTCGATGGGGTCCTTGATGGCCGTGCGGAAACGGACGATGGAGAGGGCGCCCACCATGCCCAAGCTGAGCTTCACGTTGTTGGCCATGAACATGATGACCGTGGCTGTGACCATGCAGAGCATCACCAGGCTCAGGTTGAAGGTCCTCGAATAGATGACGCCGGCGAAGGTGATCCGGTAGATGAAGAACACATAGAGGCCCACCAGGAAGGCTGCCAGCACCGTGAGGATGGTGAGCATGGGCTGATAGTTCTGCAGCTGCAAGATGTACTGAAATACGTTATCCATTGTCTTCTCCTTTTTAGCGAATGATTCTATCAAAAGTCAAACTGACGACAGTAGAGGTATTTGCTGGCCGCCGTGTGGGAGGCCGCATTCACCTGGATGAGGGAGCGGACGTAGCTGGGCAGGTACCTGTTGAACTTGACCTCCAGGATACAGCCGTTGGCAAAGTCCGTGGCCGGGAAGGTGGGCGTGTGGGGATCGAACAGCTCCGTGCACCGCATACCCGTGCGGATGTTCCGATCGATGGTGATTCGAACGTCCTCCAGGGGGAAGACGAAGGGCTCCCGATCATAATCCACCAGGACCCGGGGCCGCCAGCCCTCGGTCCGAAGGGCCGCATAGAGCTCCGCGGCGAAGTCCTCCTGGCGGTGGAGCAAAAAGCCGTATTCCCCGGCCAGGATGGCGTCGCACTGCTGCCGGGTGAGGAGCAGGCTCTGCTTGCCGATGAACTGACCGTTCTTGTGCTTGCGCTCGAACTTGATGACCTTGTCGGACATATCGTAGATGCGGATGCGGTACTTGTCCCGAAACTCCACGCCGTCGGCCTTCTCCCCCACCGCTCGCTCAAAGGGCGTGTCGAAGTAGAGGCTGCGGATGAAGTAGGTCCCGCCGTTCTTTACCGCGTGCGGATCCTGAGACAGGGTGAGCCGAAGCCGGGTGGCCAGAAACTCCGCCTCCCCCAGGCTGATCAGATATTTTATCTCATGCCTGTATTCCATGGTCCATTCACTCCGT